>NZ_JBHFEI010000004.1:0-370492 GCF_041928815.1 Ensifer soli | reverse complement strand
GCAGCTTCGCCCAGACGCCGCGGCCTGCCAGTCGCGCAACCGTCGCCAGCAGGTCATGCCGCAACACCCGAATTCCCAGTGACCTGCCACTGAACTTTCATCCGGTTGCGATTAGAGCCTCGGTTGTTTTCCCGGACGGGCTCCAAGCGGCTGCCCGTTGGAGCGCGACGTACTTAGATGATGGAAAAGTCCAGATGGCTGACAGCGGCCCTGTTGAGCAGCGTGGCAAACTGCACGGCGGCATGGTCGCTGCCGCTGCCATCCCGGTCGTAGAACAATGCACCCGTCCTGCTGTTGTAGAGGATGCGGTCGCTTGCATCGACCGTCGCTCCGGGGCTGCCGGTGTCCTTGAACGCGTCCGCATCCAGTTGCCCCCTGGTCAACCCGATGAAGACGTCCGCGCCGAGTTCCAGTGTGTCATCCGCCGACGAGAAATCCGTGATGCGATCGCGATTGGCCCCGCTCGGCCGGGTGGTGAAGGCAAAGACGTCCATTCCGCCGCCACCTGTCAGCGTGTCCGACCTCAACCCGCCATCGATGAGATTGTCCGCCCCGTTGCCAGTGATCGTGTTGGCAAGGGAGTTGCCGACCGCCCTGACCGATCCGGTGCCGACCAGCACGAGATCCTCGATGTCTTGGCCGGCGAGCGAGAAGCCGACGGTGCTGCGCACCGTGTCGTGTCCCTCTCCTGCTTTCTCGATCACCTTGTCGCGGACATGCTCGACGAGATAGGAGTCGTCGCCCGCTCCGCCGCGCATCACATCAGCATTGACCCCGCCGTCGATGAGGTTGTTGCCGCGATTGCCGGTGATGGTGTTGGCGCCCGAATTGCCCCTGGCGTCGATGTCGGCCTCGCCCGTCAGCGTCAGCTTCTCGATTGCCTGTCCGGAAAGAGAAAAGGAAACAGAGGCATAGACGAGATCGGTGCCGTTGCCGGTCGCCTCGATAACCCGGTCGCCGACATTGTCGACATAAAACGTATCGTCGCCCTTGTCGCCGCTCATGACGTCGGCGCCGGCGCGTCCGTCGAGGACATCGTTGCCGGCCTCACCCTTCAGCCAGTTCGACGCGCCGTTGCCTTTCATGACGTTGGCGCCGCTGTTGCCTCGCCCGTCAATGGCGCGGTTGCCCGTCAGCGTCAGGTTTTCAAACAGCGAACCGGAAAAGCGATACTCGATCAGCGTATAGGTGTAGTTGACGCGAACTTCGTCGATCCCGCCTCCCAGTTCCTCCGAGACCCTGTCTACCTGCGCATTGCCGGTCAGGACATAGACATCGTTGCCCGATCCGCCCTCGGCAACTCCTCCGCCGGCGCCGAGATGGAGGACATCGTTGCCAGCGCCGCCATCGAGAAGGTCAAACCCGGCGCCGCCCTCCAGAATGTCGTTGCCGCCACCGCCGGAGAGGGTGTCGTCGAGGCCGCCTGTCCTGAGGTGATCGGAAAAGCTGCCGCCGTAGATCCTGAACTGTTCGATGTTCCGGATCGTAACGGTGTTCCCTGCCGCGTCGTTGGCCCCTGTTCCTTCATAGAGAAAAACAATTCCGGCATCGGCACTGACCCAGCTGGCGGTCAGCACATCCATCCCTGCTCCGCCATCGATGACGTCGTCGACGTGGGAGGACGAGATGCGATCACCGCCGCCCCTGCCTTCGATCGTGTCGATGCCACCCCCCGAACTGAGGATATCCGCGCCGGCACCGCCGATCACGGTATCGTTGCCGGCGCCCCCGTCGGCCGTACCGCCGCCGTCGCTCAGCCGAAGCACATCGTCGCCGGCCTCGCCCATGAGGATGGCTGACCCGAAGCCGACACTCAACGCAACATTGCCGGCCCCGCCATGGATCCGGTGGTCGCCCTCGAGCAGGACGATCGTGTCATTGCCCGCGCCAAGGGCGATCCGGAATTTCTCGACATTGACGACGGTGGTCCCGTCGCCGACCAGCGTCGTGACGCTGTCGATCGAGGTCATGATGAAGATGAGATCGGTCGTTGCCGAGGTTCGGTCGAGGGTCAGGTGATCAATGTCCGCGCCGCCATCCACGGTGTCCCGGCCGCGCCAGGATTGAATGAGGTCGTCGCCTGCGCCGCCATCCATGATGTCGTTGTCGGTCGTCCATCCCTCGCTGCCCTCGCGCAGCGTGTCGTGTCCGTCTTGCCCATAGAGCCTGTCGTCTCCCCCGTCGCCGACAAGGTAGTCACTGCCACCACCGGCATAGACCGTATCGTTGCCCTCGCCGCAGAACACAGCGTCGTCGCCGTTTCCGGTGAAGATGCGGTCATTGCCCTCGGCGCTCGAAACCCGGCTGCCTCCGGCAATGGCGATGTTGACAATGTCGGCACCCGAGCCGGTTGTGATCGAGAAGGTCTCCACCCCGACGACCGTTGTTCCGTCGCCGATGAAGGTCGCCACGCTGTTGGTTGCGACGAGCGTGAGGGTGATGGCGTTTATCGCTGCCGCCCGTTCAAACTGGAGAAAATCGGCGCCGGAACCGCCATCGATCGTATCAACCCCTCCGTAGGATTCGATCCTGTCGTCACCCTCCCCGCCCCTCAGAATGTCGTTCGAAGCGGCGTCGCCATAAGCACCGTCCTTCAGCGTGTCATTGCCCCCGCCCCCGAGAAGCGTGTCGTTACCATCCTCGCCGAAAAGGTTGTCCGGATGGTCATCGCTGCCGATCAGCATGTCGTCGCCGGTGCCACCCCAGGCGGAACCACCCAGGACGTTGCTGCCCGCACCGGTACGGATCGTATCGTCCCCGCTGTCGCCGTAAAGAAGGTCGTAGCCTGAGCCGCCATCGATCGTATCGTTGCCGCCGCCGCCATGGATGACGTCGGCCTCGCCGAGGCCGTTCAGGATGTCGTCGCCCAGATCGCTCGTCTTGTCACCGCCGATCGACCAGCCATAGATCACGTCGCGCCCCATGGTGCCGGTGCGAACGTCACTTGCGTTCGTCCCATAGATCGTCGCCATGCTCCCCTCCCTGTCTGTGATGCGGCTCGGTTGTGATTGCCTGGCTCTGCTCTCGCCCACACAATGCCAGCAAGATGCGCAGCGGGAAAGTCTCTTTTGGGTTGCATCCTTGGCGCGGCGGGAGTGTTCCCGCTCAGAGCGTCTCGCAGCCATCCCCCTTGTCGGCGTCCAGATCGAGCTCGACTGGCTCTCTTCCTTCAGCAAGAGCAGCGCGGGATCAATGCGGCCTGAGCGCTGACGTGAAGAAAACGGGTGGTATGTCCGCCGGCGCCTTACGCACCCGGCCGCACCGGTCTACCATGGGACGTCGCGGTTGGCGTAGTCGACGAAGTCGATCCCCGCTCTGCCCCGCCGGAGATCCAATGTCTCGATCATTCCGCGCACGCTTTCCTCGACAGAGAGGGGAGCGTCGCTGCCGCCCATGTCGGTGCGTACCCAGCCGGGTGACACGACAAGGTAGGTCCGACGATCCGCCTGGCGCGCATGGAAGCTGCGCATGAGCTGGTTCAACGCCGCCTTGCTCGCGCGATAGAGCTCCCAGCCCATGCCGTGGTTCCCGCTGACGCTGCCCATGTTCGACGACATGACGGCAACGGTTCCCTCCGTCTTGACGGCGCTGAGAAGGCCGGAGACGACCTCAAGCGGTGCATGGGCGTTCGTTCGCATCACGAAGGCGAAATCCTCCTCCGAGACCGTTTCCACAGCCGCGTCGGGGTCACCGGAGATCCCTGCATTGACGAACAGCACGTCGAGCCGTTCCGGGCCAAGGCAGGACATCGCCGCGGCGATGTCCGCCGGCATGGTGACATCCATCCTGAGAACGGAAAGCCGGGAAGGCTGCGCGGCCGCCAGTGCGGCGAGCGCTGCGTCTCCCTTCTCGTCGCGCGCGGTGGCGATCACATCCCAGCCGCGGGCAAGATATTCTCGGACAAGGCCGAGACCGAGACCCCGTGACGCGCCGACGATCAGCGCGCATTTCCGACGGGTTCGTGCCTGCATTCCACGTCTCCAGACCGCTATGTCCCACTTCTACATGCCCGCCGTCGCGCTTTCAATCATCGTTGCCCGCCGGCCGCACCCAGCTCCGGCGTTGTCCGGATCGTGATCCATGGCGGCAGCACTGGTCCCGGCTCCTTCTGAATGCCCTTGGACCTCCCTTGGACGTTGTCGGGCAATGCGGCGGGCCTCGCCTCTCGATCACCCTGGTGCCAGTACTGAAGCAGGCTGATTGACGCTCGACATATTCTTCAATCCTGTTTTACGAACCTGCACGGCCCATGCCGCCGACCGGGCAGTTATGGGCCTATGTTCGCGATGACAGGCCATGGCAGGGAGGCGACCCGCCGGGTGTCGTCTGTGTCTATGCGCCCGATCGCAGGAGCGAACGGCCGATGGCGCACCTCAATGGTTTTGTCGGCGTCCTATAGGTGGGCGGATAGGTCGGCTATCGGGCGCTCGCCGCCGGCAACCGCGTGTCCTTGGCCTTCTGCCGGAGCCATGGGCGCCGTCGTTTCTACGAGCTCGCCGCCGCCGGGCCGGCGCCGATTGCCAGCCAAGCGCGCAGGCGCATCGCCGAACTCTATCAGGTCGAGGAAAGTATCCGGGGCAGGCCCCACGAGGAACGCCGCGCTTTCCGGCAGGAAAAGAGCCGACCGATCGCCGATGACCTCGCACCTGGCTGACCGAGCAACGCAAACTCATCAGCCAGAAGACCAAGCCTGCCGAAGCCATCCGCGACACGCTCTCGCGCCGGGACGGGCCGACCCGCTTCATCGAAGACGGCCGCATCGAAATCGACTCCAACACCGTCAAATGTTCAATCAGGCCGATCGCTCTCAATCGGAAGAATGCGTTGTTCGCTTCTTCCGAGAAGGGCGCTGAACACTGCGCCACCATCGCATCGCCATCGAAACCGCCAAGCTCAACAGCGTCAAGCCAATAGCCTACCTGACAGACGTCATCACCAGGATCGTCAATGGACATCCCACTAGCCAGATCGATGACCTACGGCCCTGAGCCTGTGTCGAGCAGCCAGAAGCCAACCCGGTGGCCTGATAACACCGCTTACTTTCTTTCAAGATACCGAGCCTTGGAATCTGGTCTATTGCCTCCGTTGACGACCACGGTTGCAGCGTTGCCGTTGATGTCAGTCCATCCCGTCCTGCCTTTGACTTCTGCACCGCAAAAAAGCTATGACGCGACCCGCGTCGTCGGAGCCTTTGCGGGCTCCATCACCCAAGGCGCATGCGGAGAGGCGCGGCTGCGCGCCGCCGCCCTTGGACCTGGCCCGGAAATGTCCGGTCTCCCTGCATGTTCGCCGTTCAGGTGGGAGTGAGTGAGATGAAGTTCGAAAAAACCTTTTCAAAGCCGGCCGCCAACAGCCGCATGGTTTATGCGACGAGCCCGATCGTGCCGTTTCCGCTGAAAGTCAGGTCGGTGACGCTCTATATCGACGGCGAACACGGGCCGAAGCAGTTCCTCGCCAAGCACAACGAAACGGTGATCGCCTCCGGCGTCGTGCGTTCCGGCGAGCCCGTCCGCCTCGACCCGCCGATCCGGCTCGGCGCGGGCCGCCAGACCTTCGTCTTTGCCGCCGAGCCCTTCACCAAGGGCGAAACCGTCGAAGGCAGGCTGGTCATCGAGACATCGATGTTCTGACGCCGTCGAAGCGGGTGCGCAGGGCGCCTGTCTTTTCGGGGACCATGTCCTGCGGGAACCATCGGGACGCGGGGTCGTTTTCCTTTCATACAAAAAAGGAGATTACCATGCCGAACCGCCATCCCCTCCCCGATCCCGTCCTCTCGCCGCGCGGTCCCGAAGCAACGCCCGGCCTGCCCGATCGTGGGCAGGAAAACGCGCCGAGCGCCCCCGTGACCGGCGACGGCGACACCCGCAACCCGAACGACCCGAAGGTCCTGGACCCGGCACTGCTGCCGATCGGCGATCCCGCCGGCGCAGCGTGAGGCGTCAAGCGTGGCGGAAATCACGTGCCGCGATTTTGAATCGAGACGTGAATCGCCGCGCCCGTCATCGTGGACAGGCCGGACTGTGGCATGCTCTGCGCTACCCTTGAGGATTTCTAGCGGACCTGATCGAGCAGGCGCTTGCACTCCAGAAGATCATAGAGCGCCTCCTGCAACAGGGCACGGTCCTCCTTGCTGACCGAGCTCTTCCCGATCGAGACTTCCGGCGTGTCGTCGTCGCCACTGATGAAGCTGAAGAAGCGGCGGTTTGCCGGCGCCTTCGCGCGGCCGACGATCTGGTCGTCCTCGGGCGTGCCGAGTTTCGGCTGCGCTTCGCCGTCATTGTTGGCCGCGGCAAGCGCCTCCACCGTGGCGAGATCGCCGCTGGCAATGGCGGCGACGAAACGGTTGCCGTTGGTGCGCAGCAGTTTCTGCACGCCCTTGATCGTATAACCATGGTCGTAGAGAAGATGCCGGATGCCCTTCAGCAGGTCGACATCCTCGGGCCTGTAGTAGCGGCGCCCGCCGCCGCGCTTCATCGGCCGGATCTGTTGAAAGCGTGTTTCCCAGAACCGAAGCACATGCTGCGGCAGATCGAGATCGTCGGCAACCTCGCTGATCGTGCGAAACGCGTCCGGACTCTTCTCCATCTCGTCTCCGTCTCGGCCAAAGCACCCGTCATCGTTCGGACCGTGCGGCGATGATCGCACGAATCGAGCGCATATCAATGGTTTATCGAGGGGTTTTCAACCGGATTTAACGCTTGCCCGACAAAATCAGGCGGCGGGCGGCTTCTGCTTGGCCTTGCGCGCCAGATGCGCCTTCAGCACGCGCTGCTTGAGCACGTTGGAGGCCTTGAAGGTCATGACGCGGCGCGGCGAGATCGGCACTTCCTCGCCGGTCTTCGGGTTGCGGCCGATACGCTCGTTCTTGTCGCGCACCTGGAAGGTGGCGAAGGACGACAGCTTGACGCTCTCGCCCCGGACGATGGCGTTGCAGATCTCGTCGATCACGGTCTCGACCAGCTCCGCCGATTCGGTGCGCGAAAGGCCCACCTTGCGGAATACCGATTCGGCCAGATCCGCGCGTGTCACCGTCTTACCGCTCATTGAATCCCCGCCGACCGTTTCTTCTTCGTCCTCTGGAGAGCGGAGACTATTGGTCTTGGCAATTCCGGTCAAGCGCCTGTTGCGGATCGATATTTCTTTACCAGCGCAGCAGCACGGAGCCCCAGGTGAAGCCGCCGCCCATCGCTTCGAGCAGCACGAGGTCCCCGTCCTTGATCCGGCCGTCGGAGGCGGCCGCATCGAGTGCCAGCGGGATGGACGCGGCCGAGGTATTGCCGTGGAGATCGACGGTGACGACCACCTTTTCCGGCGGGATGCCGAGCTTCTTCGCGGACGCGTCGATGATCCGGCGGTTGGCCTGGTGCGGCACCAGCCAGTCGATGTCGTCCGCCGTCGTTCCCGTCGCGGCGAAGGCCGCCTCGATGACGTCGGTGATCATGCCGACGGCATGCTTGAAGACCTCGCGGCCCTCCATGCGGAGCTGGCCGACGGTGCCGGTCGTCGAGGGTCCGCCATCGACGAAGAGCTTGTCCCTGTGCGCCCCGTCGGAGCGCAATTGCGCGGTGAGGATGCCGCGGTCGGCGGATGTTCCCGCCTGCTCCCGGCCTTCGAGCACGACGGCGCCCGCGCCGTCGCCGAAGAGCACGCAGGTCGTGCGATCGGTCCAGTCGAGGATGCGCGAGAAGGTTTCCGTGCCGATGACGAGCACGCGCCGCGCCAGGCCGCCGCGAATATAGGCGTCGGCCGTCGCCATCGCATAGATGAAGCCGGAGCAGACCGCCTGCATGTCGAAGGCGGCACCGTGATGCATGCCGAGCCGGTTCTGGATGTTGACGGCGGTCGCCGGGAAGGTGTTGTCGGGTGTCGAGGTCGCGACGATGATGACGTCGATGTCGGCGGGCGTCATCCCGGCGCGGGCAAGGGCGGCGCGCGCCGCCTGCTCGCCGAGCGAGGCGGACGTCTCGCCGTCGCCGGCGATGTGGCGCTGGCGGATGCCGGTGCGCTGGACGATCCATTCGTCCGACGTGTCGACGAGCCCCTCCATCTCCTTGTTGGTCAGGATCCGGGCGGGAAGTGCCGCGCCGTAGCCGCAGAGAACAGCGCGAATCATCCGACCTGCCCCTCGCCGCCGAGGGACGGCGTGCCCGGCGCGTCGGGCTCCGCCGGACGCCGCGCATCATAGATCCTGAGATCGTTCTCGATCTTCGCCTTCAGGCCATTGCGTACCATATCGTAACCCACATCGATCGCCGCGGCGAAACCCTCGGCATCCGCTCCGCCATGGCTCTTGATGACGATGCCGTTCAGGCCGAGGAATACGCCACCATTGACCTTGCGCGGGTCCATCTTCTCGCGCAGCCGGTCGAAGGCACCCTTGGCCAGCACATAGCCGATCTTGGCGAGCAAAGTGCGCGACATTGCGGCGCGCAGATATTCCGCGATCTGGCGCGCCGTCCCCTCGGCCGTCTTCAGCGCGATATTGCCGGAAAAGCCTTCGGTCACCACCACGTCGACGGTGCCGCGGCCGATGTCGTCGCCCTCGACGAAGCCGAAATAGTCGATGCCGTCGAGATTGGCCTCGCGGATCAGCCGTCCGGCCTCCTTCACCTGCTCCTGCCCCTTGATCTCCTCGACGCCGACATTGAGCAGGCCAAGGGAGGGCCGCTCCAATTCGAAGAGGGCGCGCGCCATGGCGCCGCCCATCAGGGCGAAATCCATCAGCTGGCGCGCATCGGCGCCGATCGTCGCGCCGACGTCGAGGACGATGCTCTCGCCCTTCAGCGTCGGCCAGATGGCGGCGATCGCCGGGCGCTGGATGCCGACCATGGTGCGCAGGCAGAAGGTCGACATCGCCATCAGCGCGCCGGTATTGCCGGCCGAGACGACGACGTCGGCCTCGCCGGTGTTGATCGCATCGATCGCCAGCCACATGCTGGACTTGCCCCGGCCGCGCCTCAGCGCCTGGCTCGGCTTCTCGTCCATGCCGATCGCAAGCTCGGTGTGGTGGAAGGTGCTGTTGTCCTTGAGCTTCGGATGTTTCGCAAGCAGCGGCGCGCAGCGCTCCTCAAGGCCGTAGAGCACGAAGCGGATGTCCGGATGTCGCTCCAGGGCACGCGCGGCCCCCGGAACGACGACCTCGGGTCCGACATCGCCGCCCATCAGATCAAGTGAGATTCTCACCAAGAGTGTGTTGTCCTTGTCCTTTGCCGCGCCCTCACGCGCCTCACCTTGAGGGGCGACGCCGGCGCCATGCGTCAGACGGAAAGCCATCCGGCCGGATCGGCGCCAAAATACCTGTTTTCATCACGCTGACAACCGAATTGTCGGGCGTCATCCTTGCGCGTGCACCTCTCTACCCGTCGGTCTTCAGGCTCTTCAAAACGGCGAAGGGATTGGGCTTTACATCCGTTTCGGCGCTGCTTTCGAGCGGCCTGTCGAAGGTCGCGCCGGGCTTGCGCGGATAGGGATCGATCGCGAGCGCGACATGCTCGGCGACCGCCATGCCGGCGTCGATCGCATCGCCGCTGAAGGTCTCCGGCAGGTCCGGACCGTCTGGGTCGAGCATCAGCGCCGCCGTCTCGCCTTCCGAAAGATGGCGGGCAAGCCGCGATCCTTCCGGAACGAAGACCTGCTCGATCTCCTCGCGGATCCCTTGCACGACCGGCTCGAGCGTCACGACGCAGGCTTGCGTCACGGTTGCCGAGACCGTGCCCTTGATCTTGACGCCGTCCTTCTTCCAGCGGGCAATCTGCAGCGTCGCCGAAAGCTCGGCCACGTCGAGCACGCCCCAGAGGGCGGCGAGCCCGCGCCGCTCGGCCTCGTTCGCCGCAAGCCGCACCTCGACGGGATTGGCGGAGATGTGGCCGACCTTGACCAGATAGGAAAACGGAGGCGTTTCATCCTGTGTCATGAGCAGTCCTCGCTTCAGTCTGCCGGCGGGAAGGCGAGCCTGCCCGCCTCGACCACGTCTTCCGGAACGGCAAGCAGCGCCGCCTCGACACGGACGAGATAGGCGGCAAGCCGCTCCATCCCGGGTGCCGAGGCGCCCGCCTCGGGGTAGAAATTGCGCCTCAGCGACGCGGCGAGGTCGGCCGCGCTGCCTGTGTCGAGGGCGGCGGCATAGCTTTCGAGCCGACCGTAGAACATGCCGGCGAGCTTCTTCATCCGCTTCGGCACGCTGACGTCGCCCACGCCCAGTTCGCGGATCGAATGATCGATGTCCTCGAAGAAGGCATCGACGATCTCCTGGGCGATCTCCTGGCCGGCGCGGCCCGAATGGCGCGTGCGGCGGAAATAGAGGATGAACACCGCCGAGAGCATCTCGAAGCGGCCCATCACCGTATCGGGCACGTCATGGCCGAGATAGAGCGACGGCTGGCGGCCGGCTTCGGTCAGAAGCGCGTATTGCCGCTCGACGATCGCGCTGTTGCTGGTTTTTTTCCCGAACCACCCGAAAATCATCATAATGCCTAGGTTTGGCCGTTTCAAAGGCAGGTTCGCGCCTGGCTTCGTGTTGCATGATCGTTGAAGCTGGTTTACCGAAGCATCCACGAAATGCAATGGCGCATCTGTGATCGCAAGGCCTTAGGAGATGTCGTTGACGAAACGGGTTTTCAAGTCTGCCGCCCGCCCGCGCGGTCCGCTCGTCGCGGCCATGCTCGCCTCCGGCCTGGCCCTTTCGGGATGCACGGCCGGTACGGGGCTCAACCCGGGCGAGACGCTCTACCAGGGCTATGTGGTCGACAAGGAAACGCTGGCGCTGGTGCCGGTCGGCTCGTCGCGCGAGCAGGTGCTGCTGTCGCTCGGCACGCCCTCGGCGACCGCCACCTTCGACAACGAGGTGCTCTACTACATCTCGCAGAAGCGGCAGCGCAGCATGGCCTTCATGAAGCCGAAGCTGGTCGAGCAGACGGTGCTTGCCATCTATCTCGACAAGGACGGCACGGTCAGCCAGATCGCCAACTACACGCTCCAGGACGGCAAGGTCTTCGACATGATCTCGCGCACCACGCCGACAGGCGGCAAGGAACTGTCGTTCCTCGGCCAGATCCTCACCGGCAACGGCGTCGGCAAGAACATGGCGCGCTCGGTGCTCGGCGGAGGCGGCCTGAACTGACGGTTGCGTGATCGTCGCCGGAACAGCAAAAGGCCCGCGGGGGATGAACCCGCGGGCCTTTTTGCATCGCAACCCTTGTCTTGTTACCCGGCGAGCACGGCGAGCAGCAGCAGCGCCACGATGTTGGTGATCTTGATCGCCGGATTGACGGCGGGACCGGCCGTGTCCTTGTAGGGATCGCCGACCGTGTCGCCGGTGACGGAGGCCTTGTGCGCGTCCGAGCCCTTCATATGGCGCGTCCCGTCCCTGCCGACGAAACCGTCCTCGAAGCTCTTCTTCGCATTGTCCCAGGCGCCGCCGCCCGACGTCATCGAGATCGCGACGAACAGGCCGTTGACGATCACGCCAAGCAGCGAGGCGCCGAGCGCGGCGAAGGCGGAGGCCTTCGACCCCGAGATCAGCAGCACGCCGAAATAGACGACGATCGGCGCCAGAACGGGCAGCAGCGACGGCACGATCATCTCGCGGATCGCCGCCTTGGTCAGCATGTCGACGGCGCGGCCATAGTCCGGACGCTCCGTTCCCGCCATGATGCCGGGCTTCTCGCGGAACTGGCGCCTGACCTCGGTGACGACGGCGCCCGCCGCGCGGCCGACCGCCGTCATGGCGATGCCGCCGAAGAGATAGGGGATGAGGCCGCCGAAGATCAGGCCGGCGACGACGTAAGGGTTCGACAGGTCGAAGGAGATGGCCCCGACATCGGCGAAATAGGGATACTGCTCGCCATTGGCGGCGAAAAATTTCAGGTCGTTCGAATAGGCGGCGAAGAGCACCAGCGCGCCGAGGCCGGCCGAGCCGATGGCATAGCCCTTGGTCACCGCCTTGGTCGTGTTGCCGACCGCGTCGAGCGCGTCGGTCGCCTTGCGCACCTCCGGCGGCAGGTGCGCCATCTCGGCGATGCCGCCGGCATTGTCGGTGACCGGGCCGAAGGCATCAAGGGCGACGATCATCCCGGCGATGCCGAGCATGGCGGTCACCGCGATGCCGGTGCCGAACAGGCCGCCGAGCTGGTAGGTGGTGATGATGCCGCCGACGATGACGATCGCCGGCAGCGCCGTCGATTCCAGAGAGACGGCAAGCCCCTGGATGACGTTGGTGCCGTGGCCGCTGATCGAGGCCTCGGCGATCGAATTGACCGGCCGCTTGTTGGTCCCGGTATAATATTCGGTGATGATGACGACGAGCGCGGTGACGACGAGGCCGATCAGGCCGCAAACGAAGAGACGCGTGCCGGTGATGTCGAGCCCGTCGACGGCGCCGATGCTGCCCCAGCCGATGGTGAGCGACGTCGCCGCCCCGAGGCCGAGGATCGACAGGAGGCCGGTGACGATCAGCCCCTTGTAGAGCGCGCCCATGATCGAACCGTTCGAGCCGAGCTTGACGAAGAACGTGCCGACGATCGAGGTGACGATGCAGGCGCCGCAGATCGCCAGCGGATAGGTCATCGCATCGGCCAGCACCGGCGTTCCGGCGAAGAAGATCGCGGCGAGCACCATGGTGGCGACGATCGAGACGGCATAGGTCTCGAAGAGGTCGGCGGCCATGCCGGCGCAGTCGCCGACATTGTCGCCGACATTGTCGGCGATCGTCGCGGGATTGCGCGGATCGTCCTCGGGAATGCCGGCCTCGACCTTGCCGACGAGGTCGCCGCCGACATCCGCACCCTTGGTGAAGATGCCGCCGCCGAGGCGGGCGAAGATCGAGATCAGCGAGGCGCCGAAGCCGAGCGCCACCAGCGCGTCGATCACCTCGCGCGAGCCAGGCTCATGGCCGAGCGAGCCGGTGAGGACGACATAATAGATCGAGACGCCGAGAAGGGCGAGGCCGGCGACCAGCAGGCCGGTGATCGCGCCGGACTTGAAGGCGATATCGAGACCCGACGACAGGCTGATCGAGGCGGCCTGGGCCGTGCGCACATTGGCGCGGACGGAGACGTGCATGCCGATGAAGCCGGCGGCACCCGAGAGCACGGCACCGATCAGGAAGCCGATCGCGGCCGTTCCCGAGAGCAGCAGCCAGGTGCCGATGAAGACGACGGCACCGACGATGGCGATGGTGACGTATTGACGGGCGAGATAGGCCTGGGCCCCCTCGCGGATGAAGCCTGCAATCTCCTGCATGCGGGCATTGCCCTGATCGGCGGCGAGCACCGACCGGGTCGCCCAGATGGCATAGGCCACCGACAGCAACCCGCACACGATTACGCCAAGCATAATCGACATTTCGTGACGTCCTCCTTAGTCCCGCCGGCCTCCCGGCTGACGGGATCCCCATATCCCCTGGTGCGGCGGCGCGCCTCCTCAAGCAGCCGTCAGCACCGCGATCCCGCACTCCATGCCGATCAGCGGCATGGCGCGGACGGGCGCAGAGTGCGGCGGCGAAGGGACCCCGTCAAGACATGAAGGAAACGAAAAACGTCCGGTTTTTCTCGGCGGTTAGCCGAGCCGGCGATCGAGGCGCGTCGAAGGCCCTGCTACTTGGCCGGCTTGCGCACCTGATGGGCGATGCGATCGAGGATGGCGTTGACGAGCTTCGGCTCCTCGTCGTCAAAGAAGGCCTTGGCGATCTCGACATATTCGGTGACGATCACCGGGATCGGCACGTCCTTGCGCTCGACGATCTCGAAGGTGCCGGCGCGCAGGATGGCGCGCACGGTGGAATCGAGCCGCGACAGCGCCCAGTCGTCCTGCAGCGCCGCGCCGATCAGCGGATCGAGCATGCGCTGGTCGCGCACGACACCGGAGACGATCGAGCGGAACCAGGACGCGTCCGCCTTCAGATAGGTGTCGCCGTCGACCTCCTGGCCGAGGCGATGCGCCTCGTATTCGGCGACCACCTCGAGCACGCCGGCGCCGCCGATGTCCATCTGGTAGAGAGCCTGCACGGCGGCGAGCCGCGCGGCGCCGCGCTGGTTCACCTGCTTGACCGGCGCGCCGCCGGCCGCGGACGGGCCCGTGCTCACGCGTCACCTCCGAGCTTGCGGCGCAGCGCCACCATCGTCAGCGCCGCCTTGGCGGCAAAGCCGCCGACATCCTTGTCGTCGCGCTTTCCGCGCGCCCAGGCCTGGTCCAGGCTCTCGACGGTGATGATGCCGTTGCCGAGCGCGAGGCTCTCGCTGACGGCGAGGTCCATCAGCGCGCGGGCGGACTCGTTGGCGACCACGTCGAAATGGTAGGTCTCGCCCCGCATCACCATGCCGAGCGCGACGAAGCCATCATAGTGCACGCCGTCCTCGTCCATCGCGTCGAGCGCCATGGCGATCGCCGCCGGGATCTCGAGGGCACCGGGCACCGTGACGACGTCATAGCTCGCGCCGGCCTCGGAAAGGGCATGGGTCGCGCCGTCCAGAAGCGCGTCGGCGATCGGCCCGTGATAGCGCGCTTCAACGATCAGAATATGCGGATTGTCGCTCATCGCCACACCCTTGTCGGTTCGTCGTTCATGCCCGGGCAAAGGGCCACGGATCCGGCCGGGGCCTTCGCACGGGCGCGTTTGAAGCCCCATGGCCGACGAGGCAAGGCACGGGGCGGAGAGCGCGGATCGACAGGGACCCGCGCGGGCGGTCAAACCACGCCCGACGGCGCAAGGCAAGCGTTTTTCCTGCATGCCTGCCACGCGGCACAAACGGAAAATTTTAACGATTCGCGGCCACTCTTCGTTGTGAGGACCCACCAGGCGAAAAACCGCGATGCCGCATATCCCGACGATCGAAACCGACCGGCTGATCCTGCGTCCCTACCGCCGCGACGACTTCAACACGTATACCACGCTTTTCGCCGACCCGAACGTCACGCGCTATATCGGCGGCGTTCCCTTCTCGCGCGAACAGGCCTGGACCCGTTTCCTGCGCCAGGTGGGGATGTGGTATTATTTCGGCTTCGGCTTCTTCGCCATCCAGGACCGGGAGACCGGCGCCTTCATCGGCGAGGCCGGATTCCACGACCTGCACCGGGTGATCACCCCGTCGCTCGAGGGCATGATGGAGACGGGGTGGGCGCTCTCTCCCCTCGCCCATGGCCGCGGCCTTGCGACGGAGGCGGTCGATGCGGCGCTGCGCTGGGGCGACGAGCAGTTTCCGGCGCTGAAGAAGACCTGCATCATCGACATCGCCAACACCGCCTCGCTGCGCGTCGCCGTCAAGCTTCGGTTCGAGGAGGTGCACCGCACCGTCTATCACGGCGCCAACGTGATCATCTTCGAGCGCTGAGCGTCAGCCCTGCGGCGCGGGGAACGCGGCGAGGCGGGCCGCGTAGCGCGCCATCGTGTCGACCTCGAAATTGACGCGGTCGCCGGCCTTCAGCGCCCCCCAGGTCGTCACTTCCAGCGAATGCCGGATCAAAAGCACGTCGAACTCGGCGCCGTCGACCGCATTGACGGTAAGCGAGGTGCCGTCGAGCGCCACCGACCCTTTCGGCGCGACGAAGCGGGCGAGAGACTCGGGCGCGCGGAGCCGGAAGCGCGTCGCGTCACCTTCCGCCTCGACCGACAGGATCTCGGCGGTGCCGTCGACATGGCCGGAGACCAGATGGCCGCCGAGCTCGTCGCCGATCTTCAGCGACCGTTCGAGATTGATCCGGGTTCCCTCCCGCCAGCCGGCGATGGTCGTCAGCCGCAGCGCCTCCTCCCAGGCCTCGGCCTCGAACCAGGACGCGTTGCTGCCGGCCTCCGGCAGCGCGGTCACCGTCAGGCAGACGCCCGAACAGGCGATCGAGGCGCCGATGTCGATCGATGCCGGATCATAGGCGGTGGCGATCCGGAGGCGCAGGCCCGCATTCATCGGGGTGACGGCCGCGACGCGGCCGATATCGGTGACAATGCCGGTAAACATCAGCTTTCTCTTTCATATTCCGTATAGCGGTCCGGCCCGAAGACCGCGCGCCCGACCGGCGCGAACCCGTCGATCCGCCCGTCCACACATGGGGATGCGATGCCGCCTTCGCCAATGCTCCTAGGGCCGGTGAAGAGCGCGATCCTGTCGACGAGATCGGCCTCCAGGAAGGCACGCGCGATGGCCGCGCCCCCTTCCACCATCAGCGAGGACAGGCCGCGCGCGCTCAGGCGGCCAAGAAGGTCGTGAAGATGGTGCCGCTCCGTCAGGAGGATGGCGGCGCCCTCCCGTTCCAGCGCAGCGCGGCGCCGCGCGAAGCCGTCGGCATCGTGGCGAGGATCGGCGCGCAAGGCCGACCCGGCGTGAACCTCCGGCACTGCGGGCGAGGCCGCTGACTCGGCGTCAGGCGCAGGCGCCTCGGCGACGACGATGAGCGGCACCGTGCCGGCGGTGGCGACGAGCCTCGAGGCCAACGGCAGGTCGAGCCGGCGGTCGAGCACGATCCTCAGCGGCGAGCGCTGCTCAAGACCCGGCAGGCGGCAGGTCAGTTCCGGATCGTCGGCGAGCGCCGTGCCGAGGCCGACAAGGATAGCGTCGCTTTCGGCGCGCATGCGATGGGTCTGGGCGCGGGCGATCGCGCCGGTGATCGGCACCTGCCCCACGCCCTTGCGCCCGATCATCCCGTCGGCGGAGACCGCGAGCTTCAGCGTCACTTCGGGACGGTGGCGGCGCTTGCGGCTGAGATAGGCCGAGAGCGCCTTCTCTCCCTCGGGGCGCAGCAGGTCGGTCATCACCTCGATGCCGGCCGCATGCATGCGGGCGATGCCCTCGCCGAAGACGCGCTCGTCCGGGTCGGTGACGCAGACGACGACGCGGACGATGCCGGCGGCGATCAGCGCGTCGCAGCAAGGCGGCGTGCGGCCGTGATGGGCGCAGGGTTCGAGCGTCACATAGGCGGTCGCACCGCGCGCGCGCGCGCCTGCCTCGGCAAGCGCCTGCGTCTCGGCATGAGGACGGCCGCCGATCGCGGTGACGGCCGTGCCGACGACGACGTCCTCCCGGACGATCAGGCAGGCGACGGAGGGATTGGTATCGGTGAGGCCGAGATGCCGGCGCGACAGGCGAAGGGCCGCCGCCATGAAGCGTTCGTCGGCGCCGGCCATCGTCACACGCCCGGATCGCGGGCGATCTTGGCGTTGATTTCGGCGATCACCTTCTCGAAATCGTCGGCATGGGAAAAATCCCGGTAGACCGAGGCGTAGCGGACGAAGGCGACGTCGTCGAGGCCCTTCAGCGCCTCGAGCACCTGCAGGCCGATCTCCTCGGAGGCGATCTCGGTCTCACCGGAGCTTTCGAGGCGCCGAACGATGCCGGAGACGGCGCGGTCGACCCGATCGCGATCGACAGGGCGCTTGCGCAGAGCGATCTCGAATGAGCGCGCCAGCTTGTCGCGCTCGAACGGCACCTTCCGGCCCGACTTCTTCAGGACCATCAGTTCGCGAAGCTGCACGCGCTCGAACGTGGTGAACCGTCCCCCGCAGTCCGGGCAGACGCGCCTGCGGCGGATGGCGCCGCCATCCTCCGCCGGACGCGAATCCTTCACCTGGCTGTCTTCCGAACCGCAATAGGGGCAGCGCATGGCGTGCGGCTTACAGGTAGCCGTACATCGGGAAGCGTTCGGTGAGCGCCACCACCTTCCCGCGCACGCCGGCCTCGACGGCGGCATTGCCCTCGTCCGAGTTCGCCGCCTTCAGCCCGTCGAGCACCTCGACGATCAGGTTGCCGATCTCGGTGAACTCCGCTTCCTTGAAGCCGCGCGTCGTGCCGGCCGGCGTGCCGAGGCGGACGCCGGAGGTGACGAAGGGCTTTTCCGGATCGAAAGGGATGCCGTTCTTGTTGCAGGTGATATAGGCGCGCCCGAGGGCTGCCTCGGCGCGCTTGCCGGTGGCGTTCTTCTTCCGCAGGTCGACCAGCATCAGGTGGTTGTCGGTGCCGCCCGAGACGATGTCGAGGCCACCGGCCTTGAGCGTCTCGGCGAGCGTCTGGGCATTGCGGACGATCTGCGCGGCATAGTCGCGGAACGAAGGCTGCAGCGCCTCTCCGAACGCGACCGCCTTGGCGGCGATGACATGCATCAGCGGCCCGCCCTGAAGCCCGGGGAAGACGGCCGAGTTGAACTTCTTCGCCAGATCCTCCTCATTGGTGAGGATCATGCCGCCGCGGGGCCCGCGCAGCGACTTGTGCGTCGTCGTCGTCGCGACATGGCAGTGCGGGAAGGGCGAGGGATGCTGGCCGCCGGCGACGAGGCCGGCGATGTGGGCCATGTCCACCATGAGATACGCACCGACCTCGTCGGCGATCTCGCGGAACCGCTTCCAGTCCCAGATGCGGGAATAGGCGGTGCCGCCGGCGATGATCAGCTTCGGCTTGTGGGTGCGCGCCTTCTCGGCCACCGCATCCATGTCGAGCCGGTGATCGTCCTCGCGCACGCCATAGGAGACGACGTTGAACCACTTGCCGGACATGTTGACCGGGGAACCGTGCGTCAGGTGTCCGCCGGAATTGAGGTCGAGGCCCATGAAGGTGTCGCCGGGCTGCAGCAGCGCCAGGAACACGGCCTGGTTCATCTGGCTGCCGGAATTCGGCTGCACGTTGGCGAAATTGACGCCGAAGAGTTTCTTCGCCCGCTCGATCGCCAGTTCCTCGGCGATGTCGACGAACTGGCAGCCGCCGTAGTAGCGCTTGCCCGGATAGCCTTCCGCATATTTGTTGGTCATGATCGAGCCCTGCGCCTCGAGCACGGCGCGCGAGACGATGTTCTCCGAGGCGATCAGCTCGATCTCGTGGCGCTGGCGGCCGAGTTCCTTCTCGATCGCGCCGAAGATTTCCGGATCGCTTTCGGCGAGCGGACGGGTGAAGAAGGCGTCGTTGGTCTCTGCAGGCATCGCTTGGGCTCCTGGCAAGGAAGGTGGCACGTCTTTAGCTTCCTGACACGGCAAGAGCAAGTTCCGCTGTGCGGTTTGCGCCATTTCGGCGCCTGTCCGGCCCTGAGCGGCGGAGGCCTGAAACGCAAAGGCCGCAGGCGGGGTTTTCCCGGCTGCGGCCCTAAGGTCGATGTCGCTTTCAGAGCCTATTGCGGCAGGTTGCCTTCCTCGACCGCGGCCACGCCGCCCTCGAGGCCGAACGGGGTCTGCAGCGCCAGCTGCATCTCGCCGTCGCGCTGGTAGATGTCGTCGCGGAACTGCACGACGCCGTCCTTCGCCGACCAGGCGGTGATGTAGGTGAAATAGACCGGCACTTCCTCGGCGAGCTTGATCGGCGTGTTGACGCCGCGCTTGATCGTCGCCTCGATCTGCTGGCGCGACCAGCCGGGCGTTTCCTTCAGCAGCCAGGTCGACAGGTCGCGCACGTTCTGCACGCGCACGCAGCCCGAGGACTCGAAGCGCATCAGCTTGTTGAACAGGCCCTGCTGCGGCGTGTCGTGCATGTAGACGGCATGCTCGTTGTGGAAGTCGATCTTCGTCGACGACATGGCGTTGATCTTGCCGGGATCCTGGCGGAACATCAGGTTCGGCGCCTTGTCGGCGAACCAGTCGACCGTATCGGGCGAGACCTCGTTGCCGGCGCCGTCGAAGAGGCGGATGGCGTTGCGCGAGAGATAGGTCGGATCCTTGCGCATCAGCGGCATGATGTCCTTCTGGATGATCGAGCGCGGCGCGGTCCAGTAGGGATTGAGGATGACCTGGTAGATCTTCGAGTTGAGGATCGGCGACTGGCGGTCGATCTTGCCGACGACGGCCGTGTGGCGCAGCGCGATGCGGCCGTTCTCGACCGCCTCGATCGAGGCGGCCGGAATGTTGACCATGACGTAGCGGCGACCGAGATCGCCCGACATCGACTGAAGCCGCACGAGGTTGGTCTGGAGCTGGCCGAGCCGCATGTCGGCCGAGACGTTCATCGCCTTGACGGTGAATTCGCCCATGACGCCGTCGGCCGGCAGGCCATGGCGGGCCTGGAAGCGCTTGACGGCGCCATCGACATAGGAATCGAAGGAGTTGGAGAGGCCGGCCGAGCGCGGCAGGTCGCCGGAGATCATCAGGCGCTGGCGCAGCTGCTGAACGGAAGGATCGGCGACGCCGAGCTGCAGCTTGACCGGCGCGTTGACCTGCGGCCAGCCGCCGTTCGAGACGATCTGCTGATAATCGAAGATCGCCTGCTGCAGGTGGCCGATGGTTTCCGGCCCGAAGGTCGGCGTGTTGGAGACGACGGCGGTCGCGGTGCGGGAGGCCTTCGCGTCGAACTGGTCGTCCCAGGTGCCGCGGCGGGGGGCGTTGATGATCTCGTCGAGTGCCGACTGCGCCAGCGCGCCGCCGGCCCATGCGCTCGCGCCAGCGAATGCGGCGCTGCGCATGAACGCGCGCCGGGAGACAGCTTCGATAGCCCACTTCTTCGACATGATCCCTAAACCTTCATCAACCCGGACGCATTAAAGCGACAGCAATATCATCAACACGGTTAACAAACTCGCGCCGGCTGCTGCACTGCACATCACATCTGCGAGAGCAGGGCGGGACGCCATGCGGCAAGGCCGGCCTCCCTGACCGCCAGCGATCCATGGAAAGAGGGACCGGAGCCTGTCGTTCGAGCCATCGGCGGTGCCACAGCAATATGGCTGATTCGTGTCCTCTCCCGGCATGATGGCCGGGTATGCGGTCAGGGAATTCGACGGTGCGGTCCCGCTGCAACGGCGCGGGCGCCGGGCGGAAAGCCCGCGCGCCGTGTCGATACCGCGGAAGGGCTCAGAGCCGGTACATGATCGAGTCGTTCCAGAAGCGGTCGAGGCGCTGCAGCAGCTTGTTCATCTGGGTGAACTCGTCCGTGCCGATGCCGCCGACTTTGTGGATCGAGCCGATATGGCGCTCGTAGAGCTTGTTGACGGTCTCGGCGATCTCCTGGCCGGTCTTGGTCAGGCTGATGCGGACCGAGCGGCGGTCGATGCGCGAGCGCTGATGGTTGATGAAGCCGAGATCGACCAGCTTCTTCACGTTGTAGGAAACGTTCGAGCCGAGATAGTAGCCGCGCGAGCGCAGTTCACCGGCGGTCAGTTCCGAATTGCCGATGTTGAAGAGGAGCAGCGCCTGGACGGCGTTGACGTCGCTGCGGCCCTGGCGGTCAAATTCGTCCTTGATGACGTCGAGGAGCCGGCGATGAAGACGCTCGACCAGATGGAGCGATTCCATGTAGAGCGACCGGATCGCGTCTTCATGCGGATCCTTGGCAGGCACGGCCTGCAGCTTGACTTTGGTGTTCATGGTTCAGCCTCACTGTTTCGTTTGGCGGTTGTCTTTGTTTCCCGCCTTGAGTGAGACACTATCGAATGCCGATAAAATTCTACTTAAACGCCAGCATTAACGGGGACTTACTATCCACAGGCCTTGTGTCAGGGTGAATCAGTGCTTACCCGGCGCGCCTGGACGAGGCGGCGGTAGGCGACGGCAAGGCGGAAGACGATGAAGCAGGTGGCGATCGCCGCGTGCATGGCGACGAGCAGCGGCTTGGTGCCGAAGGCCGTCGGGTAGAACTCGAAGAGCACGATCTCGACGACGGCCGCCACCACCCAGAGAACCGGGCCCCAGGACACTTTCAGCCACAGGCCGACGGAGGCGACGGGATAGACGACGGCAAGCACGGTGGCGCCGGCCCGCCAGGCCGGCTGCAAGAGATCGAAGCGGCCGCGCCCGCCATAGGAGAAGCCGATCAGCATCGCCCAGTAGCTGAGGCCGAACCACAGGCCGAACACCGCGACGAGGCGCAGCAGGAGGCCGAGGAGCGTTTCGACCAGAAGCGGCTTCGGAACATGGACAGAATCATCAACCATGGCGCCACGATAGATCCGGCCGCCCGCCGCGCCTAGAGCCGCGCGGAAACGGGGGTTCTGACGCGCATCGCGCCGGGGGCGGCGACGGTATCGCGTCGCAGCCGCTTTTGCGGAGGTCGAAGGTCGTGCTAGGAACGCGGCCATCGCGACGACACTGCACGAAGGAAAGCGCCGCCATGACGGACAGGACCCATCTCGTCGACCGGATCACCGGCCACCGCCGCATGCGCCGAAACCGCAAGGCCGACTGGACGCGGCGCATGGTGCGGGAAAACACGCTCTCCGTCGACGACCTGATCTGGCCGATCTTCCTCGTTCCGGGAACCGGCATCACCGAGCCGATCGCGGCGATGCCGGGTGTCGAGCGGATGAGCGTGGACAGGGCGGTGGAAGCCGCGAAGGCGGCCGCCGGCCTCGGCATTCCCGCGATCGCGACCTTCCCGAACATCGAGATGGCGCTGCGCGACGAGGCCGGATCGAACAGCCTTGCCGCCGACAACCTGATCAACACGGCGACGCGCGCGATCAAGGCGGCCGTGCCGGAGATCGGCATCATCACCGACGTGGCGCTCGATCCCTTCACCAGCCACGGCCATGACGGGATCCTGCGCGACGGCGAGATCGTCAACGACGAGACGGTCGAGGCGATCGCGCGGGCCGCCGTGATCCAGGCCGATGCCGGCGCGGACATCATCGCCCCTTCCGACATGATGGACGGGCGGATCGGCGCGATCCGCGCGGCCCTCGACGCGGCCGGCCACCAGGGCGTCGGCATCATGGCCTATGCGACGAAATTCGCCTCCGCCTTCTACGGCCCCTATCGCGAGGCGATCGGCACCGGCGGGCTGCTGAAGGGCGACAAGAAGAGCTATTACATCGACCCGGCCAACGGCACGGAGGCGGTGCGCGACGCCGGGCTCGACGTCGACGAGGGCGCCGACATGCTGATGGTCAAGCCCGGCCTTCCCTATCTCGACATCTGCTGGCGGCTGAAGGAGGCCTACGGTCTGCCGGTCTTCGCCTACCAGGTCTCCGGCGAATACACGATGGTGAAGGCGGCGGCCGCGAACGGCTGGATCGACGGCGAGCGCGTCATGCTCGAGACCCTGCTCTCGTTCAAGCGCGCCGGCTGCGACGGGATCCTCAGCTATTTCGCCATGGACGTCGCGAAGATCCTCGCGCGGCGCTGACCCCTTATCGAAGCGGCATTTGCAATTTCTCCGTCTCACCCCATATCTCTCGGGAGTGAGTTTGGAGATGAAGACGATGACCATCCAGCAGGAAGACCTCCGATATCCGAGCGAGGACTGGCGCGCCTATCAGGGCGTCCTGTCGCGCCGTGTCTTCGCCTTCCTCGTCGATTACGCGATCGTGGCGATGCTTTGGATCCCGGCGGCCGTGGTCGTCTTCTTCCTCGGCGTGCTGACGCTCGGCTTCGCCTGGATGCTCTACCCGGCCCTCTTCGCCATCGTCGCCATGCTTTATTTCGGCATGACGGTCGGTGGTCGCAGCCAGGCGTCGCCCGGCATGCGGATGATGGGCATCGCGGTGGCGCGCACCGACGGGCGGCCGATGGATGTCATGACGGCCGTCGTCCACCTCGTCATCTTCTGGCTGGCGAACATGCTGCTGACGCCGCTGATCCTGCTGATCGGCCTCTTCACCGACCGGGGCCGGTTGCTGCACGACCTGCTGATCGGCACCGTCACCGTCCGGCGCCTCTAGGATCGTTTCCGCCGGGGGGCATCCTTTCCCAAGCAAGGGAACGGGACGGCGGGATGAGGATCGACCTTTGTGAGGCTTTCAATTGTATAACGGCGGCGCGTGCGCAACGCGCCGCCGGCTTTTTTTTTCGGGCGAGGATTTCGCCTGCGGGTGGAACGAGGCGTTGACCGGCGATCCGCAGGGGCGTACTCCTCCGCCCCGTTTCCGATCCCCGGTGTCGCCTTTAGCCATGCCTCTTTCCTTCGACAGCGTTCCGCATGCGTCCGCCGAGGCGTCCGCACCTCGGAAAGATAACGCCGGACCCGTGACGGGCGCGGCCGCGTCCGTCGGGCGCGGGATCGGACGGGTGTTGCGATGAGCGCGACGGTCGTCCTTCTCGCGCTTTCGGCCGCGATCCTGCATGCAAGCTGGAACGCCTTCCTGCGCAGCGGCGCCGACCGGCTCTGGTCCGTGACGGTCATGAGCATTTCCGGCACGGTGATCGCGCTGCCTGTCCTGTTCCTCCTGCCGCTGCCCAACGCCTCCGCCTGGTTCTACATCGTCCTGTCCTCGGTCCTCCAGGTCGCCTACAGCCTGTTTCTGGTTGCGGCCTACCGCTCCGCCGATCTCGGGCAGATCTATCCGGTGGTGCGCGGCACCGTCCCGCTGCTCGTCACCCTCGGCGGCGTTGCGGTCACCGGCGACGTGCCCGGGCCGCTGCAGATCGGCGGCACGGTCCTCGTCGCGGCCGGCATCATGGGCCTGACGCGGGGCCGGACGAAGATTGCGCCCGCCTCGCTGATCTACGCCCTGCTGACCGGAGCGATCATCGCCACCTATGCCACCGTCGATTCGATCGGCGCGCGCGAAAGCGGCCAGCCGATCGCCTATGCGCTCTGGGTCGTCTTTCTCTACGGTCTCCTGCTGCTCCTACTCTTCGTCGCGCTGCGCGGCAGGGTGGCGATCGCGCCCGGCGATCCCGAGACATGGAAGGCGCTCGGCGGCGGCATCTTCGCCATGATCGCCTATGGCGCGGTCGTTCTGGCCTACACGCTCGGCCCTGCCGGACCGATCACGGCGCTTCGGGAAACGAGCGTCGTCTTCGCGGTGCTGCTCGGCTGGCTGTTTCTCGGCGAGGGGCTGACCGCGCGACGGCTGGCGGCCTGCGCGATCGTCGCCGCCGGGGCGATCCTGATCGGGCGCTGACCGCCTTACGCCGGCCACACTGGCGGCGCTGATGCGCTGCTGTCGTCCATTCAGCCGAGTTGACCTTTTTCAATCTTGCGCCATGCTTAGAGTGCAAATCAGCAGGCGAGCGAGCGACCAGCCGATCCGATGAACACCCAGACCGTTCCGTCTCCGCAATTCTACCTGACCGCGCCCGCCACCTGCCCCTACCTTCCGGGCGAGATGGAGCGGAAGGTGTTCACCCATATGGTCGGCGAACGGGCGCCGGAACTGAACGACCTCCTGACCCAGGGCGGCTTCCGCCGCTCGCAGAACATCGCCTACAGGCCGGCCTGCGAATCCTGCCGCGCCTGCATCTCGGTGCGCATCATCGCCGACGAATTCCAGCCGACGCGCTCCATGCGCCGCGTGCTCGCCGCCAACCGCGACGTCGTCTCCGCCGAATATCCCGCAGAACCTTCGAGCGAGCAGTACAGCCTGTTTCGCCGTTACCTCGATTTCCGCCACCAGAAGGGCGGCATGTCGGACATGTCCGTGCTCGACTATGCGATGATGGTCGAGGACACCCATGTCCACACCAAGATCATCGAATACCGGCTGCGCCAGGAAGGCGACGGCATCGCCGGCGCGCCCAGGGGCCCGCTGATCGCCGCCGCCCTCACCGATCGCATGGGCGACGGCCTGTCGATGGTCTATTCCTTCTTCGATCCGGAAATGTCGGAACGATCGCTCGGCACCTTTATGATCCTCGACCATGTGATGAAGGCGCGGGAACGCGGGCTTCCCCATGTTTATCTCGGCTACTGGGTTCGCGGTTCGCGCAAGATGGACTACAAGACGAAATTCCTGCCGCAGGAACACCTGATGTCGCGCGGCTGGGAACGCTATCAAGGCAACGCCCCCGGATCGGAATGACACGTGTCCCCACAGCATGACGCCGCGCTGCACCGGCGCGGCATTCTGATCACCGGTCTCGGCGGACTGGCGCTTTCCTTCGACATACCCCTGATCCATGCGGCCGGCGGAAACATCTGGTCGGTGGTGGCGCTGCGCAGCACCTGCACCTTCGTCACCGCGATCCTGATCTGGCTGGTGATGACACGCCTGATGAACTGGCGGATTTCGCTCCTGCCCGGAAGGGCGGGCCTCCTCGCCGGCATCCTCTACGGCGTCGATTCCCTCGTCTTCTTTCTCGCCGTCTTCAACACGTCGACGGCGAACGTCGTCTTCATCCTCGCCTTCACCTCGATGTTCAGCGCGTTCCTTTCCTGGATCTTCCTCAAGGAACGTCCGAGCAATGCGACGCTGGTGACGATGGCGGCGATGGTCGTCGGCGTCGGCATCATCGTCAGGGGCGGGCTCGAGAGCGGCCATCTCTTCGGCGATGCCATGGCGCTGCTCGCAGCCTTCCTGCTTGCCGCCGCGATCACCGCCAGCCGGGCGAGCCGCGCGGACATGGGCCTCGTTCCCCTGATCACCACCATCATCCCTGCGACCGTCGGCTTCATCATGATCTCCGGCGACGGACTGCAGATCGCCCACCCTGCCTTCACCCTCTTCAACGGCATCGTGATCATTCCCCTCGCCTTCTATTGCCTCGCCACCGGCCCGCGCTTCCTCACCGGGCCCGAAGTGGCGATGTTCTATCTGCTCGAAACCGTGCTGGCGCCGATCTGGGTCTGGCTGTTCTTCTCGGAGGAACCCTCCCGCGACACGCTCGTCGGCGGCGCCATCCTCATCGCGGCGCTGGTCGGCCATTCGCTGTGGCAGATGGCACGCCGGCCCCGGGCCGTTCCGGCGCCGTAAGGCGCCGTTGCATGCCTCGAGGCGAGATGTTATAATCCGGTTATAACATCGCGAGGCCCGTCATGAACGTCACCATCCGCAAGATCGGCAATTCCGAAGGCGTGATCATTCCGAAGGAAGTGCTCGACCGGCTCGGTTTGAAGGCGGGCGATGAACTGGAGCTCACTGAGACGAAAGGCGGTTTCGCCGTTCAACGCTCCGATGACGTTGTCGTCGAACAGTTGGAGGCTGCGCGGCACTTTATGGAGAAGTACAAGGTTGCGCTGAAAAAGCTCGCTGAATGACGTCCGTCGTCTTCATCGGACGCTCTGTCGTCGAGCAGCTCCACGCGCTGCAGATCCAGCGTTTTGGCGGCGCTTCGGGGCTCAGGGACGAGGGTGCCCTTGAGTCCGCTCTCGGGCGACCGCTGAACAAGGCGGCTAACGGCTGTGACGACGTCATCGAACTCGCGGCAGCCTATCTGTTCGGTCTTGCCCGCAACCATGCCTTCGTCGATGGCAACAAGCGTATCGCGATCGTGACGGCGGGCGTGTTCCTCATGCAGAATGGTTTCATGATCGAAACGACGGATGCACTGCTCTATGAATTCGTCCTCTCCGTCGCCGCCGGCGAGATCGACGAGGAGGGCGCCACCCGTTTCCTGAAGGATTTCACCGTCCCGCGGTGACGATCACCCGGAGAACTTGCTCGTTCTCGGGAACCCCTTTGGCACGGTGCGCCCCGCCCCGGCCCGGTCGCCGAGCCATTCCGCGAGTTCTGCGCGCGTGCGGACGAAGGAGCGGCCGGCGCTGTCCTCCCAGGTGAGCCCCGCATCGATGGCGAAAGAGCGCATGTCGGAAATGCCGCCGTCCTTGTAGCGCTGCAGGCGCACGCCCTTGCCGCGCGTCATCTCCGGCACCTGCGCCAGCGGGAAGACCAGCATCTTGCGGTTCTCGCCGACCACGGCGACGTGATCGCCGGTGACCGGCACGACGAGCTTCGCCTCCTCTGGCATCGCCACATTGAGGATCTGCTTGCCCTTGCGCGTATTGGCGATCATCTCGCTTTCCGCGACGACGAAGCCGTAACCGCCGGTCGATGCGACGATCAGCCTGCGCGCCGGATCGTGGACGAAGGCGGTCAGCACGTCCTGGTCGGTCTCCATGTCGACCATGATGCGCAAGGGTTCGCCATTGCCGCGCCCGCCGGGCAGCTTGTCGCCGCCGAGCGTGAAGGCCTTGCCGCCGGTGGTGAGGATCAGGATGCGGTCGGTGGTCTGCGCCGGAAAGGCGACCTTCAGCCTGTCGCCCTCCTTGAACTGCAGCGCCGTTGTGTCCGAGAGATGGCCCTTCATCGCCCGGATCCAGCCCTTTTCCGAGATGACGACGGTGATCGGCTCCTTCTCGATCATCGCCTGCTGCACCGCCTCGAGATCGGCCTCCGGCGCATCGGCGAACTGGGTGCGGCGGCGGCCGAGCGGCGTCGCCTTGGCGAAGGTCTTCTTCACCTCGGAAATCTCCCAGCCGACGGTCTGCCACTGCTTCTCCGTAGAGCCGAGCAGCGCCTCTATGTCGGCTTTTTCCGCCGAGAGACTGTCGAACTCCTTGCGGATCTCGAATTCCTCCAGTTTGCGCAGCGAGCGCAGCCGCATGTTGAGGATCGATTCGGCCTGGAGATCCGTCAGCGAGAAGACGCGCATCAGGTCCGCCTTCGGCTCGTCCTCCTCGCGGATGATGCGGATCACCTCGTCGAGGTTGAGATAGGCGATCAGGTAGCCGCCAAGGATCTCCAGCCGCCGGTCGATCGCGGCAAGGCGGAAATTCGAGCGGCGGATCAGCACCTCGCGCCGGTGCTGCAGCCATTCCGTCAGCACCTCGGGCAGCGACATCACGCGCGGCACGCGGCCCATCGACAGCACGTTCATGTTGAGCGACAGGCGGCTTTCGAGCTCCGTCAGCCGGAACAGCGATTCCATCAGGATGCCGGGATCGACCGTCCGGCTCTTCGGCACGAGGACGAGGCGGATGTCCTCGGCCGATTCGTCGCGCACGTCCTCCAGCAGCGGCAGCTTGCGGGCGATCAGCAATTCGGCGATCTTCTCGATCAGCCGCGACTTCTGCACCTGGAAGGGGATCTCGGTGACGACGATCTGATAGCCGCCGCGGCCGAGATCCTCCTGCACCCATTTCGCCCGGACACGAAATCCGCCGCGACCGGTGCGGTAGGCCTCCATCATCGTCGCCCGGCTGTCGATGATGATGCCGCCGGTCGGCAGGTCCGGCCCCTGGATGAAGTTCATCAGCGCGTCGACGTCGGCGTCCGGGTTCTTGATCAGGTGCAGCGCCGCGTCGCAGATCTCGTGCACATTGTGCGACGGGATCGAGGTCGCCATGCCGACGGCGATGCCGGACGCGCCGTTGGCGAGCAGGTTCGGGAAGGCGCCCGGCAGAACGACCGGCTCGGTGTCCTCCTCGTTGTAGGTCGGGCGGAAATCGACGGCGTCCTGGTCGATGCCCTGGAGGAGCAGGCCGCCGACCTCGGTCATCCGGGCCTCGGTGTAACGGTAGGCGGCCGCACTGTCGCCGTCGATATTGCCGAAATTGCCCTGCCCGTCGATGACCGGATAGCGCTGGGAAAAGTCCTGCGCGAGACGCACCAGCGCATCGTAGACCGACTGATCGCCATGGGGATGGAACTTGCCGATGACGTCGCCGACGATGCGGGCGCATTTCTTGTAGGCCTCGCCCGGATCGAGGCGAAGCACGCGCATCGCATGGACGATGCGGCGATGCACGGGCTTCAGCCCGTCGCGCACGTCGGGCAGCGCCCGGTGCATGATGGTCGAGAGCGCATAGGCGAGGTAGCGCTCCTCGAGCGCCGCCTTCAGGTCCACCGGTTGAATGCCGTCGTCTTCGCCGCCGGGCGGCACCAGGCTCTGTCCCATCGTCTCACCTCGCGTCCCGCTCTAGAACAGCCGAGAGGCGCGTACAAGGCGGGAGGGGCAATCGGCTGTGGAGAAGGCGGGCCTCCGGTCTCGGCGCGGTTCTTTTTGCCGAAAGGTCGCAAAAATAACACGGTCGGCCCGCAAGACTTCACCACAACCCTCGAATATACTGATCGACCGATCCGTTTCCGATCCGGTCACGACATCACCCCCAATCGACATGAAGGATACATCGATGGTCCACGCGCGCAGCTTCCGCCTCATGCTTGCCGGCGTCGCCTTTGCCTGCCTCGGCAGCAACGCTTTCGCGCTCGACGGCGCGGATGTCGTCGCGAAGTTCAACGCCGCCAATGCCGTCAGCGGGGCCACGGTCGGCTATGGCAGCGTCGACGTTTCGGGCAGCACCGTGACGCTCAAGGGCGCGAAGGTGACGATGACCGGCCAGCCCGAGGCGCTGGAGATCGGCGACGTCACGCTTTCCGGCGTCAGCGAGACGGCGGGCGGCGGCTACAGGATCGAGACCGTCGCCCTGCCCGACGTCGACAAGGCGAAGGACGGCATGCGGGTGACGGTCGGCGACATCGTCTTCGGCGGCGTCACCGTTCCGGCTCAGGCGACCAATGCGAGCCTCGATACGATGCTGCTCTACGACCGCACGTCGACAGGGCCGATCCGCGTCACGGTCAAGGACCGCGAGGTCTTCTCGGCCACCGGCACCACCGCGACCATGAGCCGCCAGGCGAGCGGCAACGGCGTCGATTTCGACGCCGCCCTCTCCGGAATCAAGGCGGACCTGTCCGGCGTGGAGGACCCGAAGGCGAAGGATGCGATCCAGAAGCTCGGCCTGCAGACGCTGTCCGGGAAGGTCACCGCGAAGGGAAGCTGGGAACTCGACAGCGGCACCATCGCCCTTGATGAGTATGCGTTCGACTTCGCCGATGTCGGCAGGCTGAACCTCGAACTGGCGATCTCCGGCTACACGCTGAAATTCGTCCAGGCGCTGCAGGACGCGGTGAAGGCGGCGGAAGCCAATCCGAACAAGGAGCAGGCCAACCAGGCGATGGGCCTCGCGATGATGGGGCTGATGCAGCAGCTGACCTTCAACGGCGCGGCGATCCGCTTCGACGACGCCTCGCTGACGAAGCGCGTGCTCGACTATGTCGGCGGGCAGCAGGGGGTTTCCGGGGATCAACTGGCCCAGTCGCTGAAGGGCCTGGTGCCGATCATGATCGCCCAGCTTCAGCTTCCCGAACTGCAGAACCAGCTGACGACGGCGGCGAATGCCTATCTCGACCAGCCGAAGAGCCTGACGGTGCGCGCGGCACCGCCAAGCCCGGTCCCCTTCCCGATGATCGCCGGCGCCGCCATGGGCGCGCCGCGGACACTGCCGGGCGTGCTCGGCGTCACGGTCACCGCCAACGACTGACGCTCTTCCGCCCGCATCACACGAAGGCCCGTTCCGGCGAACACCGGAACGGGCCTTCATTCTTGCAACGGACGCGACCTCAGCGCCCCCTTCCCGTCCAGTCGACGGTGCGCGTCGCGGCCATCGTCGCGGCGATGGTCAGGAAGGAGATCAGCGCTCCGGCGAGCAGTGCATAGTCGTCCTCGCGCAGGATCAGGTACATCACGCCGTAGGCAAGCACGAGGATGCCGGCGAGCACGCCGCCGATGGCCCGGCTTGCCGTCACCGCGCCGACATAGGTGGCGATCAGCAGCGACGTCGCGGCCGCCGCCACCAGATAGGCGAGGTCGAAACCCGTATGCTCGGCGATCGCCAGCAACAGCACGTAGAAGACGATCAGCGCCAGGCCGGTCAGCACATATTGCACCCAGTGGACCGCGCGCCCGCCCTTCAGTTCGACGATGAAGACGGCAAGGAAGACGAGCGAGATGAAGCCGATCGCATATTTGAGCGTGCGCGCGATCAGCTGGTAGAACCGGACCGGCTCGACCATGGTGACGGTCATGGCGCTGTCAGCGAGCGGCAGGACGCTGCCCTGAACGGTCCGGTCGACGCCACGGGCGAGGAAGGGGATCGTCCAGACCGCCTTGAAGCCGGAGGCGTCGATCGTCTTCTCCTCCGGGAGGAAGGGGCCGCGAAAGCCCGGATGGGGCCAGTTGGCACGCGCCTCGAAGCGGCTGGTCTGCCCCGCCGGCGCCACGGCGAAGCTGCCCGAGCCGTTGAGGGACAGGTCCGCCCGGAAGGCGAACCCCTGGTCGAGCAGTCCCTGCGGCAGGCGGACATGCACGCCGGAGCCGGGCCGCGGCGGCGCGGCAGAGGGGTCGCCGTCCGCGGGCATCGCGGCCGTCACCGGGCCCATCCCCGGCTCGAAGGGCACGGGCGCGCGGCCATCGAGCGTGAGGGCGGCATCCGAGCGGATCCCGGCGATATCGGCGATGCCGACGACGAGAAGGGCGCGCGAAAAGTCAGGGCGCCCCTCGATCCGGGCGAGATCCTCGGCGCGCGGCGCGGCGAAGCGCCCGGAAAGCGCGATGCGGGCGTGATAGACCGGCAGGCTGTAGATCGACAGCCGTCGCTCCTCCGTCGAGAGGTCCGCGTCGACGTCGAGCCGCTCCGGCATCATCAGCGTCCATTCGGTCGCGGTCCTCTGCGACACGACGCGGCCGTCGGAGACGATGTCGCGCGTGACGAGGAAAGGAACGGCGAGGTAGGGGCCGTTGATCACCTGCGCGCCGCCCCATCCCTCGGCGATGCGTCCCGACACCTCGCGTGCGCGCTCGCCGCGCTCCTCCACCAGCCCCCAGACAAGGAGCGACGGGATGAGCAGCACCAGCGAGAGGAAGCCGATCATGATGAACCTGGCGCCGGGCGAGGCAAGGAGGCCGCGAACGCCCGCGCCGTCGTCCCCGCCCTTGTGCGGCGCCGGCGCCTCGGCCGGCCCCGCGTCCTCGTCTGCTTGCGTCGATTGCGCGTCGGTCATGGACAGCCTCCACAGGATGAACCGGCGAATCGAACCGGTGCGACCGCGACAGTCCGTCGCGATTGCGGCCGTTTCCGTCCGGAATGCGGCTGTTCCGATGGTGGTTTGCGGGCAATATGCCGGCGCTCAGTGTCCCACCGCAGCCGCACCGGCCCCGGGCTTGTCGTGGACGGCGAAGCGGTCGAGCATGTGGGCGCTTGCCGCGTTCAGGCCGACGACATCGACCTCCACGCCGGCCCGGCGATATTTCAGCACCACCTTGTCGAGCGCGCCGACGGCGGAAATATCCCAGAGATGGGCGTCGGAGACGTCGATGGTCACATGCTTGACCGGCTCGGCGAAATCGAAGGCGGCGATGAAGGCTTCGGTCGAGGCGAAGAAGACCTGTCCCTCGACGAGATAGCGGCGATGCCCCGCCCCGCTTGCCGGTTCGGACCGGACCCGGAAGAGTTTCGCCACCTTGCCGGCGAAGAAGACACCGGAGAGCAGCACGCCGACGAGCACGCCCTTGGCGAGATCATGGGTAAGGACGACGGTGGCGACGGTTGCCAGCATGACGACCGACGAGGGCAGCGGATTGCGGCCGAGATCGAGGATCGAGCGCCAGGAGAAGGTGCCGATCGACACCATGATCATCACCGCGACCAGCGCCGCCATCGGGATGATGCGCACCAGATCGTCCAGCACGAGGATCAGGAACAGGAGGAAGGCGCCGGCGACGAAGGTGGAAAGCCGTCCCCGGCCGCCCGACGAGACGTTGATCACCGACTGGCCGATCATGGCGCAGCCGCCCATGCCGCCGATCAGGGCCGAAGCGATGTTGCTCGTGCCCTGGCCGACGCATTCCTGGTTCTTGTCGCTGCCGGTGTCGGTCATGTCGTCGACGATCTGCGCCGTCAGCAGCGATTCGAGCAGGCCGACGGCAGCGAGCGCCACGGAATAGGGGAAGATGATCGTAAGCGTCTCGAATGTCAGCGGCACGTCCGGCAAGGCGAGCACCGGCAGGGTCGAGGGCAGTTCGCCGAGATCGCCGACGGTGCGCAGGTCGAAGCCGAACCAGAGGGAGACGCCCGTCAGGACGAGGATCGCCACCAGCGGCGAGGGAATGGCCTTCGTGACGTAGGGAAAGAGATAGATGATCGCGAGCCCGGCGGCGATCATCGGGTAGGTGATGGCCGGAACGCCGATCAGTTCCGGCAACTGCGCCATGAAGATCAGGATCGCCAGCGCGTTGACGAAGCCGGTGATGACGGAGCGCGACACGAAGCGCATCACCCGGCCAAGTCGGAGGACGCCGGCAAGGATCTGCAGGATGCCCATCAGGATCGTTGCGGCGAAGAGATACTGGATGCCGTGGTCGCGTACCAGCGTGACCATCAGCACGGCGGTCGCGGCGGTCGCGGCGGAAATCATGCCGGGCCTTCCGCCGGTGAAGGCGGAGACGCAGGCGATCGCGAAGGAGGCGTAGAGGCCGAGCTTGGGATCGACGCCGGCGATGACGGAGAAACCGATCGCCTCGGGAATGAGGGCAAGGGCGACGACGATGCCGGAGAGCACGTCTCCACGGATGTTGGAAAACCACGCGCGGCGGTAGGATTGAAATCTATTCATGGGATCGTTTTCGCAAATTGATCGCATCGACCGGCGGGGCGCCGGCGGGGAAATGGGGATGCTTTGCGTTGTCTGGCGGATCGGCGGCCAGAAGAGCCACCCGGGAGTTTCACCCGAGTCCTTGCGATGCCCCAGCGATAGCCTGTTTGCGACCGCCCTGCAATCCCGCTCCGGCGACAGCGACGCGGCGGGCAAGGATCGATCATCTCGAAAAATGAAAATGCCTCCGAAACCGCTTGTCGGGATTGGAGGCATAGGGAAGGAAGTACGGGAGACGAAAGCGTCTCGCGGATGATGACGTCCGCTTTGTCTCCCTATCGGGAAGCGGAACGCGAAAGATCGCGCCCGCCATACGCAAAGGCCTTACTCGATGATCTCGATCACCTGGCGCGTCTGCGGGTCGACGACGACGTGGCGTTCGTTGACGACCGTATAGGCGTAGCTGCCGTTTCCGTCGATCACATGGGTCTCGACCGACTGCGGCAGCACCTCTCCGATCAGCACGTCGCCGTCATAGGCGATCGACGGCACATCCTGCTCGAGAACATAGGTGCGGACCTCGCCCGGCACGGTCACCACCGTCGAGGCCGTCACCGACGGATCGGTCGCCACCGCGGGGCTCTCGATCACGGGATCGGTGACGATGACCTCCACGTCCTGGGCCCGGGCGGTGCCGGTCAGAAGAAGGCCCGACAGGAGAGAGGCGGCAAGGGCGGGGCCGGCAATCCTGGCTGCAAGGGGAAGCATGCGCATCTGTGTCTCCTGAAGGTGTTTGAGCACGTTCAGAACACCGCGGACGCCGGAATGGTTCCCCCCGGCTCCCTCAGTCCTTCTTCGTCGGCACGACCCTCAGCGCCAGCTCGCGCAGCTGCGCGGGCGTTGCCGGGCTCGGCGCGCCCATCAGCAGATCCTGCGCCTGCTGGTTCATGGGGAAGAGCGAGATCTCGCGCAGGTTCTTCGCCCCGACCAGCAGCATCACGACACGGTCGATGCCGAAGGCGCAGCCGCCATGCGGGGGGGCGCCGTACTGGAAGGCACGGTAAAGGCCGCCGAAACGCTCCTCCACGTCCGTCTGCGACAGGCCGACCTTCTCGAAGGCCTTGACCATCAGCTCGGGCGACTGGTTGCGGATCGAGCCGGAGGCGATCTCGAAGCCGTTGCAGACGGCGTCATACTGGAAGGCCTTGATCGCCAGCGGATCCTCGCCGTCGAGCGCCGCGATGCCGCCCTGCGGCATCGAGAAGGGGTTGTGGGCAAAGTCGAGCTTCTTCTCGTCCTCGTTCCACTCGTAGAAGGGGAAATCGACGATCCAGCAGAAGTCGAAACGGTCGCGGTCGACGAGGTTGAGTTCCTCGCCGGCGCGCGTGCGTGCTTCGCCCGCGAACTTGTAGAACTTCGCCGGGTCGCCGGCGACGAAGAAGCAGGCGTCGCCGTCGGAAAGGCCCATCTGGGTGCGGATCGCCTCGGTACGCTCGGGCCCGACGTTCTTCGCAAGCGGGCCGGCCCCTTCCATCGTTCCGTTCTCGCTGCGCCAGAAGATGTAGCCGAGGCCGGGCTGGCCGGTCGACTGCGCCCAGGCGTTCATCCGGTCGCAGAAGGCGCGGCTGCCGCCGGTCTTCGCCGGAATGGCCCAGACCTCGACCTTCGGGTTCGACGCGATCATGTTGGCGAAGACCTTGAAGCCGGAGCCCGCGAAATGCTCGGTCACGGCCTGCATCTCGATCGGGTTGCGCAGGTCCGGCTTGTCGGAGCCGTATTTGCGGATCGACACGTCATAGGGAATGCGCGGCCAGTTGTTGGTGACCGGCTTGCCCTCGGCGAACTCCTCGAACACCCGCGTCATCACCGGCTCGACCGTCTCCCAGACGTCTTCCTGGGTGACGAAGCTCATTTCGAGGTCGAGCTGGTAGAATTCGCCCGGCAGGCGGTCGGCGCGCGGGTCCTCGTCGCGGAAACAGGGCGCGATCTGGAAATAGCGGTCGAAGCCGGCGACCATCAGGAGTTGCTTGTACTGCTGCGGCGCCTGCGGCAGGGCGAAGAACTTGCCCTCATGGATGCGGCTCGGCACAAGGAAGTCGCGCGCGCCCTCCGGCGAGGAAGCGGTCAGGATCGGCGTCGTGTATTCGGCAAAGCCGGCATCGCCCATGCCGCGGCGGATCGAGGACACGATCTGCGTGCGCCGGACGATGTTCTTGTGCAGGGTCTCGCGGCGCAGGTCAAGGAAGCGGTATTTCAGCCGCACGTCTTCCGGGTAATCCGGCTCGCCGAAGACCGGCAGCGGCAGTTCCTTCGCCACCGAAAGCACCTCGATCTCGCGCGCATAGAGCTCGATCTCGCCGGTCGGCATGCCCCTGTTGACCGTCTCCTCCGTGCGCGCCTTGACCACGCCGTCGATGCGCACCACCCATTCGCTGCGCACCTTCTCGGCCAGCGCGAAGGCGGGGCTGTCGGGATCGGCAACCACCTGCGTCATGCCGTAATGGTCACGCAGGTCGATGAAGAGAACGCCGCCATGGTCGCGAACGCGATGGACCCAGCCCGACAGGCGGACGGTGGAGCCGACATCCGACTTGCGGAGGGCGGCACAGGTGTGGCTGCGGTAACGATGCATCGTGGTCAAATCCCGGAAACGGCACGGCCAGCCGGCGCGAAGACACGCGCAGCGACCCATCAAAATCGGGCCGGACAAGCGCATGGCCGCCTCCGTTTGTCAAGGGACGACGAAGGGCACCTGTGCCGCGCGCCGTCCCGCCGGCACGCAGACGCACGCTGCCGCCGGCAATCCCGAATCCGGCCGGGGTCCCGGATTGGCGCAGAAATCGTCCGATAAACACGATTTCTGCGCCCGGAGACGTTTAAATCCCGTTCAATTCTTCTGTATAGACTGCGGCCATGAAGATCAGCGCCATCACCAACTGGGCCTACGGCATCACCGTCGCCCTTACCCTCATCTCGGGCGGCGCCTTCCTTCTGTCGGTCGAAGGCGCGGAGGGCGAACGCGTCGCCGTCGAGAAGCGGCTCGTGCTGGAGGAACTCGCCGAAGATCTCGCGCTCGGCATGGAGGAGCGCAGCGACGAGGCGCGGCTCTACGTCATGCGCGGCGAGGCGCGGCATCTCGACGCCTTCCACGGGCGCGAGAACGAGCAGCAGACCCGGGAAGCGCGGATCGAGGCGATGAAGGCGCATGACCTGCCGGCGGCGGAGGTGGCGATCCTCGAACGCATCGGCATCGATTCCCTAGCGCTCGACGCGCTGGAACGCGCCGCGATCGACGCCTATGCCGCAGGAGACGTCGAGGGGGCACGGCGGACGCTTTTCGGCCCGGAACACGAGCGGCTGCAGTCGGATCTCCTCGAGAAGGCGGCCCAGTTCCGCACCCTCGTCACCGCCCGGGCGGATGGCGCGCTCGGCCAGGCCAAGCTGCGCGCCGACCTTTACGGGACGCTGGCCAAGATCATGCTGGCGCTGACGGCGGCGGTGTTTCTCGGCGTGCTCTATTTTATCGTCAAGCGCCGCATCGCGCGGCCGCTCGTCGAGATGACCAGCATCGTCAACCGCATGGCAAAGCAGGACTACGCCATCGAAATGCCCGTCGATCGCCGCCAGGACGAGATCGGCGAGATGAGCGAGGCGATCAACGTCTTCCGGCTGAACGGGCTGGAACGCGAGCGGCTCGACGCGGAGCGGCGGCTCGACCAGCAGATGAAGGACATGATCCTGCAGATGCTGCACCGGATGCAGGCCTGCCAGAGCCGGGTCGAGCTCGCCGAGGTCGTCGCCCGCTTCGTGCCGCAGATCTTCCCCGGGCTCGCCGGCCGGCTCTACGTGCTCGACGACGCGCGGGCCGAACTGGTGACGCTCGGCCTCTGGTCGACGCCGCGCCATTCGCTGTCGGCCTTCGCCGCCGACTGCTGCTGGGGCCTGCGGCGCGGCCGGCCCCATGTCAGCAACCGCGATTCGAGCGATGTCAGCTGCCAGCACCTCACCGAGGGCGACATGCCGGGCCTCTGCGTGCCGCTGACGGCCCAGGGCGAGATGATCGGCCTGCTCTATTTCGAGGAACGCGCGAGCCATGCCTCGGCCGCCGAAACGGCGCGGCTCTATCTGGAGATCATCGCCGAGAACATCGGCCTGGCGCTCGCCAACCTGCAGATGCGCGACCGTTTGAGCGCGCTCGCCTCCCACGATCCGCTGACGGGCCTTCTGAACCGGCGGGCGCTCGAGGAGGCGCTGCGCCGGCTCGGCCATGGCGGCGGCGACGCGCTTGCCTGCCTGATGATCGACATCGATCGCTTCAAGCGCTTCAACGACGAATTCGGCCACGAGGCCGGGGACCGCGTCATGCAGCATGTCGCGCGCCGGATCGAGGACAGTCTCGGCGCGGCCGGGCGGGCCTACCGGTTCGGCGGCGAGGAATTCGCCGTCCTTCTCCACGGCGACGATGCCCGCCTCGCGGTCGAATGCGGCGAGACGATCCGCAGGGCGATCGGCGACGTCCCGCTCTCCCATAACGGGCAGACGCTCGGGCCGGTGACCGTCTCGATCGGCGCCGCCGAAGGCCTGGCCTCGGAGCCGGCGACAGGCCTTCTCGCGCGCGCGGACGGGGCGCTGCTGATGGCGAAGTCGAGCGGCCGCAACCGCGTGGTCGTCGCGCCGGTCACGGGCCATGCCCCGCCCGCGGCGGGAAGCCCCTCGACGCACGAGGCCGCGCCGTTACACGGTTTGTGACGCGCCCGGCCAATTCTTGACTGTCTGTGCGGCCCGGCTCTGGCTAGAAGTCGGAAGGCCATCCCGCTGCCGGTCGCGCGGAAGCCGTCCCTCTCATGCCGCCATGTCCCAGTCCCAGATCCGCCCCCTCGTTCCGCTGCTCGTCACCGCCGGCATCCTGATCGGCGGCAACGGGCTGCAGGGCACCTACATCTCGCTGCGCGCGCTTGACGAAGGCTTCTCGCCCTCGCTGATCGGACTGGTCGGCACCGGCTACAACATCGGGTTCGCCATCGGCTGCATCTATGTCACGCGGGTGCTGCGGGCGATCGGCCATATCCGCACCTTCTCCGCCATGGCGGCGATCGCTTCGGCATCCGCGATCGCCATGGTGCTTCTCATCGACCCGGCATTCTGGTTCGCGATGCGGCTCGTTGCCGGCATCTGCTTCGCCTCGCTCTTCGCCACCGTCGAAAGCTGGCTCAACGCCCGCGTCACCAACGCCAACCGGGCACGCACCCTGTCGATCTACCGCGTCGTCGATCTCGGCTCGGTAACGGCGGCGCAATACCTGATCCCGGCGGTCGGCATCGACGGTTTCCAGCTCTTTGCCATCGTCGCCATGGCGCTCGCCCTGTCGCTGGTGCCGATCTCGCTTGCCGACCGGACGAGCCCCGGCGCGCCGGACGCCATCCGCTTCGATGTCAGGGCCCTGTGGAACATCTCGCCGCTGGCGACCGTCGGCTGCATCGTCGTCGGCCTCACCAACTCGACCTTCCGCGCGCTCGGGCCGATCTACGCCGACGGCATCGGCCTGTCCGTCACCTCGATCGCCACCTTCATGAGCCTCGGCATCGTCGGCGGCGTCGTGCTGCAATATCCGCTCGGCGTCTATTCGGACCGGCTCGACCGGCGCCTCGTCATCCTCGTCGCCACCATTGGCTCGCTTGCCGCGGGCCTGTTCCTCGCCTTCTTCGCCGGCGACGCGGCGTTTTCCAACTATGTCGGCATCTTCGTCTTCGGCGCCTTCGCCATGCCGCTCTATTCGCTGTGCTCGGCCCATGCCAACGACCATGCGGCCGAGGGGCAGCACGCGTTGGTCTCCGCCGGCATGCTGTTCTTCTGGTCGCTCGGCTCGGTCATCGGCCCGCTCTTCGCCTCCGTCCTGCTCGACGGTTTCGGGCCCCAGGCGCTCTTCGTCTACACCTCGGCCGTGCTGTTCCTCTTCATCCTCTACACGCTGCGGCGGATGACGGCGCGCGGCTCGGTTCCGCGGGAAGCCCGGCGCATGCGTTTCCGCCACCTTTTGAGGACGTCCTTCTTCTTCAACCGGCTGGCGGCGCGGCCGAACGACGACAAAAACGGTTGATACACCGCCTGCTGCATGGCGATTCGGGCGGGTAGCAGGATATAGCGATTGTCGCACGGGTTGCGAGCGGCTAAACCGGACCTCTCTTTCGCCCTGTTTCCGCCACAGTGACTTCTGTTCCATGATTGAAACGACTGCCGATCTTCAAGCCGCCTGCGACAGGCTCGCCCGTGCCCCGTTCGTGACGATCGACACGGAATTCCTCCGGGAGACGACGTTCTGGCCGGAGCTGTGCCTGATCCAGATGGCGAGCCCGGACGAGGCGGTGATCGTCGATCCGCTGAAGCCGGGGATCGACCTTCAGCCCTTCTTCGCGCTGATGGCAGATCCGCACGTCGTCAAGGTGTTCCATGCGGCGCGGCAGGACATCGAGATCATCTTCCACCTCGGCGATCTCGTGCCCCATCCGATCTTCGACACCCAGGTCGCGGCGATGGTCTGCGGCTTCGGCGACAGCGTTTCCTACGACCAGCTCGTCAGCCGGATCAAGAACGTCCACATCGACAAGTCGTCGCGCTTCACCGACTGGAGCCGGCGTCCGCTCTCGGAGAAGCAGCTCGACTACGCGCTCGCCGACGTCACCCATCTGCGCGACGTCTACATCCACCTGAAGGCCGAGCTGGAGCGGGAGAACCGCTCGCACTGGCTGAAGGACGAGATGGACGTGCTGGAATCGCGCGAGACCTACGACCTGCATCCCGACGAGGCCTGGCAGCGGCTGAAGATGCGTGTGCGCAAGCCGCAGGAACTCGCGGTGCTGCAGAAGATCGCCGCCTGGCGCGAGCGCGAGGCGCGCGCCCGCAACGTGCCGCGCGGGCGCATCCTCAAGGACGACGCCATCTACGAGATCGCCCAGCAGCAGCCGCGCGACGCCGAGGCGCTCGCAAGGCTGCGGACGATCCCGAAGGGCTGGGAGCGGTCCTCGAGCGGCAGCGCCATCGTCGAGACAGTCAATGCGGCGCTCGCCGTGCCGAAATCGGATCTGCCCAAGGTCCCGCGCCAGAACGGCGCTCCGGAAGGGGCGCCGGCCGCGATCGAGATGCTGAAGGTGCTGCTGAAGCTCATCGCCGAGAAGCAGGGCGTCGCGCCGAAGATCATCGCCAATTCCGAGGATCTGGAGCGCATCGCCGCCGAGGGCGAGAAGGCGGACGTCGCCGCGCTCAGGGGCTGGCGCCGGGACATCTTCGGCGATGTCGCGCTCAAGCTGATCGGCGGCGGCGTCGCGCTGCGCTTCATCGACCGCCGCATCGAGACGGTGGAACTTTAGAGCATGTCCAGCCGAAGCGGGGTCGCTTCGGCGTCGGACACTGCGTTGGAACAGAAAGCAGAGTCTCTGGGGTTCATTCCGAACCAGGCAGGCTCTGGGCTCTTTTGTTGTCGTTTTTCCTTTCGGGACGACCGGATTCCACCGATCCCTGACGAACTTTAAAATACGCCTCGCAAAGGCGCGCACGGTCTTTGCGACAAGACAAAATCCCGAAGCGCAAGAGCCTATCGGAACGATCGCGACACGCGTCGGACTTTCTCCGGCGTCGGCCGACGCCGGAGCGACGAGGCGTCGCCGCCGCCGTCCGACCCGATCCGGGGCTCGCCTCAGAAATCGAACAGGATGAAATCCTTCGCGGCGAGCGTGATCGCCTTGTCGAGGTGGATGGCGATGTCGGCCCGCTTGTCGCCGTTCGTGTCGCCATAGACAAAAGTGCCGGAGGCGGTCTTCTCGAAGCGCAACTCGCCCGCCGCTCCTGAAAACGCCTTCTGGCCGATGAAGGCGAAGGACTGGTCGCCGGAAAGCCGGATGTTGGCGTCGATCTCGGAGAGGTCGATCTGGTCGCGCTGCACGCGGCTGAAACCGTAGATCGTGTCCTGCCCCCGCGCGGCAAGCGTCGAATCGCGTGTCGATTCGAAGACGAAGGTGTCGGCGCCGGCGCCGCCATAGAGCTTGTCGGCGCCCGCGCCGCCGATCAGCTCGTCATTGCCGCCCTCGCCCTTCAGCGTGTCGTTGCCGCGCCCGCCGATCAGCACGTCGGCGCTGCGGGTGCCGGTGATCGTGTCGTTGCCGGCGGTGATGAGGTCGAGGAAATCATCGTCGTCGTCGTCGAAGATCGTGTCGGCGATCGCGGCCGCGGAAACGCGGATGCCGGAAATCTCCAGGCCGGTGACGCCGTTGGCGACGACCTTGAGGCCGGTCATCGTGCCGGCGGTCACGTCGACCAGCGATCCGCCCTGGGTCTTCACCTTGATGCCGCTGCCGGTGAACTGCGCGTAGTTCTTCGACGAGAAGCTCAGCTTGATCGAGGTGGACGAGACCGAGAAATCCGGCGCCTCCACCAGGGCGCCGAGACCGATATGGTCCATGTCGACACCGTTTCTGCTGCTCCAGACGATCTTGGCCATGCTGCCCTCCGATTCCCTTGACGCGCCGCGCCGGAGGTCCACGCTAGCGTAAAACGCGCATCGCGCAAGCTAGGAAGCAACCTTTTCGCCCCGCAAGTGACGGCGGGATGCCGTGCCCGGAGGGCGGGAGGCGTGCCTACTCGAAGACGAAGCCCATGCGCTTGCCCGTCAGCCGCGCGAGCTGCTGCAGGCGCCCGTCGATCCGCTCGCCGGCAAATCCTTCGCCCCCGGGCGGGACGACCACCTCGAGATCGAGGTCGGACGAAAGCGCCGGCCGGATCGACAGCCCCGGCACGATGCCGGGCATCGAGGCCGAAAACAGATAGGCGATGCGCAAGAGCCCGCCGAGCAGCTTGGCGCGCTCGATCAGCCGCGGCGTGGCGATCGCGGCGAGCACGCTGGTGTCGCCGCTGTCGTTCAGCCCCTCGTAGCGATAATAATTGGCGAGCGCGATATAGGCGCGGCCGGCATGGGTAATGCCGGAAAAGGTGCTGTGGGCGATGATGTTCAGCGCCTGCAGGCCGCGATAGTCGGGGTGGGCGCGCCAGCTGATGTCGGCGAGCAGGCAGGCGGCGCGGCGGTAGCGCGCCTCCTCCTCGGTTTCTTCCACGCCGAACCGGCCGATCATCCGGCCGCTCCATTCGGCAAGCTCCCGCGCATGCTCGGGCGAGCGGGCCCTGAGGATCGCCAGTTCTTCCGCAGCCGCGATCAGCGGATCGCGGGCGCGATCTTCCTCCGACAGCAGCGAATAGAGATAGCCCTCGCGCACGCCGAGGGCGGAGAAGGAAATGCGGGCCGGCCTCATCGCCGCGATCACTTCCTGCAGAAGCACGGCACCGAAGGGCAGCAGGCTGCGCCGGCTTTTCGAGATGGTCGCATAGGCCGGCGCCTTCGGGTCCTTCGGCTCGACCACCTCGGGCAGGAACGCCATCGCCTCGTCGAAGCCGACCTCGTAGCCCTGCATCATGTGCAGCGGATAGGCGGTCAGCTCCATATGCAGCTTGGCGATCGCGCGCCAGGTGCCGCCGACGGCGTAGAAGGTGCGCCCCTCGCCGCCCTTCAGGATGTCGGACTCCTTCAGGTAGCGCCGCACATAGCTGCGCGCCTTGGCGACGGAGCCGCCGCAATGTTCGGTCAATCGGATGCCGCCGAGCGGCAGGGTGATGCCGGTGCCGATGCGGCTGCCGGAGACGTCGACCAGTTCGAGCGATCCGCCGCCGAGATCGCCGGTGACGCCGTCGGGATCGTGATAGCCGCTGACGATGCCCATCGCGGAGAAATAGGCCTCCTCCTCGCCGGAGAGAACGCGCACGGGATGGCCGAGGATGCGTTCGGCCTCGCGAATGAAGGACGGGCCGTTCGAGGCGTCGCGGGCCGCCGCGGTCGCCAGCACGAAGACGCGCGAGGCACGCGCCTGGGAGGAGAGCGCGCGGAAGCGGCGGAGCGCCTTCAGGGCGCGCTCGACGCTGTCCTCGTCCATGCGCCCGGTCGCGTCGATGCCCTTGCCGAGCCCGCACATGACCTTCTCGTTGAAGAGCATCGCCGGCGTGCGGTTCAGCCCCTCGTAGATGACCAGCCGGACCGAGTTCGAACCGATGTCCACGACGGAGACGGGGGCAATGCCAGGAAGGCGGCCCTGGGCTTCAGACTCGACCATGACGTTCCAGTTTTCAGCTCTTGCGCCGGCGCTTCCAGCCGGCGATCACTTTGGGCGTGCTGTATTTCAGCGCCTCGCCGCGCCCCGAAAGGCTCGGATTGGTCATGAAATAATGCTGCGCGTTGAACGGCTCCGCATCCTGCGGCACGCTCAGGCGCCGTGACGTTCCGTCGGCGAGGATCTCGTAGCTCTGCTGGTTGTCGATAAGATTGCCCAGCATGATCTGCGACAGAACCTGTTCGTGCACGGTCTTGTTGGTCAGCGGCACGAGCGTCTCGACCCGCCGGTCCAGGTTGCGCGGCATCATGTCCGCCGAGCCGATATAGACGAGCGCCTTGTCGGAGGGAAGCCCGTGGCCGTTGCCGAAGCAGAAAATCCGGGAATGTTCGAGGAAGCGGCCGACGATCGACTTCACCCGGATGTTCTCCGACAGGCCCGGCACCTGGGGCCTCAGGCAGCAGATGCCGCGCACGACGAGGTCGACCTCGACGCCGGCGCGGCTGGCGCGGTAGAGCGCGTCGATGATGTCGGGATCGACCAGCGCGTTCATCTTCATCCAGATCGCGCCGGGCTTGCCCTGCTGGGCGAAGGCGGTCTCCTCCTCGATATGGCGCAGGATGCGCGGGCGCAGCGTGTGCGGCGAGACGGCGAGCTTCATCCCCGATTCCGGCTCGCCGTAACCGGTGATGAAGTTGAAGATGTTCGCCATGTCGTGGGCGATGTCGCGGTTGCAGGTGAAGAAGGAGAGGTCGGTATAGACCTTCGCCGTCACCGGATGGTAGTTGCCGGTGCCGAGATGGCAGTAGGAGCGCAGCCTGCCGTCCTCGCGGCGCACGACCAGCGACATCTTGGCATGGGTCTTCAGCTCGATGAAGCCGAAGACGACCTGCACGCCGGCCCGTTCGAGGTCGCGCGCCCAGCGGATGTTCGCCTCCTCGTCGAAGCGCGCCTTGAGCTCGACCAGCGCCGTCACCGACTTGCCCGATTCAGCCGCGTCGATCAGCGCGCGCACGATCGGGCTGTCGTTCGAGGTGCGGTAGAGCGTCTGCTTGATCGCCAGCACGTCCGGGTCGCGCGCCGCCTGCAGCAGGAACTGGACGACGACGTCGAAGGATTCGTAAGGATGGTGCACCACCATGTCCTTCTCGCGGATCGCGGCGAAACAGTCGCCGGCATGCTCGCGCACCCGCTCGGGGAAGCGGGCATTGTAGGGCTCGAAGCGCAGGTCGTCGCGCGGCGCCTTGACGATCTCGGAAAGCGTGTTCAGCGCGAGGAATCCCGGCAGCACCGCGACGCGGTTCTCCTGCACGTTCAGCTCCTCGACGACGAACTGGCGCAGCGACGCCGGCATTTCCGAATCGGTCTCGATGCGGATCACCGAGCCGCGCCGGCGCCGTTTCAAGGCCGTCTCGAAATAGCGGACGAGGTCTTCCGCCTCCTCCTCGAGCTCGATGTCGCTGTCGCGGATGATGCGGAACGTGCCGGAGCCCTGCACCCGGTAGCCGGGAAAGAGCCGGTCGATGAACAGGCTGACGACGTCCTCCAGCGTGATGTAGCGGATCGTCGTGCGCTGGTCCGGCAGCCGGACGAAACGCGGCAGCGCGACCGGCAGGCGAAGGAGCCCGGTCATCGGCTCCTTGCCGAGCTTGCTTGCGAGCTGCAATCCCATCGAGAAGCCGAGATTGGGAATGAAGGGAAACGGATGGGCCGGATCGATCGACAGCGGCGTCAGCACCGGGAAGATCGACTGGTCGAATTCGGTGGCGAGCCAGCTCTTGTCCTTGGCCGAGAGCGTCGACGGCCGGACGATCAGGATGTCCTCCTTGGCGAGATACTGCTGGAGCACGGCGAGGGCCGCCTGCTGCTCCATCTGCAGCGTGTCGATCTCCTTCAGGATATCACCGAGCTGCTCGGCCGGCGTCTTGCCGTCCGGGCTGCGGATGCCGATGTTCTGGCGGACCTGCGCCTCGAGGCCGGCGACGCGCACCATGAAGAACTCGTCGAGGTTCGTCGCCGAGATCGACAGGAACCGCACGCGCTCCAGCAGCGGATGGGTGGGGTTCAGCGCCTCCTCGAGCACGCGGCGGTTGAACTGGAGCCAGGAGAACTCCCGATTGATGAACCGCGCCGGGCTCGCCAGGATGTCCGTCTCCTCGATCTTCACCTCGGTCGGCTCGGCCGCCGGCGTCCCCGTATCCATATCGCTCCCGCCATTCGTCGTTCGAAATCGACCTGCGACTATTACACTTTTATGACAGGACGTTGACAGTCAATCGCTTTCGCCTCCGGCGCCCAGCACTTCGGCGGCAAGCGCGCGCGAGACGGGCGTGCCGCGGGCGAGCGCCAGCCGGTCGAGCCGCTCGACGAGGCTGTTTGCCGCCTCGAAGGAGCGCTCCATCCGCGCCGTCAGATAGGACAGCACGCGCGGATCGACGACGAGCTGCCGGTCGGCGAAGAGCTTGACCATGACGCCGGCGAGCGTCTCCTCGTCCGGCGGGCCGATCTCGGCGACCGTGACGGCCTTCAGCCGCGAGGCGAGATCCGGCAGGCGCACGTCCCAGGCGGCCGGCAGGCGGCGCGCGGTCATCAGCATGGAGGTCGCGTTCTCGCGCACGCTGTTGATCAGGTGGAACAGCATGTCGTCGGAAAAGCCGGCGCGCTCCGCATCCTCGACGAGAACCGGCCCTTCCGCCGCGCGCCCAGCGGCCGTGTCCGCGTCGGACGGCGTGAGCGCGCGCGCGCGGCTGCGCTCCCGCCAGATCGCGGCGAGATGCGACTTGCCCGAGCCCGGCGGCCCGACGAGCATGATCACCGGCGAGCGCCAGCGCGGCCAGGCGTCGACCAGCGCCAGCGCGTCCCGCATCCGGTCGAAGACGAGGAGATCGTCGCGGCCGCGGGCCGGGTCGTGCGGCAGGTCGAGCGGGATCTGTTCAGGCCTGATCGTCATGCGGGATGACCCTGGACGGGGTGCCGTCGAGATTGATCAGCGTGCGCGTGTCGCTGCCGTGGTAGAGGTCGCTTTCGAGGTAGCGCCTGATGCCGAAGCGCACGAGCACGCCGATGGCCGCTGCCGCCGGCACCGCGACCAGGAGGCCCACGAAGCCGAAGAGTGCGCCGAAGGCGAGAAGCGCGAACATCAGCCAGACCGGGTGCAGGCCGACGCTCTTGCCGACGAGCTTCGGCTGCAGGATGTTGCCCTCCAGGAACTGGCCCGAGAAGAAGATCGTGAGCACGATCCCGATCGAGATGTAGTCGGGCCAGAACTGCACCAGCGCCACGCCGAAGGCGAGGACGAGGCCGACCAGCGAGCCGACATAGGGGATGAAGCTGATCATGCCGGCGAAGAGCCCGATCACCAGGCCGAAGTTCAGGCCGGCGAAGGAGAGGCCTATGCCGTAATAGAGGCCGAGGATGATGCAGAGTGATCCCTGGCCGCGCACGAAGCCGGCGATCGTCGTGTCCATCTCGGCCGCGATCCGGCGCACCGTGCCGAGATGGTTGCGCGGGATCCAGCCGTCGACGGTGGCGACCATCCGGTCCCAGTCGAGCAGCAGGTAGAAGGCGACGACCGGGGTGACGATGAAGATCGAGATGATGTCGAGGAGCGCGAGGCCCGAATTCCAGAGCTGCTGGAACAGCGTGCCGAGCAGTCCGGCCCCCTGCCCCAGAATGCGGGCGGAGTTCTGCTTGATCGTGTCCATCTGCGAGGAGATCCAGTCCGGCACGACCTCGGCGTCGAAGCTCGTCAGAAGCTCCTGGAGCTTCGCCACGTAGTCGGGAAGCTTCTGGAAGAAATCCGAGGCCTGGCTGATCACCAGCGGAATGACGATCATCAGCGACAGGACGAAGAGGATGAGGAAGGCGACCAGGATCAGGCAGGTCGCCATCAGCCGCGACAGGCCGCGCCGCTCCAGCCAGTCGGCGACCGGATCGAGGAAATAGGCAAGCGCCATGCCGGCGATGAACGGCAGCAGGATCGAGCTGAACACCAGCAGAAACAGGACGAAGCCGATCAGCAGGGCGCACCAGAAAAGCACGTGACGCTTGACGACGGACGGATCGAATTCACGTGTCATGGCGTCCTGCCCGCTTTCCGTGGCCCGCGATACTTTCCTCAGGGAGATAGGGCGCCCGGCCGCCAAAGGTCAAGGGGCGCGTCCCCGCCCGGCAAAGCGGGGAAAATTGCGACGAAGCGCTTGCATTCGGCTTGCACTTGCTATCCCGCCATGCCAATCGCAGGATCACGACGGCGAGCCTATCGGAGACGGACATGAGCGAGAGCGGGCGCAACGGCCTCACCTACAGCGATGCGGGCGTGGACATCGACGCCGGAAACCTGCTCGTCGAGAAGATCAAGCCGATGGTGCGCTCCACGAGGCGTCCGGGCGCCGACGGCGAGATCGGCGGCTTCGGCGGCCTGTTCGACCTCAAGGCCGCGGGTTTCAAGGATCCGGTGCTGGTCGCGGCCAATGACGGCGTCGGCACCAAGCTGAAGATCGCCATCGACGCCGGCCGCCACGAGACCGTGGGCATCGACCTCGTCGCCATGTGCGTCAACGACCTCGTCGTGCAAGGGGCCGAACCCTTGTTCTTCCTCGACTATTTCGCCACCGGCAAGCTCGATCCCGAGCAGGGCGCGCTGATCGTCGGCGGAATCGCCGAGGGCTGCCGGCAGGCGGGCTGCGCGCTGATCGGCGGGGAGACGGCGGAAATGCCGGGCATGTATTCGGGCGGCGACTACGACCTCGCGGGTTTCGCCGTCGGCGCGGCCGAGCGCGGCGAACTGCTGCCGAAGGGCACGATCGCGGAAGGCGACGTCATCCTGGCGCTCGCCTCCTCCGGCGTCCATTCGAACGGCTACTCGCTGGTGCGCAGGATCGTTGCGCTTTCGGGCCTTGCCTGGGACGCGCCAGCGCCCTTCGGCGAGGGCACGCTCGCCGAGCGGCTGCTGGTGCCGACGCGGATCTACGTCAGGCCGCTGCTCGCCGCGATCCGCGAGACCGGCGCGGTCAAGGCGCTCGCCCACATCACCGGCGGCGGCTTTCCGGAAAACATCCCCCGCGTCCTGCCGAAGCATCTCGCCGCAGAGATCGACCTTGACGCCGTCGCCGTGCCGCCGGTCTTCTCCTGGCTGGCAAAGGCCGGGGGCGTCGCGCCGACCGAGATGCTGCGCACCTTCAACTGCGGCGTCGGCATGATCGCCGTCGTCGCGCCCGAAAGTGCCGCGGAGGTGGTGGAGGTTCTGACCCGCGAAGGCGAGACGGTGTTCGAACTCGGCCGCATGGTCGCCCGCGCCGAGGGCGCGGCCGGCACCGTCTACAGGGGAACGCTCGCCCTATGACGGCGGACGGCACGAGGAAACGCGTCGTCGTCTTCATCTCTGGCGGCGGCTCGAACATGCTGGCGCTGGCGAAGGCGGCGGAAGCAGACGGCTTTCCCGCCGAGATCGTCGCGGTCTTCTGCGACAAGGCGGAGGCGGGCGGCCTCGCCAAGGCGGAGGCGCTCGGCATCCCGACCTTCACCTTCTCCCGGCGCGACCATGCCGACAAGGCCGCCCACGAGGCGGCGATCCTCGCCGCGCTCGACACGCTCGCGCCCGACCTCATCTGCCTTGCCGGCTACATGCGGCTGCTGAGCGGGCATTTCATCAGCCGCTACGAGGGTCGCATCCTCAACATCCATCCCTCGCTGCTTCCGCTTTTCCCCGGCCTCCACACCCACCGGCGCGCCATCGACGCCGGCATGAAGATCGCCGGCTGCTCGGTGCATGTGGTCACGGAAGGAATGGACGAGGGTCCGATCGTCGCCCAGGGCGCCGTGCCGGTCATGGCCGGCGACACCGCCGAGACACTCGCCGCGCGGGTGCTGACCGTGGAGCACCGGCTCTATGCCGCAGCACTCGCGGCCTATCTCACCGGAAGCGGCAGTGTCGCGACCCAAGGCGGAGCGACGCTGCTTTCCTTTGGCTGACGTGCCATCCGACCGGAGCGAAACGACAATCGGGAGGATGATGCCTCAACGCAACGCGTTCGGGGGATCGTTCTGATCCCAGCGGGCCAACCCGCCCTATCCTTTTGTTTTTTCCGCATTGTCCGACGCCGAAGCGATCCCGCTTCGGCTGGAAATGCTCTGGATCGCGGGACGCGCGCTCCCTCCGTTCCGATCGAATCGTCCTTCGCCGAAGCGACGTGGCTTTCGGCGAAGCGCGTCCGACGCTGCATCAGGATTTGAGGAAATCCAGAAGGTCGCTCGCCAGCCGATCCTTGTGGGTCGCCTGCAGCCCGTGCGGTGCGCCGTCATATTCGATCAGCGTCGCACCGGAGAGGATGCCGGCGGCGGCCGCGCGGGCCGAGGCGTCGATCGGCACGGTCTTGTCGCCCGTCCCGTGGATGATCAGCGTCGGTACGCGGAACGAGGCGAGGTCGCCGCGGAAATCGGTGGTGGCGAAGGCCTCGGCGCAGGCGAGCGTCGGTCTCAGACCGGCGTGCATCGATTGGTCGACGGACCAGTCGATCACCTCGCCGCTGACGGCGCGGTCGAACAGGCCGACACCGTAGAAATCCTTGAAGAAGCCGGCGAAGAAATGCGCCCTGTCTTCCTTGATTCCGTCGGCGATGCCGTCGAAGACTGACTGGGGCGTGCCCTCGGGATTGTCGGTTGTCTTCAGCATATAGGGCACGACCGAGGCGACAAGCCCGGCCTTGACGATGCCGGCGCCGCCATGGCGGGACATGTAGCGGGCGACCTCGCCGCCGCCCATCGAGAAGCCGATCAGCGCCGCGTCACCGGCGCCGGTCGCGGCGATGACGTCGGCAAGGTCATCGGCGAGCGTGTCGTAGTCGTAGCCGTTCCACGGCTGGTCGGAGCGCCCGAAACCGCGGCGGTCATAGGCGATGGTGCGAAATCCCTCGTTCGCCGCGACATGGGCGAAGTCGTCCCAGCTGTCGGCGCTGAGCGGCCAGCCGTGCAGGAGGATCACCGGACGCCCCTCGCCCCAGTCCTTGACATAGAGTTCGGTGCGGTCGCGGGTCTTGATCCGGGTCATGGGCGTGTCCTTTCGTTGACACGCCAGAAACGGGACCCGCCCGCGATTGTTCCTGCCTTTGTCAGGCGAGGCGCCCCGATTCGAGCATCGCGCGGTTCAGCGCCGCCCATTGCAGGAGCATGATCGTCTTGGCATCGGCGATGCCGCCGGTCCCGATCATCGAGAGCGCCGCGTCCAGCGTGAGTTCGACGATCTCGATGTCCTCGTCCTCCGATGCGAGACCGCCGCCCGGCGCGACGCGATCGGCGGCATCGACGGTCGCGGCGAAGAAATGCACCTTTTCCATGAAGCCGCCCGGCGACATGAAGGAGGAGAACAGAGGGCGGATGTCGCGCACGCGGTAACCCGTCTCCTCCATCACCTCGCGGCGGATGCCGGCCTCGGGATCGTCGCCGTCGAGGAGGCCCGCCGGCGTTTCGAGGAGATAGCCGTCATGGCCGTTGAGATAGGCCGGCAGGCGGAACTGGCGGACGAAGACGACGAGGCCGCGCGCCGGATCGTAGAGCAGGATCGAGGCGGCGTTGTCGCGCTCGACGATCTCGCGCACCAGGGTCAGCCGCCGGCCGTCGAGCGCGGTATGGGAAAGGGTGATCTTGCGCAGCGTGTAGAACCGCTTCGACAGGATCTCCGTCGAGAGGATCTCGATATCGTCGCGGTCGCTCATGCCCCGTCCCTCGCCAGACCGTCCCTCGCCAGACTGTCCCCCACGAGCCCGTCTTTCGCGAGCCAGACGCGGTTGTCGTGGAAGGCCGCGCCGCCATAGGGCGCGACGGCGTCGGCGCCGGTGAGCACGTTGATGCCCTCGCCGTCGAGATGGGCGGAATTCGGCCACAGTCCCTCGGCGATGACGACGCCGCGCCGCGCGCCGCCGCCGATCGCGGCGTGGAGCCGCACGCTGCCGCGCCCGTTGCCGAGGCGGACGACGTCACCCGCCGCAATCCCGAGCGCCGCCGCATCCTCGGCATGGATCATCACCTCGGGACGCCCCTCCTTCTTCAGCGAGGACGGCGTCTCGGCGAAGGTGGAGTTGAGGAAGGAGCGGGCCGGCGAGGTCGCGAGCCGGAACGGATGCTCGGCATCGGCGACCTCGATCAGGTCGACCTGATCGGGGAACTCCGGCAGCGCCTGATGCGGGCCGAGGGCTCCGAGCGAGGCCGGCGGGCGGTTCGGCGCGGGCGTTCCAGTCCAGTCGGCGCGGAAGCGGAATTTCCCGTCCGGATGGCCGAAGCCGTGGACGAAATGCGCCGTGTCGAAATCCGGCTGCACGTCGAGCCAGCGGGCCTCCTTCAGCGCCTCGTAGCCGATGCCGTAATGGACGAGGATGCGGTCGACATGGTCGCGCTCGGTAAGGCCGAAGCCCGGCCGGTCGGCGACGCCGAGGCGTTTGGCCAGTTCCTCGATGACGAAGAGATTGGTGCGCACGGTCGATGGCGGCTCGACCAGTTTCGGCCCGAGCAGGATGTGCTGGTGGCCGCCGCCGCGATAGAGGTCGTCATGCTCGAGGAACATCGTCGCCGGCAGCACGAGGTCGGCGAGCTTGGCCGTGTCGGTCATGAAATGCTCGTGCACGGCGGTGAAGAGGTCGGCCCGGGCGAAGCCTTCCCGCACCAGCCGCTGTTCCGGCGCGACGTTGACGGGGTTGGTGTTCTGCACCAGCATCGCCGTCACCGGCCCGCGCCCGCGCAAGGCCTCGCGGTCGCCGGTCAGCACCCGGCCGATCTGCGACTGGTCGAGCACGCGCACCGACGGATCGGCGAGCGCCGTGCCCGTCAGTTCGCGCTTGTCGAAGCGGAAGATGTCGTTGTTCGAGTGGAAGGCGCCGCCGCCCTCGTGCTGCCATGCGCCGAGCACGGTCGGCACGCAGGCGGCCGCGTGCATCGACACGGCGCCGTTGCGGCTGCGGGTAAAACCGTAGCCGAGGCGGAAATAGCTGCGCGGCGTCGTGCCGACGAGGCGGGCGAAGGCCTCGATCTCGTCGACGGAAAGCCCGGTGATGGCGGCGGCCCAGTCCGGCCCGCGGGTCAGGAGATGCGCCTCCAGCCCCGCCGGATCGTCGGCGTGGCGTGCCAGATAGGGCCGGTCGGCGTAACCGTCGCGGAAGGCAATGTGCATGACGGCGCAGGCGAGCGCGGCATCGGTGCCGGGCTTCAGCACCAGCCCCATATCGGCCTGGCGCATCGTCGGCGTGTCGTAGACGTCGATGACGACAATCTTCGCGCCGCGCTGCTTCTTCGCCGCGACCGCATGGGTCATGACGTTGACCTGGGTCGACACCGGATTGGTGCCCCAGATCACCACGCAGTCGGATTTCGCCATTTCGCGCGGGTCGGGGCCGCGCAGCGACCCGGTCGCCATGGCGAAGCCGGTCCAGGCCATGTTGGTGCAGATCGAGCCGAAGAAGCCGGAATAGCGTTTCGCATGGCGCAGCCGGTCGATCGAATCGCGCTGTACCTGCCCCATCGTGCCGGCATAGAAATAGGGCCAGACGGCTTCCGAGCCCTGCGCCTGCTCGGCCTGGACGAACTTTTCCGCAATCAGGTCTAGCGCGTCGACCCAACCGATCTCGGCCCAGTCGCCGCCGCCCTTCCCGCCCCTGCGGACGAGAGGCTTCAGCAGCCGGTCGGGATGGTAGATCCGCTCGGTGTAGCGCGCGACCTTGGCGCAGATGACGCCGGCCGTGTACGTGTTGTCGGCCGACCCGCGCAGCCGGCCGATGCGCCCTTCCGCGTCGATCTCGACGTCGAGCGCACAGGCGGAGGGACAGTCGTGCGGACAGACGGAATGGCCGGTGCGCGGGCGGCGGGCGGATTCGGCGCGGAGGGGGGTCGCAACGTTCATGGCTTTTGTATAAGCCATCGCGGCAAGGGCGGAAAAGCGCCATTCCGCACCCATGACAACAATTCATCGGACCGATCGCGAGATGTGAATGAACTATCGCCACGCCTATCACGCAGGGAATTTCGCCGACGTGCTGAAACATGCGGTGCTGGCGCGGCTCGTCACCTATCTCCGGCAGAAGGACAAGGCCTTCCGCGTGCTCGACACCCATGCCGGCACCGGCCTCTACGACCTTTCCTCCGAAGAAGCGCAGAAGACCGGCGAATGGCGGGACGGCATCGGCCGGCTGATGGCGACGCCGATGCCGGCGGAGATCGCGGCGCTGCTCGATCCCTACCTGTCGGTGATCCGCGCCTTGAACCCCGACGGGGCCCTGCGGTTTTATCCCGGCTCGCCGAAACTCTGCCGGGCGCTGATGCGCCGGCAGGACCGGCTCTCGGCGATGGAACTCCATCCGGACGACCAAGACGTTCTGCACCGCCTGTTCGACGGCGATATCCAGACGCGGGTGACGGCGCTCGACGGCTGGCTGGCGCTCGGCGCCCATTTGCCGCCGAAGGAGAAGCGCGGCCTCGTGCTCGTCGATCCCCCCTTCGAGATCGAGGGGGAATATGACCGCCTCGTCGAAGGGCTCGCCAAGGGCTGGCGCCGCTTTCCGGGCGGCACCTACTGCCTGTGGTATCCGCTGAAGCGCGGCGCGCCGATCGCGGCCTTCCACGAGAGGCTGAAGGCGCTTGAGATCCCCAAAATGCTCTGCATCGAGCTTTCCGTGATGAGCGACCGCGAGACGACCGGGCTCAACGGCTCCGGCCTCATCGTCGTCAATCCGCCTTTCACGCTGAAAGACGAGATGAAACGCCTGCTCCCCGCCCTCAAACAGGTGCTGGCCCGGGACCGATTTGCCGCAACGCGGCTTTTCTGGCTCGCCGGAGAGACGAGCGCCCCTTGACGGACGCCGCCGCCGCACCACACTCTCGCCATAATGCAGCACGGGAGTTGTTCATGAAACGGACGATCGCCACTCTTTTCGCCCTCGCCGGCCTTGCAGGCGGCGCCGAGGCGGCGGACTACGCCTCTTACGAAACGGCGAGCGCCTGCGCCAACACAGGCGTTCTCACCCATATCACCCAGCGGTTCGACGAGCGCGCCCTCACCTACCTGAAGGCGCCGATCGCCATTGCAGAGATCCGCCACATGAGCCTCAACCGCCTCGAACTGCGCGATGCGACCCATCCGGTCGAACGCGAATATTGCCAGGCGACGGCGCTGACCTCGGACGGCCAGCATCGCACGCTCTGGTATTTGATCGAGCGCAACTGGGGCTTTGCCGGCATGGGCGAGAACGTCGAATTCTGCCTGAGCGGCCTCGATCCCTGGCATGTCTACGGCGCCCATTGCAAGTCGCTGCGGTGAGGCAAGGCCTACGCGCGGCCGCAACCGCGATGGTCGCCGCGCTGGCGCTGTCGTCCTGCGGCGGCGAGGAGACGCGGGAGACCGGCGCGCCATCGGACCGGCCGGCCGGCACGGTCGAGCAGCGCCCGGGCAAGGCGGCACGCGACGAGGCGCGCCCGTCGCGCGAAGAAGCCGGGCGCGACAGGCGCGAGCCTGCGGGCACCGCGCCGCGCGGCTCCGGCTTCGATTTCTACGTTCTGTCGCTCTCCTGGTCGCCGACCTGGTGCGGCGCCAACGACCCGGACGGCGAGACGCGACAATGCCGGCGCGGCAGCCGCAACGGCTTCATCGTGCACGGCCTCTGGCCGCAGAACGAGCGCGGCTATCCGGAATTCTGCCGCTCGCGCGATCCGGACCGCGTGCCGGAGGCGCTCGGCCGCCAGTTTCTCGACATCATCCCGTCCATGGGGCTGATCGGCCACCAGTGGCGCAAGCACGGCTCCTGCTCCGGCCTGTCGCAGCGCGACTATTTCACCGTCCTGCGCCGGGCGCATGAGCGGATCGCCCTGCCGCCCGCGCTCGCGTCTGTCGCGAAGGCGCGGGACGCCTCGGTCGCCGACATCGAGACCGCGATGGTCGCCGCCAATCCCGGCCTCACGCGCGACGGGATCGCGGTCACCTGCGCGGGCAGGCTGATCGAGGAGATCCGCGTCTGCCTCGACAGGGACCTGAATTTCCGTGCCTGCCGCGAGGTCGACCGCAGCGGCTGCCGCCTGACGTCGGTCGGCATTCCGCCGGTCCGCTGATCCCCTCTTTGAAACCTCAGAGCCTTGTGATGAAGATCTTCTACTCCCCCGCCTCGCCCTATTCCAACAAGGTCCGCATGGCCGCGCACCATTGCGGGCTTGCGGCGCAAAGCGTGCTGACGGAGACGAGCGCCAGCCCGCCGGAGCTGATCGCCGCCAATCCGCTCGGCAAGATCCCGGTTCTCGTCACCGAGGACGGCAGCGCGATCTACGACAGCCGCGCCATCATGCGCTTCATCGACCGGGAGACGGGCGGCCGGCTCTATGCCGGCACCGAAACCGCGACGCCAACGGACATCGACGTGGTGGAGGCGCTCTGCGACGGCATTTGCGACAGCCTGCTCTCGATCGTCTACGAGCGCCGCACGCGACCGCCGGAGAGGCAGCACCAGCCCTGGATCGACCGGCAATGGGCAAAGGTCGTGCGGGCGCTCGACCATCTCGAGGCGAACATCCCGCAGGCCGGCCCCGATCTCCATGCCGGCCATTTCGCCCTCGCCGCCATGCTGCGCTACATCGAGCTGCGCTTCGCCGGTACCTGGCAGGAAGGACGGCCGCGCCTTGCCGCCTGGCCCGGAGCTTTCGAGGCGCATTTCCCTGCCTATCCGTCCTTCTACGCCTGACGCCGCGAAGCCTCAGGGGAAGCCCATGCCGAGCCGCGTCGAGATCGTCGCCGCCGATCCCGACTGGCCGGCGCATTTCGCCCGCATCGCGGCCGATCTGCGATCCCTGATCGGCGGCAGCATCATCACGATCGACCATATCGGCAGCACCGCCGTTCCCGGCATGCCGGCGAAGCCGGTCATCGACATCGACGTGACGGTCGGCACCCTTGAAGACATTGCGGCCGCGGGCGAGGCGCTGGTGGCGACCGGATATGCCCCGCGCGGCAACCGCCACGACGACGGCATGTGGGCATTTCTCGATGCGAGCGCGACACCGGGCGTGCGGGTCTATCTTTTCCGCCCCGGCAACCGGACGCATCAGCGGCGCCTGGTCTTTCGCGACAGGATGCGCGCCGATCCCGTTGCGGCCCGCGCCTATGCGGAGCTGAAACAGGCGCTCGCGCGTGCCTTTCCCTATGACGGCGACCGCTACACGCAGGAAAAGCGGGTGTTCATCGATGCCGTGGTCGACGGGGCTGCGCCACCGGCGGACTGACGCTGGGCCTGTCGTCGGTGCCGCGGGAAAACGGAAAAGGGCAGGAAGCGATCGCTCCCTGCCCTCCTGACGATCGCCGATGAAGGCGGTCTTAGAACTTGACGCCGACGCCGACGCGGACGCTGTGCTCGTCGAAGCCCGACGAGAACTTGCCGCTGTCAAGGTTGAAGTCCTTCTTGCCGTAGTCGGTGTAGCGATACTCGACGCGGGCGGTGATGTTGTCGGTGACCTTGGTTTCGGCACCGGCACCGGCCGTCCAGCCGAGCAGCGTGTTCTTGTCGGACGAGGTCGCGTCCTTCATCTTGGCGCTGGTCGCGGCGAGACCGGCGGTACCATAGACGAGGACCGGATCCATGTCGTAGCCGACGCGGCCACGGATCGAGCCGTTCACGCCCTGCTTGAACTCCCGGGCACCGCCGTTCGAGGTGGCGTCGACGCCGGAATAGCCGAGGTCGGCTTCACCGCCATAGACGATCTGGCCGTTCTGCATGTTGTAGCCGCCGTAGACGCCGCCGCCGAAGCCGGCCGCGGTGTTGCCGCTCGTCCACTTGCCCTTGCCGTGCTGCCAGCTGGCCGTGCCGCCGACATAGGCGCCCGACCAGTCGCTGCCGGCCGGCTGGGTGTAGTCGGCCGCCGGAGCAGCCGGGATTTCGTCGATCGCATCGGCAGCCGAAGCAGCCGAGAACGACAGGGCCAGTGCGGCCGATGCCATCAGGCTCGTGATCAGAGTACGCATACTATTCTCCTTCATTGAACGATGCCCCCGCCCGGTTGAAGGCGCGGTCTCGGACATCGGTAAATATTGAATCAAACCCGCCCGGTGACTGAAGAAATGATCCTGGAATGCGGATTCTCAAGAGCCAAAATGTGAAATTTCCGAGGCAACAGCGTGTCCGAAACGAGACGTTGCTTTACGGCAACAGGATGATTTTTAACCATATTTCAGTATTTACTGATTGTTTACCACGATCGGCCGCGTTTTCTCGATTTCCGCAATTTCCGTTCATTCTTCCGAAGGGATTGATGCGGGGTCACGGCTTGCAACATCCACGCCACCTGTTGCACCGTAAAGGACGCGGTGAAGCGGATGGAGATGACGGCGGAGTGACACGTCCCAGGAAGACAGCCCTCGTGACGGGGGGAGCGCGGCGCATCGGCAGGGCGATCGTCGAGGATCTCGCCGCGCACGGCTTCGCCGTGGCGATCCATGCGCACCGCTCGCTCGACGAGGCCGAGGCGCTCGCCGCGACGCTCCGCCGGTCGGGCGCAACCGCGGTGGCGCTTGCCGCCGATCTTGCCGATCCGGACGCCTGCGCGCGGCTGCTGCCGGCGGCGGCGGCGGCGCTCGGCCCCGTCGGACTGCTCGTCAACAATGCCTCCGTGTTCCTGAAGGACAGTCTCGAAACGCTCAACGGTGGCACCTGGGACGCCCATTTCGACGTGCATGTCCGCGCGCCCTCGCTGCTCGCCCGCGATTTCGCCGCGGCACTTGGCGACGACCAGTCCGGCCTGATCGTCAACCTCGTCGACCAGCGGGTGCTGGCTCCCAATCCGCGATTCTATTCCTATATGTTGTCCAAGGCGGCGCTCTGGATGGCGACGCAGACCATGGCCCAGGCGCTGGCGCCGCGGATCAGGGTCTGCGCCATCGGCCCCGGGCCGACGCTGCCGAACGACCGGCAGAACCGGGCCGACTTCGAGGCGCAGGTGGCCGCCGTCCTGTTGAAGAGGGGACCGGATCTCGCCGAATTCGGGCGCACGATCCGTTTTCTGTTCGACACGCCGTCGATCACCGGGCAAATGATCGCGCTCGACGGCGGCCAGCATCTCGCCTGGGAGACGCCGGACATCATGGAGATCGTGGAATGATTGGTCGCGTGCCGGCCGAGGGCGGCATCCTTTACGACGAGGAGACCGACGACGAGGAAGGCTTCGACGAGACCTCCGGCGAGGCGGAGGCGCCCGCGCGCGCCGCCATCGACTGGGCGGAGCCCGAACGCGACGCCGGCGGCCTGACCGGCGCCGAACTGATCCAGGCCTTCGTCCGGCATCTCCCGAACGCGCCGGGCGTCTACCGCATGACCAATGCGGCCGGCGACGTGCTCTATGTCGGCAAGGCGCGCAGCCTGAAGAAGCGCGTGACCAATTATGCGCAAGGGCGCGGCCACTCGAACCGGATCACACGGATGATCCGCGAGACCGCGCATATGGAATTCGTCGTCACCCGCACCGAGATCGAGGCGCTGCTGCTCGAGGCGAACCTGATCAAGCGGCTGCGGCCGCGCTACAACGTGCTCCTGCGCGACGACAAGTCGTTCCCCTATATCCTCGTCACCGGTGACAGCCGGGCGCCCGCACTCTACAAGCATCGCGGGGCGCGGGCGAAGAAGGGCGATTATTTCGGCCCTTTCGCCTCGGCCGGCGCCGTCGGGCGGACGATCAACTCGCTGCAGCGCGCCTTCCTGCTGCGCACCTGCACCGACAGCGTCTTCGAGAGCCGCACGCGGCCCTGCCTGCTGCACCAGATCAAGCGCTGCGCCGCGCCCTGCACCCACGAGGTCAGCGACGCCGACTACGGCCGGCTGGTCGGCGAGGCGAAGGACTTCCTCTCCGGCCGCAGCCAGGCGGTGAAGACCGCCATCGCCGGGGCGATGAGCACGGCGGCGGAGGAACTCGACTTCGAGCGCGCCGCGATCTATCGCGACCGGCTTGCGGCGCTCTCCCACGTGCAGAGCCACCAGGGCATCAACCCCGCCGGCGTCGAGGAGGCGGACGTCTTCGCCATCCATCACGAAGGCGGCATCTCCTGCATCCAGGTGTTTTTCTTCCGCACCGGACAGAACTGGGGCAACCGCGCCTATTTTCCGAAGGCCGATCCCTCGCTCTCCCCGGCCGAGATCCTCAGTGCCTTCCTCGCCCAGTTCTATGACGACAAGCCCTGCCCCCGGCAGATCCTGATCTGCGAACCGGTCGAGGAACAGGCGCTGCTCGCCGAGGCGCTGAGCGAGAAATCGGCGCACAAGGTGGCGATCCTCGTGCCGCAGCGGGGCGAGAAGAAGGACCTTGTCGACCATGCGATGGCGAACGCCCGCGAGGCGCATGGCCGCAAGCTCGCCGAGACGGCCTCGCAGGCCCGCCTCCTCGAAGGCTTCGCCGCGACGTTCAAGCTCGAACGCGTGCCGCGCCGCATCGAGATCTACGACAATTCCCACATCATGGGCACGAATGCCGTCGGCGGCATGGTCGTCGCCGGCCCGGAAGGCTTCGTCAAGAACCAGTACCGCAAGTTCAACATCCGCTCGACCGAGATCACCCCCGGCGACGACTTCGGCATGATGCGCGAGGTGATGACGCGGCGCTTCTCGCGGCTCGTCAAGGAGGAAGGCAAGCCGGACCGCAGCGTGGAACCGGCCGAGGACGCCGGCTTTCCCGCCTGGCCCGACGTGATCCTGATCGATGGCGGCCAGGGGCAGATGACGGCGGTGCGCGCGATCCTGAAGGACCTCGACATCGAGGACTGCGTCACCGCGATCGGCGTCGCCAAGGGCGCCGACCGCGAGGCCGGCCGCGAGCGCTTCTTCACGCCCAGCGACAGTTTCACCCTGCCGCCGCGCGACCCCGTGCTCTATTTCGTCCAGCGCCTGCGCGACGAGGCGCACCGCTTCGCCATCGGCTCGCACCGTGCGCGGCGGAAGAAGGAGATGGTGAAGAACCCGCTCGACGAGATCGCCGGCATCGGCCCGACGCGCAAGCGCGCGCTGCTCCACCATTTCGGCACCGCCAAGGCCGTGTCGCGCGCCGGCTTCAACGACCTCATCGCCGTCGACGGCATTTCCGAGACGGTGGCGCGGCTGGTCTACAATCATTTCCACGAGGACGGCGCGAAATAGGCGGCGTCCGTCGCGCGCTTCATTCCCGGTTCAGCCGATCTCTGTCACAATTCGGCCCGGCCAGGGCGCCTATGGTTGACCTTGGCGTCACAAAGCCGTTCTCTTGGCAGAACGAACCCACAGAATCGAGTGCCATGTCCACGCCCGCCGCCTACAACATCCCGAACCTGCTCACCTATGGCCGCATCCTCGCCGTGCCGCTGATCGTGCTCTGCTTTTTCATGGAAGGGCGGCTCGCGAGTTCCGATTTCGCGCGATGGACGGCGCTCGGCCTGTTCGCGCTCGCCTCGATCACCGATTTCTTCGACGGCTATCTGGCGCGGATCTGGAACCAGACGTCCAATATCGGCCGCATGCTCGACCCGATCGCCGACAAGCTTCTCGTCGCCACCGCGCTCCTGCTGATGGCGGCGGACACCGAGAAGACCATTGCCGGCTGGTCGCTCTGGGCGGCGATCATCATCCTCTGCCGCGAGATCCTCGTCTCCGGCCTGCGCGAATATCTGGCCGCGCTCAAGGTCAGCGTCCCCGTGACGCGCATCGCCAAGTGGAAGACGGCGATCCAGATGATCGCCATCGCCGTCCTGCTCGCGGGACCGGCGGCCGACAAGTTCCTGCCCTACACCACCCAGTTCGGGATCTTCCTGCTCTGGGTCGCGGCGATCCTGACCATGTATACCGGCTACGACTATTTCCGCGCCGGGCTGAAGCATGTGATCGACGAATGAGGACGGTGTCGCTCGCCTATTTCGCCTGGGTGCGCGAGCGGATCGGGATCGCCGCCGAGGAGCGCGATCTACCGGAAAGCGTCGTCACCGTCGCCGACCTCATCGCCCACCTGAAGACGCTCGGCGACGGCTATGCGGCGGCGCTCGAGCACGAGAACGTCATCCGGGTCGCGCTTGACCAGGAGCATGCCGAGCACGGCGAGCCGATCGGCGACGCCCGTGAGATCGCCCTCTTCCCGCCGATGACCGGAGGCTGACGCCATGGCGCGCGTGCGGGTGCAGCGGGAGGATATCGACGTTGCGGCCGAGATCGCGGCCCTGTCGGCCGGGCGGCCGGAGATCGGCGCGGTCGTCACCTTCTCCGGCCTCTGCCGGGACGAGGACGGCACGCTCAGCGCGCTCGAGCTCGAGCATTATCCGGGCATGGCGGAAGCCGAGATCGCGCGCATCTGCGCCGAGGCCATGAATCGTTTCGACCTGATCGACGCCTGCGCCATCCACCGCTTCGGCCGCATCCTGCCGGGCGAGACCATCGTGCTCGTCGCCGCCGCCTCGCGCCACCGGCACGCCGCCTTCGACGGCGCGAGCTTCATCATGGATTTCCTCAAGACCGGCGCACCCTTCTGGAAGAAGGAGCACGGGATCGACGATACGCCCGGCGGCTGGGTCTCCGCGCGGGATGCGGACGACAGCGCGCGCGACCGCTGGTCGCGCTGAGGCCCATCTCCGAGCGGGATCACGGCACGACCTTCTCCCGACGGACGAGAACCAGGACGATGACGAGACCGCCGAAGACGGCGAAATCACGCCAGAGGATCGGTCCGTAGGCGCTCCAGAGCGTTTCGGCGAGGCCGACCGCCGCCGCACCGCCGGCGGCCCGCAGCGGCGCGCCCTGCCCGCCGATCGCGGCGATGAACAGGACCTTGACGCCGAAGACCAGCCCTGCGCCGAAATCCATCGTCCCGTAATAGGAGGCGGCGAGGATGCCCGATATGGCGGCGATCCCGGCGGCCGCGGCATAGGAGAGAACAAAAACACGGCCGGGATCGATGCCGCACAGCGCCGCCGCGCCGCGATCGTCGGCGACCGCCCGCCAGATCCGTCCGGCCCGTGTCCGCGCGAGCACCGCCTGGCCGGCCGCCACGAGGGCGAGCATCAGCGCCGCGTTCAGCATCTGGATCACCGTCAGCGTCACCGGGAAGGCGGGATCGTCAACAAGCACCACCGGCGCGTTGAGGAAGAGGGGCAGCCAGAGGCTGCGCGTCTCCGTCGCCAGGCGCGCGGTTTCCATCAAGACGAGAAGAACGCCGAGCGAGGCGACGATCACCGAATTGGCCGAGGAGAAGGCGAGCGGCCGCATCACCCTTTGCGCCACGAGGACGCCGGCACCGACCGTGTAGGTGAAGGCCATCGCGGCGGCGAAGGCAAGCGTCGCCGGCAGCACCAGCCAGAGCCGGTTCCAGCCGACATCGGCGAACAGAACGAAGACCTGCCCGGCAAAGGCGAACAGCGCGCCATGGGTCAAGTCCGCCCGTCGCGTCACCGTGAAGGCGACGGCGTAACCGAAGGCAAGCACCGCGTAGAGGGCGGCGACGGGAACGGCATTGGCGAGCTGCTGGAGAAAATAGGCCATGGCGCGATCCGGGGATGACAGACCGAATATAACTGGTAAAATTGCTTTTACCAGTTAGGATTTGCCATGAGCTTCACCTGGACCCCGCATCGTTTTTCCGGCGGCGCGCTCGCCCTCGACGTCGCCAATGCCGTCGTGCTGCGCTTCGATCCGGCACGCCGGATCGACCGTTTCGCCGATCCGGCGGCGATCGACGGATTTGCCGATGCCGCGCGGCGCCATTGCGCGGAGGTCCTGCCGGCTCTGGCGGCGCCTCGGGCGGAAGACCGGCCGCTGTTCCTTGCGCTGCGCGAGGCGATCGACGCTCATTTCCGCGCGATCGCGCGGGGCGGCGCGGCGGAAGACGCGGCGCTCGCCACGCTTCTCGAGACGATCGCCGCCGTGATCCGCCGCGGAGCCGGGGACGGCGCGACCCGCCTCGACGTTCAGACCGCGCACTCGGCGCTGCGCCTTGCCGCCCTGCCCGATCCGGCGCGGCTGAAGATCTGCCCGCACTGCGAATGGCTTTTTCTCGACCGCAGCCGCAATCGCAGCCGGACCTGGTGCGACATGGCGGTCTGCGGCAACCGCACCAAGGCACGGCGCCACTACCGACGCAGCAAGGAGCATGACGCATGAAACGAGGGATCCCGGCCGTGGCGCTCGCCTGCCTGCTGCTCGCCGCCGGCTGCCAGCGCGAGGAGGCCGGCGAAGAGGCGCTGAGGCTGACCGGCAAGATCTTCGTCTTCAACTACCGCCTCGCCTATGCCACCTATCTGGTGACGCTGGCGCAGGAACGGCCGCAGCCGGAGGGAAGCACCGTCGTGGCACGCTTCGAGGACCCGGCGGGCGGCGCGCCGCTGGTGATCGAGCGGCCGCTCTTTCCGAAACTCGCCAAGGTCGTGCTCGAAAGTCCCGACATCAGCTGCGTCAAGGCGGAGCGCCCCTATGCCGTGACGATCACGGTGAAGGCGCCGGACGGCCGCGTCGTGCAGACGCTTCAGACCTCGGTGACCTCGACGCTCGACCAGGACGTGCTGCCGGAAAAGGCGCTGGTCGTCGGCCCGGCCTACGAGAAGAACCCGGATCTCTTCCGGGACGGCAAGGCGCCCGAGCGCTTCCCGACCGCCCGCTGCGCGACCTGAGGATGCCTCCGCCAGAAACGACGAAGGCCGGGACGTCGCCGCCCCGGCCTTCGGTGGTCTCAAACCTGTCAGAGCCCGTCCAGCGAAAGCCCGTTCATCCGATATGGCCTATCTTTTTGTTCTGACGCAGTGTCCCGATTCGACGGGAAATGCTCAGGATCAGCCGACGATTTCGGTGCCGGAGAACCAGTAGGCGATTTCCTCGGCGGCCGTTTCCGGCGCATCCGAACCATGGACCGAGTTTTCGCCGATCGACAGCGCATGAACCTTGCGGATCGTGCCCTCGGCGGCGTTCGCCGGATTGGTGGCGCCCATCACGTCGCGGTTCTTCAGGATGGCGTTCTCGCCTTCCAGAACCTGGACGACGGTCGGGCCGGAGGACATGAAGTCGACCAGTTCGCCGAAGAAGGGACGGTCCTTGTGCACGGCGTAGAAGCCCTCGGCCTCGCGCTTGCTCATCCATACGCGCTTGGAGGCGACGACGCGCAGGCCGGCATCCTCGAGCATCTTGGTGATCGCACCCGTCAGGTTGCGCTTGGTTGCGTCCGGCTTGATCATCGAAAAGGTGCGTTCAATCGCCATGGTGCCAATTCCCTTGGTTTTCCCGTGAATTTCGCGGTTCCATAGCCGCCAAACGGCGGCAAAACAAGGGGTGCGGCACCGATTCGGACCGGCGCTCCCGAAGTTTCACGCGGCCGTCACGCTGCGCCCGAGTCCCTGGTAAAGATCGAGGCAGCGCTCGAACCAGGCACTGACGGGATCGTCCCCGGCAAGGAGCTTCAGCGGCGAGGTGATGCGCGCCCATTGCAGCGCGCCGAAGACGATGTAGTCGGAAAAGAGCGGGGACGGACCGCCGATGAAGGCCTGGCCCTTGAGCGTGCTGCGCAGCGGCTCGAGCCGTGCCGTAAAGGCGTCCCGTTCGCCGTCGCGGCCGGCGACAACCTCCTCCAGCGCACGGCCGAGGCGGGCCTCGCGGCTGGCGCGGAAATAGGTCTGGTCCTCCGGCGCGAGCAGATCGTGGATGTCGAGCACCACCATCCGCACGAGCGCGGTGTGGATCTGAGTCTGCGACCAGCTCTCGACAAAACGGGCCATCGCCTCGCCGCCCGGACCGCCGAACAGCGACGGCCGGTCCGGATAGGTCCGCTCCAGATAAAGAGCGATCTCGAAGCTGTCGCTGACGAGCCGGTCGCCGTCGCGCAGCAGCGGCACCGTCTTCGTCGCGCCGCCCTCGATCGCCGGAATGGCGGTGAAGGGGACGGACCTGACCGTGTGGTCGAGCCCCTTGTGCGCGAGCGCCAGCGCCACCTTCCAGACATGAGGTGAGAACGGCCGGTCGGGGTTGGCGCCGCACAGGCCGTAGAGCGTGATGGACATGACGATTCCCCTTTTCTCTGATGCGTCCCGCAGTGAAGACCGCAACGGGCGCGCAATCAAATCAGGAAATTTCATCGATCGCATTCGCCCCGGGAATGGCATTCGGCGCTAGGATCGCGTCCCACGCGCAGGAGAGAGACGATGATCGAGCACTTCAGGATGTTTGCCGCCTACAACATCTGGGCGAACCGGCGGGTCTACGGCGCGGCGGCGGCGCTCGACGACCGGGCCTACCGGCAGGAGGCAGGCGCCTTCTTCGGATCGCTGCACCGGACGCTCAACCACCTCCTTGTCGCCGACCGCGTCTGGATGCGCCGCTTCACCGGCAGCGGTCCGCAACCGCAGGCGCTGGACGAAATCCTCCACGAGGATTTCGCCGGGCTCGAGGCGGCGCGTGACGCCGAGGACGCGCGCATCCGCGACTGGATCGACGGGCTCGCAGCGGAGGCCCTCGACGCGCCGTTCACCTATTCGCCGATCAGCAGTCCGGCGATCATCACCCAGCGCCTCGGTGCCGCACTCTCCCACATGTTCAACCACCAGACCCATCATCGCGGCCAGTGCCATGCCATCCTGACCGGCATCGGCGGCCCGTCGCTGGTGCTGGACCTCGTCTATTTCCTGCGCGCCGAGGGTGCGGAATTCGCCTGACCCTCGCAAGTTTAGACTGGCATTTGACCGTCCCTTAAGGGTGTTGCCCTAACGTCGCGGCATCTGCGCGCGCGAGCGCGCCAACCGACCGGATGATCGCCCATGCCCCCGAAGGACGCCCACCATCCCCACGCCGAAAGCGCGGCGCAGATCTTCCGCATCGCGCAGGTGATGGCAAAGATCGGTATGATGCCGCTCGCGCTGAATTTCGAGCTGATCCGGCAAGCGCTGTCGGGGCACCATCCGGGCCTCAGCCGCGAGATCGCCGGGCTTGGCGCGATGCCGGCCCAGTCGGCACTCGAACGCATCGCCGCCGCGCACGGGATCGGCGGGCCTCCGGCGACGCCGCGCGACGACCTCCTGAAGGCGCTTGCCGGCAGCCGCGACCGGGTGCGCGACGTCAGGGACGAACAGGCGGATTTCGCCCGTCTGCTCGAACGTTTCGCCCGCGCGCTCGACGAAGGCGCCGTGACCGGGCTCGCGGACGCGGTCGAGGAACTCAAGGACCGGACGCTCCGGCTCGCCGCCGGCACGGAAACGCTCGACGGCGAACTCGACCGGATCGCCGCGCTCGTCGCCGAATGCGCCGATCCGGACGGGGCCGCCGGCAACGTGCTGACGGAAGACGCCGTGACCGGCCTGCCGACGCGCCGCGCGCTGCTTTCGCTGCTCGACGCCACCTACGCGAACCCGGAGGCGGAGGCAAAGACAGCGCTGTCGCTTGCCGCCTTCCCGGCATCGCCGCCTGTCGAGGACGCGGTTCTGCACCGCATGGCGCTCGCGCTGCGCACCGTCGTGAAGAAGGACGACGTCGTCGCGCGCGTCGGCGCCAACACCTTCGCCTTCGTCTTCCGCGACGTGACGCCCACGGCGGCCGTGTCGATCACCCACCGGCTGCGCCGGCGCATCGCGCCGCTGCTCGGCCTGAAGGCCGGCGCCCCGGAGACGGAGGGCCTCGTGGTCGCCGGCTTCGCCATGCTCGGCGATGCCCCGGACGCGGCCACGCTGATCAGACGGGCGGAGCAGGCGCTCGAGGCCGCACGGATCGGCCGCGACGGGCCGGTGGTCGCCTATTGCCCGGACCGCATGTCCGGCGCCGAGGCGACCTATCGCCGGCTCGCCGGCGGCTGACGCCCCTTTCCGGGGTCTTGCGCCGGCGCGTGAAGCCGGGCAAAACGCCGGCCATGATCACGCTCACGAACCTCTCCGCCCGCATCGCCGGCCGCCTGCTCATCGACGGGGCCAGCCTGTCGCTGCCCGCCGGCACGAAGGCCGGCCTCGTCGGCCGCAACGGTGCCGGCAAGTCGACGCTGTTCCGCATCATCACCGGCGAGATGGACAGCGAAAGCGGCTCGGTCAGCATCCCGCGCAACGCCCGCATCGGACAGGTGGCGCAGGAGGCGCCGGGCACCGAGGAGCCTCTGATCGAGATCGTGCTGAAGGCCGACAAGGAGCGCGAGGCCCTGCTTTCCGAGGCGCAGGTGGCGAAGGACCCGCACCGCATCGCCGAGATCCACACGCGGCTTGCCGATATCCAGGCCCATTCGGCCGAGGCGCGCGCCGCGAGCATCCTCGCCGGCCTCGGCTTCGACGCGGCGGCGCAGGCGCGGCCGGCCTCAAGCTTCTCCGGCGGCTGGCGCATGCGCGTGGCGCTCGCCGCCGTGCTCTTCTCCGAGCCCGACCTGCTGCTCCTCGACGAGCCGACCAACTATCTCGACCTCGAAGGCACGCTCTGGCTGGAGGACTATATCAGCCGGTATCCCTATACCGTGATCATCATCAGCCACGACCGCGACCTCCTGAACACCGCCGTCAACGCCATCATCCATCTCGACCAGCAGAAGCTCACCTTCTATCGCGGCCCCTACGACCAGTTCGAGCGCCAGCGCGCCGAGGCGATCGAACTGCAGGTGAAGGCGAAGGCGAAGAACGAGGCGCAGCGCAAGCACCTGCAATCCTTCATCGACCGCTTCAAGGCCAAGGCGACCAAAGCGCGCCAGGCGCAGAGCCGCGTCAAGGCGCTGGAACGGCTCGGCACCGTCGCCGCCGTGGTCGAGGACCACGTCCAGGGCTTCACCTTCCCCGATCCGGAGAAGGAGATCGCCGCGCCGATCATCGCGCTGCAGGGCGCCTCGGTCGGCTACCAGCCGGGCAAGCCGGTGCTGCAGCGCCTGTCGCTGCGCATCGATACCGACGACCGCATCGCCCTTCTCGGCTCGAACGGCAACGGCAAGTCGACCTTCGCCAAGCTGATCTCCGGCCGGCTCGCCGCCACGGGCGGCGGCGTGCAGATCGCCCCCGGGCTAAAGATCGGCTTCTTCGCCCAGCACCAGCTCGACGACCTCGTGCCGGACCACAACGCCGTCGACCATGTGCGGCCGCTGATGCCGGGCGCGCCCGAAGCGAAAGTGCGCGCCCGCGTCGCCCAGATGGGGCTCGCGACGGAGAAGATGGAGACGCCGGCAAAGGATCTCTCCGGCGGCGAGAAGGCGCGGCTGCTGATGGGGCTCGCCGCCTTTGACGCGCCGAACCTGCTCATCCTCGACGAACCAACCAACCATCTCGACATTGACAGCCGCCGCGCGCTCATCGAGGCGTTGAACACGTTTTCCGGCGCGGTCATCCTGATCTCGCACGACCGGCACCTGATCGAGGCGACCGCCGACCGGCTCTGGCTTGTGCGCGACGGCACCGTGACGAATTACGACGGCGATCTCGAGGAGTATCGCGGCATCATCGTCCAGAGCAGCCGCGCCGCGAGGGCCGCGAAGGAGAAGGCGCCGGAAGAGCCCGTCTCCAAGGCCGACCAGCGCAAGGCCAATGCCGAAAAGCGCGCGGCCTTCGCGCCGATGAAGAAGCGCATCACCGCACTGGAGACGCTGACGGAGAGGCTGCAGACGCAGATCCAGGCGCTCGACCGGGAGCTCGCGGACCCGGCGATCTATACCGCGGCGCCCGACAAGGCGGCGGCCAAGGTCAAGGAGCGCGGGCTTCTGGTGCAGAAGCTCTCGTCCGCCGAAGACGAATGGATGCAGCTTTCCATCGACTATGACGAGGCGATGGCCGGCTGACCTTTCCTTCGGACGTCGACGATCCTGCCGCCTTACCCGAGTTCGAAGCTGGTGATGCCGTAGATCCTGCCGAGCGGAAGATCGGGCGCCAGCCCACGATACATGCGCACGGTCTCGAGGACCGGTTTCAGGTTGTATCGCTCGCAGAGCGCGCGCGCCGCCGCGTTCGGAGCGGGAATGTCGAGAAAGACCTCCTCAACCCCGGCCACGGCGGCAGCCCTGCGGAAGAGCAGGTCCGCGCCGGCCTCGGTCTCGCAGAAGAGCGGCCCGATCTTGAAGCCCTGGCGGCAGGCGCGGACCGTCGCATAGCCGAGGATCGCGCCGTCGCGCATCAGAGCGAAGCTCTGGCGGTCATCCCCCTGCTTCAGCCATTCGCGCAGGAAATCCTCCCGCCGCGCGGCGTTGAAGCGGCGGTCGAAATCGACGATCATCGGCAGATGCAGCGGCGCAACCTCGATCAGTTCCTCGGAGGACGGCGCGGCAAGGCGCGGCGCGCCGCCATAACGGACATTTCCATGGGCGGTCATGAAACCGGAACGGCGATAGATGTCCTGCTGGGCGATGACGCCGTCGAGGCCGATCGTCAGGTCCTCGTCGCGCTCGACGATCGCGTTCCAGAAGGCGAGCCCCCGGCCCTTGCCGCGCTCGTCCGGCCGGACGATGTAGAAGCCGAGAAAGGCGAAGCTATCGCTGAAGCGCACGACCGACAGCGAGGCGACGATCGCGCCGTCCTCCTCGATCACATGGAAACCCTCGGGGTCCGCCGCCCAGAAGGCGGAGGCATCGTCGAGGCCGGGGTTCCAGCCTTCCGCGGCCGCCCAGTCGAGCAATGTTGCGATTTCGGCGCGCGTGGCGTTGCGGATCACGGTCGACATGGCTTCTCCGGGGCGGACGGGCAGAGGGGTTCGCGCGGCGCCCCCCCGGTGTAGCGCAAGTGACGGCCAATTCAACCCTCGGTCCGGGCGGCGGCGCTCGCGAACGCTCAGCAGGGCGGCCGCTTGCGGCGCTCCCGGATTCTGCTATCAAGGCGGCGATAAAATCATACTAATTGCGGCTTCGCAGCGGATCGGGGGACATGCCATGACCATCAACCTTGCCATCGTCGGCGTCGGCAAGATCGTGCGGGACCAGCATCTGCCCGCGATCGCCGCCGATCCAGCCTACCGGCTGGTCGCCGCCGCGAGCCGCAACGGCACGGTCGAGGGGATCGACAACTACACCTCGATCGAGGCGATGCTTTCGCAAAAACCGGAGATCGAGGCGGTCTCGCTGTGCATGCCGCCGCAATACCGCTATGCGAGCGCCCATGCGGCGCTGTCGGCCGGCAAGCATGTGTTCCTCGAAAAGCCGCCGGGCGCGACGCTAAGCGAGGTCGCCGCCCTTGAAACGCTGGCGGCGGAAAAGGGCCTGTCGCTCTTTGCGAGCTGGCATTCCCGCTATGCGCCCGCCGTCGAGGCGGCCAGGGACTTCCTGTCCCGGACGCGATTGCACAGCGTGCGGGTCGTCTGGAAGGAGGATGTGCGCCACTGGCATCCGAACCAGGCCTGGATCTGGGCGGCCGGCGGCCTCGGCGTCTTCGATCCCGGTATCAACGCGCTGTCGATCGTCACCCATATCCTGCCGGAAGCCCTGTTCATCACCGAGGCGACGCTGGAGTTTCCCGAAAACCGCGACGCGCCGATCGCGGCGTCGATGCGTTTCTCGAGCGCGTCTAACCTCGACGCGACGGCCGAGTTCGACTGGCGCCAGACGGGAAAGCAGAGCTGGGACATCATCGCCGCCACGGAGGCCGGCGAGATGGTGCTCTCGGAGGGCGGGGCGAAGCTTTCCGTCGACGGAAAAAGCGTGCACGAGGAGCCGGAGGCGGAGTATCCGGCGCTTTACCGGCGCTTCGCCGAGATCATCGCGGCCGGTCGGTCCGACGTGGACCTCGCGCCGCTGCGTCATGTCGCCGACGCCTTCATGCTCGGCCGGCGGAAGTTCGTCGACGCGTTCCATGATTGACGCGGTGCGCGGAGAGATGCGCGTGCGGTATCCGGCGGCCACCCGCCGGCCGCATTGACGGCGACTGTTTCCCTGTTATGTTGGAATTCATTTTATTCAGGAATTTCAAGGGAAAAAGAGATGGAAACCGGGATCGTAAGCTTCACCGAGAGCCGGGCGCTGCGCGAGAACCTGCCGGCGGACACCATCCTCGGTGCCTTTTCGCTCAGCGGCGTGTCTGAGGACGATGTCGTCTACACGATCGAGGAACAGTACAAAATTCTCTATGGCGAGGGTTTCGTCTTCGACGCCGAGGTCGCCGTCGACTATTTTTCGATATCGCAGGGACGGCTCGTCACGACGGCACCGCTCGACTACGAGACGCAAGGGTACAATTACGACAACACGCTTTCCAGCGTCGTACCGATCCGCGTCAACGTCACGGCGACGGCGCGGGACGGGACCGTCCTCGGATCCGAGCAGTTCACCTTCCATCTCGAGGACACCGTCGAAACCGTCTGGGGCTCTGGCACGAACAACACGCTGAAGGGCAGCGTCGGCGCCGACAAGATCATCGGCCTTGGCGGGCGGGACACGCTGTTCGGCTTCGGCGGCGACGATATCCTCTATGGCGGCGCCGGCGCCGATGTGCTGTCGGGCGACGAGGGCGGCGATTTCTACGACGGCTTCCCGGGGAACGACCGGTTTCTCTACAAGACAATCAGCGAATCGACGGTCGCGGCAGCGGATCGCATCACCGATTTCAGCCGTGGCGACGTCATCGACCTCAAGGCAATCGATGCCGACACGACCGCCGCCGGCAACCAGGCATTCTCCTGGCGCGGCGCGCGCGGCTTTTCCGGCGAGGCCGGCGAACTGCGCTACGCGATGCGGGCGACGGAAACGGTGCTCTATGCCGATGTCGACGGTGACCGCAGGGCCGACATGGCGATCCGGTTCGAGGATGCCTTTAGGCTCTACAAGATCGATTTCGTTTTCTAGGGCATGCCCAGCCGAAGCGGGAGCGCTTCGGCAGCGGACGATGCGGCAAGAACAGAAGCAGAGAGCCCGTCCGGGGAACCGGCGCTCACGGGACGCGCTCTAAAGTCTGTCAGGTTCGTTGCAGGCCAGACAAGCTCGGGTTCCTCTGTTGTCGCTTGTCTTTTCGGGATAGCCGGATTCCACATCATCCATGACAAACCCTTGAGGACCGAAGGACAGCCTTACGCCTTCTTCACCCAGCGACCGTCGCGGTCCTGCTGCCAGTAGGTGAGGCTGTGGCCGCTGCCGCGCAGTCGCTTCCACTCGGCGCGCGCGCCCTCCACCTGCTCCTGGTCATAGCCGTCGAACATGAAGACCATCCGCTCATAGGCGTCCGGCGCGGGCGGCGCCGCGCCGTCGACGATGAAGCGCACGGTGGCGTCGTTCGCATTGCCGTCTCCGGCGGTGAGCAGCACCGGCTGAGCCTCGGCAAACGGCGCCTCCTCCGTGCCGTGCGGCAGGAAACTGTCGTCGCGATAGACCCAGAGATGGGCGTCCAGCCGGTCGCGCCGGGCCGCGTCCGCCGTCTGGACGGCGACGCGCCAGCCGCGCGCGAGGCTCTTTTCGAGGAGCGGCGGCAGCGCGTCCTCGAGCTTCGATTCGGTCAGATGGTAGAAAAGGATCTCCGTCAACGCGCGGACTCACGTCTCGTAGGAGGCGCGGACGAATTCGTTGAGAAGCCGCACGCCGAAGCCCGAACCCCAGGAGGCGTTGATCTCGTCGGTCGGCGAACCCATCGCCGTGCCGGCGATGTCGAGATGGGCCCAGGGCGTGTCCTTGACGAACCGCTTGAGGAACTGCGCCGCCGTCACCGACCCGCCATGCCGCCCGCCGGTGTTCTTCATGTCGGCGAACTTGCTGTCGATCATCTTGTCGTATTCCTTGGCGAGCGGCATGCGCCAGAGGCGCTCCTGCGTCACCTGGCCGGCGGCGAGCAGGTCGCCCGCAAGCCGGTCGTCATTGGAAAAGAGGCCGGCATGGTGGCCGGCGAGCGCCACCATGATCGCGCCCGTCAGCGTCGCGAGATCGATCATCAGCTGCGGATTGAAGCGGTCGTTGCAATACCAGAGCGCATCGCAGAGCACGAGCCTGCCTTCCGCGTCGGTGTTGATGATCTCGATCGTCTGGCCGGACATCGAGGTGACGATGTCGCCCGGGCGCTGGGCGTTGGCGTCGGGCATGTTCTCGACGAGGCCGAGAATGCCGACGGCGTTGACCTTCGCCTTGCGCAGCGCCAGCGTCTGCATCAGGCCGGCGACGGCCGCCGCCCCGCCCATGTCGCCCTTCATGTCCTCCATCCCGGCCGCCGGCTTGATCGAGATGCCGCCGGTGTCGAAGACGACGCCCTTGCCGACAAAGGCGAGCGGCCGTTCTCCGGCCTTGCCGCCCTTCCACTGCATGACGACGAGCTGCGCCGGGCGGCCGGGCGCCGACCCTTGCGAGACGCCGAGCAGCGCGCCCATGCCGAGCGCCCGCATGGCCGCCTCGTCGAGGATCTCCACCTCGAGGCCTGACGCCTCCAGCGCCTTGGCGCGGGCGGCGAACTCGACCGGCCCGAGCACGTTCGGCGGCTCGTTGACGAGGTCGCGGGCAAGGACGACGCCGGCGGCGACGGCCTCGGCGGCGGAAAACGCCTTCTTCGCCGCCGTCGCCTCCGCCGTCACCAGCGTCACGGCGGCGGGAGCGGCGGCCTTGCGCTCCTCGTCCTTTTTCGTCGTCTTGTAGCGATCGAAGCGATAGGCGCCGAGTTCCATGCCGAGGGCGAAGTCGGCCGCGGCCTTGGCGGTGATCTCGACACCGGGCGCATCGAGGAAGACGGTTGCCTTCTCGACGCTGCCGAGCCGGGCGGCGGCGGCCCCGCCGGCCCGCAGCCAGTCGTGCTCGCCAAGCGCGGTGCCGTCGCCGAGGCCGAGGACGATCAGCCGGTCGAACGGCGACCCCTGCGGCGCGATGAGGTCGAGGACGGCGAGCGACTTGCCGGAAAATTTCGCCACCCGCGCCGCGCGGGCGACGACGCCGTCCGGATCGACGCTCGACGCGCCGGCCGCCTCCGGCGCGTCGAGCGCCATCAGCGACAGCGCCACGCCACCGGGGGCGCGGACAGAGCGTGCGAAGGAAAAGGTGAATGAGGCGGCCATGGCGCTCCCCGCAATCCGGCTTGAAACTGCGGGCGATCATGGCTTTTTCGCCCGGCGATGCAAGGCTTTGTCGCGGGGCCGCGACAGTTTTGCCGCACACCGATCCGGCAGGCGCGACAGGGAGGCAAGAAAGTGAGGGACCGCCGCATTTCACGATTGCCACGATTTCTCCAAACGGCTAGACGATGCAGATTGGGATAGGGACGAAGAGACGGCGGACGGGGACCCCGCCATGGTGACCGGACACAGGCCATAATGAAGATTCTCGAAGCCTATATCCTGAAGCGCGTCTTCCAGATGTTCCTGACCGCGCTCCTGCCGGTGCTCGGCATCGTCTGGACGACGCAGGTTCTGGTCCGCATCAATCTCGTCACCGACACCGGCCAGTCGATCGGCTCGTTCATGACGCTGGCGACGCTGATCCTGCCGACGATCCTGCCGATCGTGCTGCCCTTCGCCCTCGTCATCGGCATCACCCAGACGCTCTCGACGATGAACAATGATTCGGAGCTGACCGTGGTGGATGCGGCCGGCGCCTCGCGGTCGATCCTGATCCGGCCGATCGTTGCCCTGTCGCTGGCGCTCTCCGTCTTTTCCTTCGGCGTCGACAATTTCGTCGAGCCGCAGGTGCGCCGCGAGGTGCGCCAGATGATCGCCAGCGCCTATGCCGACCTCCTGTCCTCGATGGTCGACGAGAAGAGCTTCCGCAAGCTGCAGGACGGCGTCTACGTGCAGGTGACGACGCGCGGCAAGGGCCGCTCGCTCGAGGGCCTGTTCGTCGCCGACACGCGCGATCCGGCCGTCGAGATGATCTACTATTCGCGCCGCGGCGCCATCGACGAGAGCGGCACCTCGCTGATCATGCAGGACGGCGAGGTGCACCGGAAGGTCGCCAACGGCAACGTCTCGATCATCCGCTTCGACAGCTACGCCTTCGACCTCTCCGACCTCAGCGAACAGAAAGGCCAGGCGAAGCTTTCGGCCAACGACCGCGACCTCGCCTTCCTCATCAACCCGGATCCGGAGGATCCCTATTACAAGAAGGACCCGGCGGAATTCCGCGCGGAACTGCACAGCCGGTTCATCGAATGGAGCTTTCCGCTCGCCTACGGCATGATCGCGCTCGTCGTCGCCGGCCGGGCGCGGTCGCAGCGCCAGGCGCGGGTGCATCCGATGGTCACCGCCATGGTCGCGAGCTTCGCCGCGCGCTGGGCGAGCTTCTACGCCGCCAACAGTGTCGGGCTTTCGGGCGCCTTCGTCGTCATGATGTACGCGGTGCCGCTGGTGACGATCGTCGTCTGTGCCTGCCTGCTTCGCCGTGAGCGCCGGTTCGGCTTCTCGAGCCGGATCAACGGCGTCGTGCAGTCGGTGTCCGAGCAGATCGCCGGGCGCCTGCCCTTCCGCAGCGCCGGGAGCCCCTGATGATCTTCACGACCCTCGGGCGCTACTTCTTCCGCCGCTATGCCGTCATCACCTCCTGGTTCCTCATCGGGGTCGCCTCGCTGGTCTTCTTCATCGACTTCAGCGAAGTCTCCGGCCGCATGTCGAACTTCCCGCAATACACGATCTCCGGCGGCCTGCTGATGACCGCCGCGCGCCTGCCGAACATCCTGCAGCAGACCCTGCCCTTCATCGCGCTCTTTTCCGGCATGGCGACGCTGATGAGCCTCAACCGACGCTATGAACTGGTCGTGACGAGGGCCGCCGGCATCTCGGTTTGGCAGTTCATGGCGCCGATGGTCGTCGGCGCCCTGCTGTTCGGCCTTGCCGGCACCTTCGTGCTCAATCCGGTCGCGGCCTGGGGCACCAGCCGGGCGCTGAGCCTTGAGGCGGTGTGGCGGATGAAGGCCAATCCGCTCGCCCCGTCCGTCATGCCCTGGCTGCACCAGAACAACGGCGAGGAGGACACGATCTTCGGCGCGCGCAACGTCAGCGAGGACGGCACGGAACTCTACGACCTCACCGTCATCCACCTGACGCCGGACAACCGGATCGCCTACCGCCAGGACGCCCGCACGGCAAAATTGGAAGATGGTTACTGGTTGCTGAACGACGTCGCGGAGACGCGCCCCGGCGAACGTCCGAAAACGATACCCGAGGTGCGCATCCGTACCAATCTGAAACCGGAATTCATGAGCGAAAGCATGTCGCGGCCGGAAGCCGTTGCTTTTTTTGATCTTCCGCGAAAGATCGAGGTGGCGAACGCGCTCGGCATCTCGCCGCGCGCGCTGCAGACGCAGTTTCATTCGCTCGCCTCCCTGCCCGTCCTGCTCGTCGCCATGACGCTGATCGCGGCTTGCGTCAGCCTGAAATTCAGCCGGTTCAGCCAGTCGCGCTCGGTGATTCTGGGTGGAATCCTCGCAGGCTTCGTGCTTTATGTGGTCACGACGCTCGTGAAGGCGTTCGGTAGCAGCGGTGTTGTGCCTCCGTTCGTTGCAGCCTGGTTGCCAGTTGTTGTAGCGATGGCGCTGGGATCGACGATTCTGCTTCATCAGGAGGACGGTTAGTGGCGGCAGGCGCCGGCAGGACACGAACGACGGCGCGCGCTGCCCTTCTCGCCGGCAGTGTCGCGCATGCGTTCCTTTGTGGCACAGCGGTGGCCGCCCGGGCGCAGTCGGCCGATGCCGCGCCGCCGACGGCGTCGCGTGCCGCCGACCTCCTGCAGCCGAGCGTGCCGGAGGACGCCAAGCTGCTGCTGTCGGCGAACGAACTCGTCTACAATCAGGATGCCGACAAGGTCACCGTGCGCGGCAACGTGCAGATCCGCTACGGCGGCTACCAGATGGTCGCCCGCGAGGTCGAATACGACCAGTCGTCCGGACGCGTGGTCGCCACCGGCGAGATCGAACTGGTCGAGCCGGGCGGCAACCGCATCTTCGCCGAGCGCATGGACCTGACCGACGACTTCGGCAGCGGCTTCGTCGACGCGCTTCGCGTCGAGACCGTCGACCTGACGCGGCTCGCCGCGGCAAGCGGCGAGCGGCGCAACGGCGACGAGATCATCCTCAACAACGCCGTCTACACCGCCTGCACCCCCTGCCGGACCGATCCAAACCACCGTTCGCTCTGGCAGATCAAGGCGCAGCGCGTCATCCAGAACGGCAAGACGCAGACGGTGCGGCTGGAGAAGGCGCAGTTCGAGCTGTTCGGCCGCCCGATCGTCTACCTGCCCTATCTCGAGATCCCCGACCACACGGTCAAGCGCAAGAGCGGCTTCCTGCTGCCGCGCTTCCGCTACACCCAGAAGCTCGGCGCCGGCGTCAGCATTCCCTATTACTGGGCGATCTCGCCGACGATGGACGCGACCGTGACAGGCACGGCGCTGACACGGCAGGGCTTCCTGCTCGAGGGCGAGTTCCGCCAGCGCTTCGAGAACGGCGAGCACGTCTTGAGCGTCGCCGGCATCCACCAGCTCGACCGCAGCGTCTTCACCGACAACACGATCGACTCGCAGGAGGTCAATCGCGGCATGATCGCGAGCAAGGCCACGTTCGAGATCAATCCGCGCTGGACCTTCGGCTGGGACGTGCTGGTGCAGAGCGACAACAACTTCGCCAAGACCTACGACCTCTCGACCTTCGACGGCACCACCTACACCAACCAGGCCTATCTCTCGGGCCTCGGCCGGCGCAATGCCTTCGACATGCGCGCCTTCTATTTCGACATCCAGGACGCCGATCCCGAGACGCTGGCCGAAAGCCGGCAGGCGATCGCCCAGACGCTCGACTACAGCTACGTGGCGCCGAAGCCCGTGCTCGGCGGCGAGCTTTCGGCCAACATCAATCTGACCAACATCAAGCGCAGCCGGCTCGACAGCTACACGGTGCTCGGCGTCGACCGGTTCCGCGGGCTCGAGGGGACGTCGCACCGGCTGACGGCCGAGGCGGAATGGAAGCGCACCTTCATCCTTCCGGGCGGCCTGGCGCTGACGCCGCTCGTCGCGGCGCGCGGCGACCTGCTCGGCCTCGGCATGGACCAGCCGGGCGCCGGCTACAGCGGAACCTACGACACGGACGACGCCGCGACGCGCCGGATGCTGACGGCCGGCCTCGAGGCCCGCTATCCGATCCAGATCAGCACCGGGAACGCCTCCCATATCCTGGAGCCGATCGGCCAGATCTACGCACGGCCGGACGAACAGCTCGCCGGCGGCCTGCCGAACGAGGACGCGCAGAGCTTCGTCTTCGACGCGACGTCCCTCTTCGAGCGCGACAAGTTCTCGGGCTATGACCGGATCGAGGGCGGCACGCGTGCCAATGTCGGCCTGCGCTACACCGGCACCTTCGACAATGGCTATGCGCTGCGCAGCATCGTCGGCCAGTCCTTCCATCTCTCCGGCCTGAACTCCTTCGCCACGGACGACCTGGTCAAGGCCGGTGCCGATTCGGGCCTCGAATCCGACCGTTCCGACTATGTCGGCATGGTCGGCATCGATTCGCCCTCCGGCATCAATGCCAGCCTCTCGGCGCGGCTCGACGAGAAGGATCTCGACCTGCGCCGCGCCGATGCGATGATCGGCTACGAGGGCACGCGGGTGCAGTCGGCGCTGATCTATACGCGCATCGAGGCGCAGCCGCTCTACGGCGCGACCTACGACCAGGACGAGATCCAGACGGCGGCGGCGCTGAAGTTCCGCGACTACTGGTCGGTGTTCGGCTCGGTCACCTACGACCTCAACGGCGACTACGTCACCCGCAACGGCATCGGCCTCACCTATGACGACCAGGACACGCTGTTCTCGATCGTGTACAAGCGCGAGCGCGACGTCGACGGCTCGATCGCCAATGACTGGTCGATCGGCGCGCGGCTGAGCTTCCGCACGCTCGGCGACATCGACGTCGGCGATACCCGCTTCGACGACCTCAACTGATCACGCCCGATCGCGTTCGCGTGTCCCGCGCGGGCTTGTCATCGTTTGGCCGCATGGTTTATGCATTCCTGCCGGCGATGGCGGCCGCGGGAGAGCATGCGCGTGGTTGCGTGCCGGAGCGGACGAGAAGAGGAAAGCGGAAATGGCGGTGATGAAGGCGATGTTGCGGGCGATGCCGCTGATCTTCGTGGCGGCGAGCCTGGTGGCGCAGCCGCAGGCGGCCGGTGCCGCCAGCCAGGTCGCGGTCGTGGTCAACAATGTCGTGATCACCTCGGGCGACATCGCCAAGCGCACCGCGTTCCTGCGCCTGCAGCGGGCCAAGGGCAACCTGCCGAAGCTCGCCCGCGAGCAGCTGATCGACGAGGTGCTGAAGAGGGGCGAGATCGCCCGGCTCGGCCAGTCCGTTAGCACATCGGACGTCGACGCGGCGGTCGCGCGCTTTGCCGCCGGCAACAAGCTGAGCGTCGAGCAGCTGTCGAAGGTCCTGAGCGGCGCCGGCGTCGGCATCGACCATTTCAAGCAGTTCGTCGCCGTGCAGATGAGCTGGCCGCGCCTCGTCAACGGACGTTTCGGCGGCGGCGGCAAGATGTCGACGGCCGAACTCGTGCGGCGCATGCAGGAGAATGGCGGCCGCAAGCCGGAAACCACCGAATATTTCCTGCAGCAGGTGATCTTCGTCATTCCGGAAGCAAAGCGCAAGGCGATCACCGGCAAGCGGCAGGCGGAAGCCAATGCCTCGCGCGCGAATTATCCGGGCTGCGACGGCGCCAAGGCATTTGCCGCGACGATGCGCGACGTCTCGATCCGCAACCTCGGCCGCTTCATGACCCAGGAACTGCCCGCCGAATGGAAGCCCCTGGTCGAAAAGGCCGGCGACGGCACGACCACCGGCACGCGCGTCACCGACAAGGGCGTCGAATATCTGGCGATCTGCAAGAAGCGGCAGGTGAACGACGATGCCGCGGCCGAGATCGTCTTCCGCGCCGAAGACTTGAACAAGCAGCAGCAGGGCGAGGATCCGAACAGCCAGCGCTATCTTGACGAACTGCGCAAGGCCGCGCAGATCGTCAACCGCTGATCCGGAACCGTCGTCTTGTCCATATCCGACAGTTGGGAGCGCCCGCTGGCGCTGACCATGGGTGACCCCGCCGGCATCGGCCCCGATCTGGCGCTGGCGCTCTGGGCGGACCGCGCAGCCCTTGGCACCCCGCCCTTCCTCTATGTCGGCGATCCGCTCAGCCTGTCCGAGCGGGCGCAGCATCTCGGCATCGCGGCACCGCTGCGCGAAGCAAGTGCGTCCGATGCGGCCTCGGTGTTCGCCACCGCCCTGCCCGTCCTGCCGGTCCTTTGCGCCGCTCCCGTCGTGGCGGGGATGCCGAACAGCGCCAATGCCGGCGCGATCACGGGGTCGATCGAGAGCGCCGTCGATCTCGCCTTCGAAGGCGCGGTCGGGGCCGTCGTCACCAGTCCGATCTCGAAGGCCGTGCTCTACGATGCCGGCTTCCGCTTTCCCGGCCATACGGAATTCCTTGCCGACCTTGCCGAACGCCACACGGGCCGCGCCGTCCTGCCGGTCATGCTGCTCGCGGGACCGAAGCTTCGCGCCGTTCCGGTGACGATCCACATTCCGCTCCACGCCGTCGCCGGGGCTCTGACCGCCGACCTGGTCTACCGCACCTGCACGATCACCGCCGCGGACCTGCGCGACCGTTTCGGCATCGCCGCGCCGCGCCTCGCTGTCGCCGGCCTCAATCCCCATGCCGGCGAGAACGGCGCGCTCGGCCATGAGGACGACGCGGTGATCCGCCCGGTCGTCGAAAGGCTGCGCGCCGAAGGCATCGATGCGGCCGGGCCGCTGCCGGCGGACACGATGTTCCACGACCGCGCCCGCGCCACCTATGACGTGGCGATCTGCATGTATCACGACCAGGCGCTGATCCCCGCCAAGGCGCTCGGCTTCGACGACAGCGTCAATGCCACGCTGGGGCTTCCCTTCATCCGCACCTCGCCGGATCACGGCACCGCCTTCAGCCTGGCCGGAACCGGAACCGCGCGGCCGGACAGCCTGCTCGCCGCCCTGACGCTCGGCGCGGAGCTGGCGCGGCACGGCTCTGCGCGGCAGAGAGGCTGACATGGCGGCGCTCGACGGATTGCCGCCGCTGCGCGAGGTCATCGCGCGCCACGGCCTCGACGCGCTGAAGGCGCTCGGACAGAACTTCATCCTCGACCTCAACCTGACCCAGAAGGTGGCGCGCACGGCCGGCCCGCTCGAGGACGCGACCGTGATCGAGATCGGCCCCGGACCGGGAGGGCTGACCCGCGCCATCCTCGCGCTCGGCGCGTCGCGCGTGATCGCGGTCGAGCGCGACCGGCGCTGCCTTCCGGCGCTCGCCGAGATTGCCGACCATTATCCCGGCCGGCTGCAGGTCATCGAGGGCGACGCGCTGAAGATCGACGTCGCGACGCTTGTCGACGACGGTCCGGTGCACATCATCGCCAACCTGCCCTACAATGTCGGCACGCAGCTTCTGGTCAACTGGCTGACGCCGCCGCGCTGGCCGCCCTTCTACCGCTCGATGACGCTGATGTTCCAGCGCGAGGTGGCGCTCCGGATCATCGCCGGCGCCGGCGACGACCATTACGGCCGGCTCGGCGTGCTTGCCGGCTGGCGCAGCCGTGCCCGCATCGCCTTCGACGTGCCGCCGCAGGCCTTCACGCCGCCGCCGAAGGTCACCTCGTCGGTTGTCCATCTGGAGCCGGTGGCCGAGCCGATCGACTGCGCGGTCGAACGGCTGGAAAAGGTCACCCAGGCCGCCTTTGGCCAGCGCCGCAAGATGCTGCGGCAGAGCCTGAAGCCGCTCGGCGGCGAGGCGCTTCTCGCCCGCGCCGGCATCGATCCGCAGCGCCGGGCCGAGACGCTGACGGTCGGGGAATTCTGCCGGCTCGCCAACCTGCTGTAATCCGGTTCCCCGTTACCCGAACGGATTTTCCGACAGGAGCGTGTTGACGAAGGTGAAGAGGCCCGGACGCCGGTCGCGCCGGAGCCGCTCGGCCTCGACGATCGCCTGCACGGAATAAAAGGCGCTGTCGAGATCCTCGTTGATCACGACATAATCATATTCGGTCCAGTGCTCGATCTCGGAGCGCGAATTGGCGAGCCGGGTCGCGATCACCTCGGGCGTGTCCTCGGCGCGGCGGTTCAGCCGCGACTGCAATTCCGCCATCGTCGGCGGCAGGATGAAGATCGACACGACATCGGCCGACATCTTCTCCTGCAACTGCTGCGCGCCCTGCCAGTCGATGTCGAACAGCATGTCGCGCCCGTCGGCGATCGCCTGTTCGGCGGCTTCGCGCGGCGTGCCGTAGAAATTGCCGTGCACCTCGGCCCATTCGAGCAGCGCGTCCGAATCGCGCAGCCGTTCGAATTCGCGGATGCTGATGAAATGATAATGGACGCCCTCGATCTCGCTCGGCCGGCGCTTGCGCGTCGTCACGCTGACGGAGATCGACAATCCCGTACTGTCATCGGCGAGCAACTGTCGTGCAATCGTGGACTTGCCCGCACCGGAGGGCGACGAGATGACCAGCATCAGGCCGCGCCGGCTGATCGGGATGGTGGACGGTCGGACGGACCGGATCATGCGTTACTCCAGATTCTGGACCTGTTCACGGAACTGGTCGATGACGACCTTCAGCTCGATGCCGGCGGCCGTCACCGCCACCGCATTCGACTTCGAGCAGATCGTATTCGACTCCCGGTTAAATTCCTGTGCCAGGAAATCGAGCTTTCGACCGACCGGCCTGCCTTCCGCCAGCAGGTCGCGCGCGGCGACGACATGGGCGCGCAGTCGGTCGATCTCCTCGCGCAGGTCGGATTTCGCCGCGAGCAGCGCGGCCTCCAGATGCAGCCGATCGCGGTCGAGCCCGCTGTCGGCGAGCGTCGAGACCTGCTGGGCGAGCCGGGCGGCGATCGCGGCCTGGCTGCGCGACGGATCGGCCTCGACGCTTTCGACCAGCGCCGCGATCCGGTCGAGATGGCCCGCCAGCACCTGCCGCAGCGCTTCGCCCTCGCCTTCCCGCATCGTCCGCAGCGCATCGAAAGCCCGGGCGAGAGCATCCAGCAGCGCGGCGTCGCGCGCCGCCCGCTCCTCGTCTGCCTCGTCCACCTCGCGGAACTCGACGACCCCGCGCAGGGAGAGCAGCGTATCGAGGCGCAGCGGGGCGGGATCGATCAGGCCCCCGAGCTCGGTCCGCAGGGCGATGACCGCCGCAAGCGCGTCGCGATTGACGACGGCCGTCACCGGCGCCTGTCGCGCCGCAAGGCTGAGACCGATCTGGAGATTGCCGCGCGTCAGCCGCCCGGAGGCAAGGGCGCGGGCGGGGTGCTCGAGATGGTCGAGACCGGGCGGCAGGCGGAAGCGCAGTTCGAGCGCCTTGCCGTTGACGGAGCGCAGTTCCCAGACGAAACGGGCCGTGCCCGCCGTTCCTTCCTGGCGGGCAAATCCGGTCATCGACTGCAATGGCATTCCCGTCCCCTTCATCTGATCACGTGTGCCGCGCAAAGATGCGCAGCGGTTTTGCGAAAGGACACGCCTGAAAACCAGGACTTGAAGCCGACGCGCCAATCCGAAAGATCGCGACAGGCTTTCGCGTCCGGCGTCGAGGCGGGATCCCCTCGGCCTCGGACACTATGGCAAATACAGGAGGAGGGCGCATGGCGGGTGATCAACTTGTCACAGGAAATGCGACAAAACTCCCGGCCGGGACCGCCATGACGCGGGCATCACGGCACCGCATCCGCCCCTGCCTGTCTTCACTGCGACGTCGAGGTCGCGTCGTCGCCCGGCTGCTTCGCCGACTCGACCGCCCGATCGGCCTCGATCTTGCGCCACCGGCGGACGTTGGCGTTGTGCTCGTCGAGGCTGGTCGCAAAGACGTGGCCGCCGGTGCCGTCGGCGACGAAATAAAGCTCGTCCGTGCGCGACGGGTTGGCGACCGCCTCCAGTGCCGCGCGGCCGGGATTGGCGATCGGCGTCGGCGGCAGGCCGCGGATCAGATAGGTATTGTAAGGCGTCTGCTTGTCGAGATCGGAGCGGTAGATCGGCCGGTCGGCGGGCTTTCCGTCGCCGCCGAAGATGCCGTAGATGATCGTCGGGTCGGACTGGAGGCGCATGTTGCGCTCCAGCCGGTTGATGAAGACGGAGGCGACGCGCGAGCGCTCGTCGGCACGGCCGGTCTCCTTCTCGACGATCGAGGCGAGCGTGACGAATTCCTCGATAGTCTTGACCGGAAGGTCGGCGTCACGCCGGTTCCAGATCTGCTCGACCAGCGCCGCCTGTGCGTTCTTCATCTGGCTGACGATCTCGGCCCGCTTCGTGCCGCGCGAGAACTTGTAGGTGTCGGGACGCAGGGTGCCCTCGGCCGGCAGCTCGGCGGGAAGATCGCCTTCAAGGACCGGATCGGCGGCAAGGCGCTGGAACATCTGCTTGACCGTCAACCCTTCCGGCATCGACACCGAATAGAGGATCGACTTGCCCGACTTCAGCAGTTGCATGATGTCCTGCATCGAGGAGCCCGCCTTGATCTCGTATTCGCCGGCCTTCAGCGTCTCGTTGTCGAGATAGGCCTCCGACACGAAACGGAAGACGCGGCCGTCGGAGATGATGTTGGCGCGTTCGAGCCCGCTGGCGATCTCGGAAATGCCGGCGCCGTTGCGGACGATGAAATTGGCGTTCGCCTCGAGTGGCCCGGGCGCCTCGAAGCTGTTCAGCGCGTAATAGACCGCACCCGCCACGCCGAGCGTGACGAAGACGATGGCGCTCAGGACGAAATTCAGGAAAATGACGAGCTGGCTGCGGGCCTTGCGCGACCGCTTGCGCGGTTCCGGCACCTTCTCCGGACGAAGCGCCTCGCTCGCCGACTTCGGAATGATCGGGCCCTTGCTGGTCGTTTCGCTGCGGGTGGGCGGCGTGCCGCTGTCGGTGGGTTCGCTCACGATCATCCTGCTTGTCCGGTGTCCCCTGGCTGCCGCCTGCCTGACAGCGACGCATGCGTCGGCGCGGGCGGAAGGCCATGGGACCTATTTCTTTTCAGGGAGTGACCGCCGAAGGGGCAGTCCGTCCCGTGCCTGCACATGTTTAGAACAGGATCGCGGAAACTGTGAAACGCTTTTCGGCATCGGGCATCGTTTCGTCGCGAAAGACACCCGTGATCGCCAGGCGTTCCGGCGCGATCCTCCGGCGATCATGCCGGCGGCTCCTGCCTCTGGCCGAGCAATGCGGCAAAACGAGGATCGCGCCGAGGCGCTCAGGCGTAGCGGCGGATCACCAGCGAGGCATTCGTGCCGCCGAAGCCGAAGGAATTCGACACGGCGACATTGACCTCGCGCCGGCGGGCGACATGGGGCACGAGGTCGATCGCGGTCTCGACGGAGGGAGCGTCGAGGTTCAGCGTCGGCGGAACGATGTTGTCCCGGATCGCCAGGATGCAGAAGATCGCCTCCACCGCGCCGGCGGCGCCGAGCAGGTGGCCGATCGCCGACTTGGTCGAGGACATGGAAATGCGCGCCGCATGGTTGCCGACGAGGCGCTCGACGGCGCCGAGCTCGATCGTGTCGGCCATGGTCGAGGTGCCGTGGGCGTTGATGTAGTCGATGTCGCCGGCATCGAGCCCGGCGCGCTTCAGCGCCATCTGCATGCAGCGATAGGCACCGTCTCCGTCCTCCGACGGCGCGGTGATGTGGAAGGCATCGCCGGAGAGGCCGTAGCCGACGACCTCGGCATAGATCTTCGCGCCGCGGGCCTTGGCGTGCTCGAGTTCCTCGAGCACGACGACACCGGCGCCCTCGCCCATGACGAAACCGTCACGGTCCTTGTCATAGGGGCGCGAGGCCTTTTCGGGCGCATCGTTGTGCTGGGTGGAGAGCGCCTTGCAGGCAGCGAAACCGGCCAGCGCGATGCGGCAGATCGGCGATTCGGCACCGCCCGCGACCATGACGTCCGCGTCGCCGAAGGCGATCAGCCGGCTGGCATCGCCGATCGCATGCGCGCCGGTCGAACAGGCGGTGACGACGGCATGGTTGGGACCGCGCAGCTTGTGCCGGATGGAGACCTGGCCGGAGGCAAGGTTGATCAGGCGCCCGGGGATGAAGAACGGCGAGACGCGGCGCGGACCCTTGTCCCGCAGCGTGTATCCGCCCTCGACGATGCCTTCGAGGCCGCCGATGCCGGAGCCGATCATCACGCCGGTCGCGCACTGGTCGGCATCGCTCTTCGGATGCCAGTCGGCATCGGCGAGCGCCATGTCGGCGGCGGCCACCGCATAGATGATGAAGGGATCGACCTTGCGCTGTTCCTTCGGCTCCATCCACTGGTCGACGTTGAAGGTGCCGTCGGAGCCGTCGCCGGTCGGAATGGAACAGGCGATCTTCGCCGGAAGATCCTCGACCTCGAACGTGCTGACGCGCCGCGCCGCATTGCCGCCGGCAAGAAGGCGGCTCCACGTCACGTCCGTGCCACATCCAAGCGGCGAGACCATGCCCAGGCCGGTGATTACGACGCGTCTCATCAATCCGTGTTCCATTCCGTTTCGGTCACGGAATCCGGCATGAAACCGCCGTGCCGGTCCGCGCTCGTCCTGCCCGGCCTCTCCTGGTCAGGGCTTCAAATCCGGCCGGGATCCTTGTCGCTGCCGTGTCGGCAAGCGCAGCGCGTCACGCCTCGAGGCGGGACGCAATCGTCGGGAAAGTCTCAAGAGCAGCTGGGGCGGGAATACCCCGGCGCTTGGAGATGATCAGGCCTGGGCCTTCTCGATGAACTTGACGGCATCGCCGACCGTCAGGATCGAATCGGCGGCATCGTCGGGGATCTCGACACCGAATTCTTCCTCGAACGCCATGACGAGCTCGACAGTATCCAGCGAATCCGCGCCGAGATCATCGATGAAGCTTGCGCCCTCGGTAACCTTCTCGGCATCGACGCCCAGATGATCAATGACAATTTTCTTCACGCGTTCTGCGATATCGCTCATGTCGGATTCCTCGACCCCTGTTTGGTGGCGCTGCCATCCGGCAGACATCCAATTGTTAACGCCTGATAGACCAACAAGGTCCAGCGGGCAATCCATGCAACCGGAAGCGCGGCGGGAACCCGTCCGGCATGGCTGCCGCAGACCGCCCCTGCTCCGGCCGACTGCGCGCAGCCACGGCCCGCTTAACACGGTTTAATGTCGCCGCAAAGGGCGAAAATCGCCGGCCGCGGCTCGGTCAACAGGACTGCCCGCGACCGCGGAATGCCTTTTAGATCATTGCCATGCCGCCATTGACGTGCAGGGTCTGGCCCGTCACGTAGCCTGCCTCGTTCGAGGCGAGATAGGCGACCGCCGAGGCCACTTCGTCGCTCGCACCCATGCGTTTCATCGGGATGGCGCTCATGATCGCCTCCTTCTGCTTGTCGTTCAGCTTGCCGGTCATGGCGCTTTCGATAAAGCCCGGCGCGACGCAGTTAACCGTTACGTTGCGGGTGGCGATTTCCTGGGCGAGCGACTTCGAGAAGCCGATCATGCCGGCCTTGGAGGCGCAGTAGTTCGCCTGGCCCGGATTGCCGGTGACGCCGACCACCGAGGTGATGTTGATGATGCGGCCGAAGCGGCGGCGCATCATCGGATGGGTGAGTTCGCGCGTCAGACGGAAGACGGCGGTGAGGTTCACCTCGATGACGGCATCCCAGTCCGCGTCGCTCATGCGCACGAAGAGGCCGTCCTTGGTGATGCCGGCATTGTTGACGAGGATGTCGACGCCGCCGAGGTCGGCTTCTGCCTTTTCGCCGAGCGCCTTGACGGCGGCGCGGTCGGACAGGTCGGCCGGAAAGAGATGGACGCGCTCGCCGAGGTCGCCGGCGAGCGTCTCGAGCTTCTCGACGCGGGTGCCGTGCAGGCCGACGGTCGCGCCCTGGGCATGCAGGATGCGGGCGATCGCCTCGCCAATGCCGCCGGAAGCACCGGTGACGAGGGCCTTGCGGCCGGTCAGGTCAAACATGACAATGTCCTTTCTGCGTGGGGCCGTTCAGCCGAGGATGGTCGAAAGTGCGGCGTCGATATCGGCGGAAGACTGGATCGAGACGCCCGTCACCGACTTGTCGATGCGCCTGGCAAGCCCGGTCAGCACCTTGCCGGACCCGACCTCGATGAGCGTCGACGCGCCCGCGCCGGCAAGCATCGTCACCGTTTCGCGCCAGCGGACGCGGCCGGTGACCTGCTCGACCAGCAGGCGCCGGATCTCCGCGACATCGGTGACGGGCGCGGCCGTGACGTTGGCGACGAGCGGCACCGCCGGCTCGGCCATCGCGACACCGGAGAGGGCCTCGCGCATCACCTCGGCCGCCGGCGCCATCAGCGCCGAATGGAAGGGGGCGGAAACGGGCAGGATCACCGCGCGCTTGGCGCCGCGCGCGGAGGCCGCCGCGGCCGCCTTCTCCACCGCCGCCTTCGCGCCGGAAATGACGAGCTGGCCGCCGCCATTGTCGTTGGCGATCTGGCAGAAGCCGGCGTCGCGCACCTCGGCGCAGGCCGCCTCGACGTCGGCCTCCTCGAGCCCGATGATCGCCGCCATGCCGCCCTCGCCGGCCGGCACCGCCGCCTGCATGGCGTTGCCTCGGATCCGCAGCAGCCGGGCCGTGTCGGAGAGCGAGACAGTCCCGGCGGCGCAGAGCGCCGAATATTCGCCGAGCGAATGGCCGGCGACGAAGGCGACATGGGCCTTGAGATCGAGGCCGCGCGCCTCCATCACCCTCAGCACCGCGATCGAGACGGCCATCAGCGCCGGCTGCGCGTTCGCCGTCAGGGTCAGCTGGTCCTCGGGGCCGTTCCAGATCGTCTCGGAGAGCGCCTCGCCCAACGCCTCGTCGACCTCCTGGAAAACGGCTGCGGCTTCGGGACAGGCGGCGGCAAGCTCGCGGCCCATGCCGACAGACTGGCTTCCCTGTCCCGGAAAGGTGAATGCGATGGCCATCGCGGTCGTCCTCATCCCTGCGCATCGCTGCGGACGCGCCATGATCGTTTCTTCCAAATGCGCACTCCCTTCCCACCCCCGGCGCGATGCGTCAAGAGCGGCGGAATCGGCCGGAAAGGCGCAAGGCCGCAAGATTTGCCCTTGAAGTTCGTCGGGGGCTCGCTCATTTTCGCGGCGCACACCTTCGCCGGCGGCCCGCCCCCGGCCGCCAGGACAGAACCCATCCCCCGGCGCGCGGCGCGCTTTTTCAGCCGCCGCAAGCCGCGCCCGACGCCAAGGTCCCCATCGTCATGAAATATCGCCCGCTCGGCCGCTCCGGCATCGACGTCTCCGAAATCTGCCTCGGCACCATGACCTGGGGTTCCCAGAACACAGAGGCCGAGGCCTTCGAGCAGCTCGACTATGCCGTCGAGAACGGCGTCACCTTCATCGACACGGCCGAGCTCTACCCGACGACGCCGCTGTCGGCCGAGACCTACGGCTTGACGGAGGAGATCATCGGCAACTGGATCTCAAAGCGCGGCCGGCGCGACGACATCGTGCTCGCCAGCAAGGTCGCAGGACCCGGCCGTCCCTATATCCGCAACGGCGGGCCGACGACGCCGGAAGGGATCGACGAGGCGATCGACGCCAGCCTGAAACGCCTGAAGACCGACTATGTCGACCTCTACCAGCTCCACTGGCCCAATCGCGGCCACTACCATTTCCGCCAGAGCTGGAGCTACGACGCCACCACGCAGGACCGCGACACCGTTCCCGCCGACATGCTGGCGCTGCTGGAGAAGCTCGGCGAGCTGGTCAAGGCCGGGAAGGTGCGCACGGTCGGGCTTTCGAACGACACGGCCTGGGGCACGATGAAGATGCTCGACTTCGCCGAGCGCCTCGGCCTGCCCCGCGTCGTCTCGGTACAGAACGAATACAATCTCCTCTACCGGACCTTCGACCTCGACATGGCCGACATCGCCCATCACGAGGGGGTCGGGCTGCTCGCCTATACGCCGCTTGCCGCCGGCCTGCTGACCGGCAAATATCTCGACGGCCAGCGCCCGGAGGGCTCGCGCCTCGTCGTCGGCAACACCAATCTCGGCAACCGCTTCAACGCGTTCCAGGAGCCGGCGGTCGCCGCCTATGTGGCCCTCGCGCGCGAGAACGGGCTCGATCCCGCCCAGATGGCGCTCGCCTTCTGCCTGACGCGCCCCTTCATGACCTCCGTCATCATCGGTGCGACCTCGATGGAGCAATTGAAGACCGACATCGGCGCGGCCGACGTCACGCTCTCGAAGGACGTGCTCGACGGCATCGCGCGGCTGCACCGGCTCTATCCGGCGGTGCTCTGAGACAGGGCGAACCGGCGCGGACGCGAGAAATCTCGGCGCCGACACCTTGCCAAATCCGCGAAAACCCGTATAAGCGCGGCGTTCGCAACACCCGGTCCTTCGGCTGGTGGCTGAACGGAGGGCCGGTTGCCGGTGACGGCGACCGCCAGGACCCAGAAGGTGTCCGGCCTCCCGTGTCTCCGCTCTCGACCATCTTGGAACAACACTTTCTTGCAACCGGGGTCTTCTCCCCGCAGGAACAGTCGTTGAGGCTTGGCGCCGGATCCGGGTGACGTTAAACGCAAGAAAGGCAAAGCCTCATGGCTCTCTACGAACACGTATTCCTTGCCCGGCAGGATATTTCCGCCCAGCAGGTCGAGGCCCTCGTCGAACAGTACAAGGGTGTCCTCGAAGCAAACGGCGGCAAGATCGGCCGCGTCGAGAACTGGGGCCTGAAGTCCCTCACCTACCGCATCAAGAAGAACCGCAAGGCGCATTACGTGCTGGTCGACATCGACGCCCCGGCTCCGGCCGTGCACGAGATGGAACGCCAGATGCGCATCAACGAAGACATCCTGCGCTACATGACGATCGCCGTCGAGAAGCACGAGGAAGGCCCTTCCGCGATGATGCAGAAGCGCGACCGTGACGACCGTCCGCGCGGCGACCGCGGCGACCGTGGCCCGCGTGAAGGCGGCTTCGGCGATCGCGACCGCGGCCCGCGTGGCGACCGTGAAGACCGTCCGCGCCGTCCGCGCGAAGACCGCGCATAAGGAGACCAGACCATGGCTGAAGTTTCTTCCGCTCCCGCCCGCCGCCCGTTCCACCGCCGCCGCAAGACCTGCCCCTTCTCGGGCGCCAACGCACCGCGGATCGACTACAAGGACGTGCGCCTGCTGCAGCGCTACATTTCCGAGCGCGGCAAGATCGTTCCCTCGCGCATCACCGCGGTCAGCCAGAAGAAGCAGCGCGAACTCGCCCAGGCGATCAAGCGCGCCCGCTTCCTCGGCCTGCTGCCCTACGTCGTCGCCTGAAGCTGACGTGACGCGCGCCGCCTGACTCGACGGTCGGGCGGATGACTCTGCGTGAGAGGCGGCCCTCCGACGGCGGGCCGCCTCTCTCCTCCCTTCCGCGACGGGCGCGGATCGGACCATGGCCGCAAACGCGGCAAGACCCATGTTGGGGCCCTCCGCCACGAAAGGCGGCGCCCCTAACTGCCACGGCAGGACAGCGACCGACATGAACCGCGTGAACCAGACATCGCTCCTGACCGGCGGGCTTGCCGGCGTGACGGCGGCCTTCCTCTCCTTCGGGGCGAGCGGCCAGTCGGGCTTCGCCGTCATGCTCTATGCCGCCTCGGCGCTGCCGGTGCTGATCGCGAGCCTCGGCTGGGGCAATGCCGCCGCGATCGCCGCCGTCCTCGTCGCCGGCGCGGTCTCCGCCCTGATGGTCTCGCCCTATTTCGCGCTTCTGATCGTGGTCATCACCCTCGGGCCCGCCGCCTGGATCGGACATCTCGCCAACCTCGCCCGCCCGGCGAGCGAACTCGGCGGCCCGGACGACGCACTCGCCTGGTATCCGCTCTCCGGCATCCTCACTCATATCTGCGGCCTGGTGACGCTCAGCATGATCATCACCGGGGCGATCATCGGCTATGACGGCAGCCTTTCCGACCGCATGGTCGACATGGTGATCGAAACGCTGAAGACGCAGGAGCCGCTCTACGATCCCGATGCCGCCGCGGTCGTCCAGATCAAGAGCGTGTTCGCGCTGGCGCTGCCGCTGGTGCAGGGCGCGATCTGGGTGCTGCTGCTGTTTTGCGCCTTCTACGTCGCCGCGCGCATCGTCGGCCTGTCGGGCACGGGCCTTCGCCCGCGCGACGACCTGCCGTCGGCGCTGAGGATGAGCCGGCATGCGATCTTCGTCTTCCTCGCCGGCCTGATCCTCGCCTTTCTCGGCGGGACCCCGGCCGTCATCGGCGCGCTCGTCTGCGGCACGTTCGGTGCCGGCTTCCTCGTCTCCGGTTTCGCCGTGATGCATTTCCGCACGCGCGGAAAACCCTGGCGCCTCCCGGTGCTCTGGCTCGCCTATCTTTCCGTGCTGCTCTTCACGCTGCCGGCCATCGCCTTCCTCCTGACCGGCCTCAGCGACACGCGCCGCGCGATCGCCATCACGCCGATCGGGAAGGATCCCAACGCATGACAGTCTCAAGAAAAGGAAAAAGATCATGAACGTCATTCTGCTCGAACGCATTGCCAAGCTCGGCCAGATGGGCGAGGTCGTCCGCGTCAAGGACGGCTTTGCGCGCAACTACCTGCTGCCGCTCGGCAAGGCGCTGCGCGCCAACGAGGCCAACAAGGCCCGCTTCGAGAAGGACCGCGCCACGCTCGAGGCGCGCAACCTCGAGCGCAAGTCGGAAGCCCAGTCGGTCGCCGAAGTGCTCGACGGCAAGTCCTTCGTCGTCGTCCGCTCCGCCGGCGAGACCGGCCAGCTCTACGGTTCGGTCGCCGCCCGCGACATCGTCGAGACCCTGTCGGCGGAAGGCTTCACGATCGCCCGCAACCAGGTCGACCTCAACCAGCCGATCAAGACGATCGGCCTGCATTCCGTCACGCTGCACCTGCATGCCGAAGTCGAGATCGCGATCGAGATCAACGTCGCCCGCTCGGCCGACGAGGCCGCCCGCCAGTCGCAGGGCGAGAACCTGACCTCGGCCGACGCGATCTACGGCGTCGACGAGGACGCGCTGCGTCCGGAAGACTTCTTCAACCCGGAAGCCGAATACGAAGCCGACGACGAGTAATCGTCCGCGTTTCCGCTGCGAAAGGCCCGGACCGAGCAATCGGCCCGGGCCTTTGCGTCTGCGTCCTTCCCCGGGCCGGCGCGGCACAGTCTCCGTCAGTCGCGCGCCATCGCCTGCAGGTTTTCGCCCATGGCGCGGACGACGCGCAGGGCGACACGGATATCGTCCTCGGGAATATCGCTGACGACCTCTGCCCGGATCGACGCGGCGAGGTTCTCGATGTCGCAGGCAGCCCGGCGTCCCGCATCGGTCAGGTGGATCTGCTTGATGCGCCGGTCCGAGCGTTCGGAGCGCCGCTCGATGAAGCCCTGCCGCTCCATGCCGTCGAGAAGGCGGACGATCGTCGGCGTCTCGATCTCCAGATCGTCGGCGAGCTCGCGCTGGTTGCAGGCCTCGCGGGCGGACAGCCTGAACAGGGCGCGCGCCCGCGCCAGCGTCAGCCCGCGCTCCTTGACCCGGGCGTCGAACAGCGCCCGGAGCTTGCGGTTCACCTTGGAAAATTCGTCCATCAGGGAACGGTTGAGCGACGGATCGGACATGGGATCCCCTTGATCGATAGCCTTCTCATCATTGCACCCCTATCTATGGCTGAGCGCCGCCCGATCAAGGCAGGCGTCCTGCGACCGTAAAAAAACTGGAACAAAATAGGAACAAATGCTAGGAACGGAAGGCCACGCGTCGATCCGGCTGTCAAGAGGAACCGTGCCTCCGGTCGATTTGCCGAGCGCTGCGCCGGGCGGGACTGTGGATGATGGGGACACCGGTGACGAAGCCAGGCGGGGCGACAAAGGAGTTGACCATCCTGTCCGCGATCTGCAAACAGGCCCTGACGACAGAGACAGAAGGCCGGAGCCGCCTGCCATGAACGAAGCCCCCCGCCGCATCGCCGCCGCGCCGAAGGATCCGATGGAGCCGGCCCATCGCGAGGCGCCGAACAATCTCGAGGCGGAGCAGGCACTGCTCGGCGCCATCCTCGTCAACAACGACGCCTATTACCGCGTGTCGGACTTCCTGAAGCCAGTGCATTTCCACGAGCCGCTGCACCGGAAGATCTACGAGGTCGCCGGCGACATCATCCGCATGGGCAAGACCGCCCATCCGGTGACGATCAAGACCTTCATCCCCGGCGACGACAAGGTCGGCGACCTGACGATCGGCCAGTATATGGCCCGTCTCGCCGGCGCGGCCGTCACCATCATCAATGCCGAGGATTACGGCCGGGCGATCTACGACCTGGCGCTGCGCCGCTCGCTGATCACCATCGGCGAGGACATGGTCAACATCGCCTTCGATGCGCCGCTCGACATGCCGCCGCAGACCCAGATCGAGGATGCCGAGCGGCGCCTCTTCGAACTGGCCGAGACCGGCCGCTACGACGGCGGCTTCCAGTCCTTCAACGAGGCGGTGGCGCTGGCGATCGACATGGCTGGCGCCGCCTTCGAGCGCGACGGCCATCTCTCCGGCATCTCGACGGGCATCCAGACGCTCGACGCCAAGATGGGCGGGCTGCAGCGCTCCGACCTGATCATCCTCGCCGGACGCCCCGGCATGGGCAAGACCTCGCTCGCCACCAACATCGCCTACAACATCGCCGCCGCCTATGAGGGCGAGGTCCAGCCGGACGGCTCGATGAAGGCGAAGAACGGCGGCGTCGTCGGCTTCTACTCGCTGGAAATGTCGTCCGAACAGCTCGCCACCCGCATCATCTCCGAGCAGACCGAAGTGTCTTCCTCGAAGATCCGCCGCGGCGACATCACCGAGCATGATTTCGAGAAGCTCGTCGCCTGTTCGCAGATGATGCAGAAGGTGCCGCTCTACATCGACCAGACCGGCGGCATCTCGATCGCGCAGCTCGCCGCCCGCGCCCGGCGGCTGAAGCGCCAGCGCGGCCTCGACGTGCTGGTCGTCGACTACGTCCAGCTGATGACCGGCTCGAAGAAGGCGGGCGAGAATCGCGTGCAGGAAGTGACCGAGATCACCACGGGCCTGAAGGCGCTCGGCAAGGAGCTGAACGTGCCGATCATCGCGCTGTCCCAGCTCTCCCGACAGGTGGAAAGCCGCGACGACAAGCGGCCGCAGCTGTCGGACCTGCGCGAATCGGGCTCGATCGAGCAGGATGCCGACGTCGTGCTCTTCGTCTTCCGTGAGGAATATTACGTGAAGAATGCCGAGCCGCGCGACGAGTTCGACCCGAAATACGAGGAATGGAAGCAGCAGATGGACAAGGTGCGCGGCACCGCCGACGTCATCATCGCCAAGCAGCGCCACGGGCCGACGGGCACGGTGAAGCTCGGTTTCCAGGCGGAATTCACCCGCTTCTCCGACCTCGCCGACCCCTCCTTCACCCAGTACGAGCATTGACACCATGATCGACCCGGCCTTCGACGCCGCCTCCAACCGACTGACCATCGACCTTGCCGCCCTCGTCGACAACTGGCGGCAGATGGGCAGGCTCTCCGGAAAGGCGCGCGCCGCCGCGGTGCTCAAGGCGGATGCCTATGGCATTGGGCTGGAGCCGGCGGCGGAAGCGCTCTATGCGGCCGGGGCCCGCGACTTCTTCGTCGCCAATGCGGAAGAAGGCGTGGACCTTCGGGAGAGCGTGCCGGAGGGCCGCATCTACGTGCTTGCCGGCATGTGGCCGGGCAACGAGGCGCTTTTCTTCGACAACGGCCTGGTGCCGATCGTCAATTCAGAGGAGCAGCTCGCCGTCTACATGGCGGCCGTCGGCGAGCATGGCGACCACCCGTGCGTGCTCCATGTCGATACCGGCATGAACCGGCTCGGCCTGACGGTGGAGGAGGCGCTGGCGCTCGCCAACGATCCGGCGCGGCCGGCGAGCTTCTCGCCCGTGCTGGTGATGAGCCATCTCGCCTGCGCCGACGATCCGTCCCACGCGCTGAACCGGCTGCAGCTCGAACGCTTCCGCGCGGTGGCGAGCGCCTTCGAGGGCATCGACGCGAGTCTTGCCAATTCCGCCGGCATCCATCACGGCCCAGATTTCCATTTCGACCTGACACGCCCCGGTATCGCCGTCTATGGCGGCGAGGCGCTGAACGACGTCGCCAATCCGATGACGCCGGTCGTCACCGCCGAAGCCCGCATCCTGCAGATCCGCATGGCCAAGGCGCAGGATTCGGCAAGCTACGGCGCGACCGCCGTGCTCTCGCGCGACACGCGCATCGCCACGGTCGCGATCGGCTATGCCGACGGCTACCACCGTTCGCTTTCCGGCTCCGGCGTGCCGCTGCGCCGGGCCGTGCAGGCCGGAGGTCACGGTTTCGTCAATGGCTACCACGTCCCGATCCTCGGGCGCGTCACCATGGACCTCTGCCTGTTCGACGTCACCGACCTGCCGGAGAATGCGGTGCGCGCCGGCGACTATGTCGAGCTCTTCGGCCACAATGTCGCGCTCGACGACACGGCGCGGGCCGCCGGCACGATCGGCTACGAACTGCTGACCGGCCTCGGCAACCGCTACGAGCGGCTCTATATCGACTGACGGCGGACACGCCCGTCAAGGGAAAGCGAGACGGAATGGCGAAAGCCAGGACCAGCTTCATCTGCCAGAACTGCGGCACGGTGCACACGCGCTGGGTCGGCAAGTGCGAGGGGTGCGGGCAGTGGAACACCATTGTCGAGGAAGACCCGACCGCCGGCATCGGCGGCGGGCCGAACCGCACCCCGAAGAAGGGTCGGCCGGTGGCGCTGACGACGCTCTCCGGCGAGACCGAGGACGCGCCGCGCATCGTTTCCGGCATGTCCGAACTCGACCGGGCGACCGGCGGCGGCTTCGTGCGCGGCTCGGCGCTGCTCATCGGCGGTGACCCCGGCATCGGCAAGTCGACCATCCTGATGCAGGCCGCCGCCGCCCTGTCGCGCGGCGGGCATCGCGTCATCTATGTTTCGGGAGAAGAGGCGGTGGCGCAGGTGCGGCTGCGCGCCCAGCGGCTCGGTGCGGCCGATACCGACGTGCTGCTCGCGGCGGAAACCAATGTGGAAGACATCCTGGCGACGCTCGCCGACGGCAAGCGCCCCGATCTCGCCGTCATCGATTCGATCCAGACGCTGTGGAGCGATCTCGCCGAGGCGGCCCCCGGCACGGTGACGCAGGTGCGCACCGGCGTGCAGGCGATGATCCGCTTCGCCAAGCAGACCGGCACGACCGTCGTCCTCGTCGGCCACGTCACCAAGGACGGCCAGATCGCCGGCCCCCGCGTCGTCGAGCACATGGTCGACGCCGTGCTCTATTTCGAGGGCGACCGCGGCCACCACTACCGCATCCTGCGCACGGTGAAGAACCGCTTCGGCCCGACCGACGAGATCGGCGTCTTCGAAATGTCGGACAAGGGCCTGCGCGAGGTCTCCAACCCGTCCGAGCTTTTTCTCGGCGAGCGCAATGCGAAAACGCCGGGTGCCGCCGTCTTCGCCGGCATGGAGGGCACGCGGCCCGTGCTGGTCGAGGTGCAGGCGCTGGTGGCGCCGACCTCGCTCGGCACGCCGCGCCGCGCCGTCGTCGGCTGGGATTCGGCGCGGCTCTCGATGATCCTCGCCGTGCTGGAGGCCCATTGCGGCGTCAGGCTCGGCATGCACGACGTCTATCTCAACGTCGCCGGCGGTTACCGGATCAGCGAGCCGGCGGCCGATCTCGCCGTCGCGTCCGCGCTGGTTTCCTCGCTTGCCGGTCTTGCCCTTCCGGCCGATTGCGTCTATTTCGGCGAGGTGAGCCTGTCGGGGGCCATCCGGCCGGTCTCGCAGACCGCGCAGCGCCTCAAGGAAGCCGAAAAACTCGGATTTTCCAGGGCTGTCCTGCCCGCCTCCTCTGCCGATCTTCCCCGGACGGGAACGGGCATCACGTGGAGCGGAATGGAGAGCCTGCCCGATGTCGTTGCGCAGATCGCCGGCTCGCGGGGCGCCCTGAAGCAGGCCGGGACGGACGACGACGGATAGGAACGAGGATCGATCAGGATCCGGAACTGGGACACGATGCCGATTACAATTCTCGACGGTCTGGTTCTGGGTATCGCGCTGTTTTCGGCGGTGCTCGCCATGGTGCGCGGCTTCTCGCGCGAGGTGCTGTCGGTCGCAAGCTGGGTCGGCGCCGCCGCCGCCGCCTATTTCCTCTATCCCTACCTGCTTCCCTACGCCAAGAACTACACGACCAGCGACACGGTGGCGCAGATCGGCTCGGCCGGCGCGGTCTTCTTCGTCGCGCTCATCGTCATTTCCGTGATCACGATGCGGATCGCCGACTTCATCATCGACAGCCGCATCGGCGCGCTGGACCGGACGCTCGGCTTTCTCTTCGGCGCGGCGCGCGGCGTGCTGCTGGTCGTCGTCGCCATGCTGTTCTTCAACTGGATGGTCTCGCCGCCGCAGCAGCCCGTCTGGGTGACGCAGGCCAAGTCCAAGCCGCTGCTCGACACGCTGGGCACGCGCCTCGTGGCGCTCCTCCCCGCCGAGGTCGACAAGGCGATCCTCGACCGGCTGAACGGCCGCGACGCGACCGGCGAGGGCGAGACGGACACGCCGGCACCCGGCGGCGAGGCGGCGCCGGCCGGCGAAGCCCCCGACACGAACGGTTGAGGCATCCGGGCCGACGGCCCGGATGGGACCCGTTCGGTAACAGGAGCGTTCACGAATCGTGACTTGAACGCCTGCCGAGGCAGGACGATATGAGATCTATTCCAGTTCCCCCCGCGCATTCCCGGAACGAAGGCCGAACGAGATGACCGCTTCGCACTCCCAGACTTTTCTCGAGGACCTCGAGGGCGACACGCTGCGTGAGGAATGCGGCGTGTTCGGCATTCTCGGCCATCCGGATGCGGCGACGCTGACGGCGCTCGGGCTGCACGCCCTGCAGCATCGCGGCCAGGAGGCGGCCGGCCTCGTCTCCTTCGATGGCCTGCGCTTCCATTCCGAGCGGCGCATGGGCCTCGTCGGCGACCACTACACCGATCCCGTGACACTGGCGCGACTGCCCGGCGACATCGCCATGGGCCATGTGCGCTATTCCACCACCGGCGAGGTGGCGCTGCGCAACGTCCAGCCGCTCTTCGCCGAGCTCGAGGTCGGCGGCATCGCGATTGCCCATAACGGCAACTTCACCAACGGCCTGACGCTGCGCCGGCAATTGATCGCCGGCGGCGCCATCTGTCAGTCGACCTCGGACACCGAGGTCGTGCTGCATCTCATCGCCCGCTCGCGCTATTCCTCCACCGCCGACCGCTTCATCGACGCGATCCGGCAGATGGAGGGTGGCTATTCGATGGTGGCGATCACCCGCACCAAGCTGATCGCCGCGCGCGACCCGACCGGCATCCGGCCGCTGGTGATGGGCGAACTCGACGGCAAGCCGATCTTCTGTTCGGAGACCTGCGCCCTCGACATCATCGGCGCGAAATTCGTCCGCGACGTCGAGAACGGCGAGGTGATCATCTGCGAGGTCCAGCCGGACGGCTCGATCTCGATCGATTCGCGCAAGGCCGGCAACGGTCAGACGGAGCGCCTCTGCCTGTTCGAATATGTCTATTTCGCCCGTCCCGATTCGATGGTCGGCGGCCGCAGCGTCTATGTCGCCCGCAAGAACATGGGCATCAACCTCGCCAAGGAATCGCCGGTCGACGGCGACGTGGTCGTGCCCGTTCCGGACGGCGGCACGCCGGCGGCGCTTGGCTACGCCCAGGAAAGCGGCATCCCCTTCGAATACGGCATCATCCGCAACCACTATGTCGGGCGCACCTTCATCGAGCCGACGCAGCAGATCCGCGCCTTCGGCGTCAAGCTCAAGCATTCGGCCAACCGGGCGATGATCGAGGGCAAGCGCGTCATCCTCGTCGACGATTCGATCGTACGCGGCACCACCTCGCTGAAGATCGTGCAGATGATGCGCGACGCCGGCGCGCGCGAGGTGCATCTGAGGGTGGCGAGCCCGATGATCTATTATCCGGACTTCTACGGCATCGACACGCCCGACCGGGAAAAGCTGATCGCCAATCAGTATGACAGCCTGGAGGCGATGGGCCGCTATATCGGCGCCGATTCGCTGCGGTTCCTGTCGATCGACGGCCTTTACCGCGCCGTCGGCGGCGAGCCGCGCAATGCCGCGCGCCCGCAGTTCACCGACCACTATTTCACCGGCGACTATCCGACACGGCTTCTCGACAAGGACGGCGAGACGATGGGACGCAAGGTCTCGGTGCTGGCCAGCAACGGCTGAGCGCGCATCATCGCCGGAAATCCGGAGAAAAGCGCGCGATCGGGCCGGTCGGGTGATCCCGTTTCCAGCGGAAATGCGCTAGACCGCCTCCATCGGGGGCGCGGCATACCGTGCCTTGAATTCGAACGGGACGGAGTATCATGAGCCACGATTTCAACGGCAGGATCGCGCTGGTCACCGGCGCCTCGCGCGGCATCGGCTATTTTACCGCGCTGGCGCTCGGCAAGGCCGGCGCGCAGGTCATCGCCACCGCGCGCACGGTCGGCGGGCTGGAGGAGCTCGACGACGCGATCAAGGCGGCGGGCGGCAAGCCGGCGACGCTGGTGCCTTTCGACCTCGCCGACATGGGCGCGATCGACCGGCTGGGTGCGGCGATCCACGAGCGGTGGGGCAAGCTCGACATCCTCGTCGCCAATGCCGGCATTCTCGGGACAGTGTCGCCGATCGGCCATGTCGAGGCGAAGGTGTTCGAGAAGGTGATGACGATCAACGTTACCGCCACCTGGCGGCTGATCCGCTCGGTCGAGCCGCTGCTGGTGAAATCCGATGCCGGCCGGGCGCTGCTGCTCTCCTCGAGCGCGCCGCACAAGTGCAAGCCCTTCTGGGGGCCCTATTCCGCCTCGAAGGCCGCCGTCGAGGCCCTGGCGCGGACCTGGGCCGGAGAGACGCAGAGGCTGCCGCTGCGCATCCTCTCCGTCGATCCCGGCGCGACGCGCACCGCGATGCGGGCGCAGGCCGTGCCGGGCGAAGACCCGAACACCCTGCCCCATCCCTCCGAGGTCGCCGACGCGATGCTTGGCGTCATTGGGCCAGAGCTGACGGAAACCGGCAAGCTGTTCATGGCCCGCGAGCGGACCCTCCTCGACTACCGCATGCCGGAGTGACGCAGCCGCAGGCTTCCCGCGGCGAGGAGCCTCGCGTGCTTGATGCCACCTGATCATGCCTGCCCGACTCAATGGGCGGCCCGGCGAGCGGAACGCCTTGCGTTTGCGCGCAGCACGTGACCGAAACGCGGATATTCTCCGGGGTATGGTGAATATCTGCTTCGGCCGGACCGTTCCTCAGGTAAGGATAGGCGCATCTTCGGGAGGAACATCCATGCCGATCAAACCCTGGCTTACGGCCTTTGCCCTTGCCGCCGTGCTTTTCGGCGGTCCGGCCCGGGCGGACGCGCTGATCGAGGAGTACAACGCCTATATCGGCGAGGACGACCTCTACAGTTCCGGCGGCCAGCGCCTCGGCGAACCCTGGCAGATCATCCGGCAGGACCGGGCGAACGTGCATCGCTTCGGCATCCGCCAGCGCGGCGATGAGGGCGACGCCTTCTTCGGCTCGGCAAAGAACCGCGAACGCGCCGAGCGGATGATCGCGCGCGGGCGGATCTCCGCCAACGCCGCCGCCGCGATCTACCAGGGCGACGTGATGATCAATGTGCGGATCTATCGGGGGCGCGGCGGTGACTATCTCGCCATCACCGTTTACTGACGCGCGCCGCGACCCCCGGGGAGCGCTCCTGCGCTCAAGCTCCCTGTCTTTGCGCAGCTTCTCCCGCAAGGCCGCCGCATGCGCCCGCAAGGCAGGGCTCCGGCGCATCGGCCTCGCAGTCATCGCCTCGCTCGCGGCCAGCCCGGTTCTTGCGGCAGGGCCGACGCTCGAGCAGAAGGTGTCCGCCCTCGTCTCCGCCTATCCGGAGACGATCGCCGGCGCAGGCGACGGCATGCTGATGCTGAGGGACGGAACGAGGATCGCCATCGACGACGGCAAGGTCCGCGACCATGCCGCAAAGCTCGTCTCCGGCGACATCGAGGACAGTCTCGCGCAGCCCTATCCGGCGGGCGCCTGCGAGACGCGACCGGAGCGCAACGCCGATCCGGGGCGTATCCGCAGTGAAGCGCTGATGAAAGCGCTCTACGGCAGCTCTGCCGGAGAGGTTAAGCGCGAACTCGTGCCGGTCCCCTGGTTCGGCGAGACGCTGCGCGTCACGCGGCGGCAGGGCGTCGACAGGGCGCTTGCTGCCGTGCGCGACGAACTGTCAGCGGATGCGGACCTGAAGGCGTTTCTGTCGCCCTCGGCAGGTGTCTTCAACTGGCGAAGGGTCGCCGGGCAGCGCAACCTCTCCGTCCACAGTTTCGGCGCGGCGATCGACCTCAACACCGCGCACGCCGATTACTGGGTCTGGGCCGGCGGCAGGCCCGGCCGCGTGCCTGAATACCGCAACCGCTTTCCGATGGCGATCGTCGAGGCCTTCGAACGCCATGGCTTCATCTGGGGCGGCCGCTGGTATCACTTCGACACGATGCATTTCGAATACCGGCCGGAACTGCTGGCGATCGCCCGGCTCGGTGGCGTTTCCGCCTGCCGGTGAGCCTCACTCCCCTTCCGGAGAGATGCTGTCGTCGGGCCGCGCCGGAACGCCCGGCCAGTCGCCATATTTCTTCTGCCAGGAGCGCGCGCCGAACGGCAGGGTGAGCAGATAGCCGACGGCGGTGACCGCCATCGTCTCCCAAGTAAAGCTCATCAACGTCGCGACATAGAGCACGACCGCCAGCATCAGCGGCAGCACGAGATCGCGGCGCACACGGCTGCCTTCCGATTTTCCCGACCAGACCGGCAGGCGGCTGACGAGCAGGAAGCCGATCAGCACGGTGTAGCCCGAGGCGATGAAGGCGACGAGCCGGTCGGGCGCCACGCCGAGCAGGCCGAGATAGACGGGCAGCAGCACCAGCATGGCGCCGGCCGGTGCCGGTACGCCGACGAAATAGGACGCCTGCCACGCCGCCTTGACGTCACGCTCCGCCATGACGTTGAAGCGGGCGAGCCTGAGGCCGGCGGCGATCACATAGATCAGCGCCGCGATCCAGCCGAAGGAGCGCGCCTGGTCGAGCACGTAGACATAGAGGACCAGCGCCGGTGCCACGCCGAAATTGACGATGTCGGCGAGCGAATCCATCTGGCCGCCGAATTTCGAGGTCGCCTTCAGGAGGCGGGCGACGCGGCCGTCGATGCCGTCGAGAAAGGCGGCGAGCAGCACCATGCCGACGGCAAGCTCGATGCGGTTCTCAAAGGCGAGCCGGATGCCAGTGAGCCCGGCGCAGATGGCGAGCACGGTGATCAGGTTCGGAATGATCAGCCGCACCGGGATTTCGCGAAGGCGCGGGCCGCGCGCCTCCTGGTTGGGACCGTTCGGTTCGAAGGGCGGAAACGGCGTGTCCATCATGGTCTCCTGTCGTCCGTTCGGAAACGTGCGGGCTCCCCCTTCGCGGTCAAATGCCGCGCGGGCCGCCCCTGCCGGCGCCTTTCTCAGTCGCGCCGGCTGATCACCGGTCCCTTCGCGGATCCGAATTCCGCCAGCACCGTCTCGCCGCCGACGGCGATCTGGCCGAGGCTGACCCGGGGCTCGGCGCCCTCCGGCAGGAAGACGTCGAGGCGCGAGCCGAAGCGGATGAGGCCGAAGCGCTCGCCCGCCTCGATCGTGGCACCCTCATGCGTCCAGCAGACGATGCGGCGGGCGACGAGGCCGGCGATCTGGATCACGCCGATCTCGCCATGGCGCGTCTCGATCACCAGCCCGTTGCGCTCGTTCTCGTGGCTCGCCTTGTCGAGTTCGGCATTGACGAACTTCCCGGCGCGATAGGCGATGCGGCGGATCGTGCCGCGCATCGGCGAGCGGTTCACATGGGCGTTGAAGACGTTCATGAACACGGTGATGCGCAGCATCGGCCGGTCGCCGAGGCCGAGCTCCTCGGGCGGCGTCATGAAGGCGATCGAGGAGACGCGCCCGTCCGCCGGGCTGATGACGAGGTCGTCGTCGAGCGGCGTGACACGCTCCGGATCGCGGAAGAAATAGGCGCACCAGGCGGTGAGAATCAGGCCGATCCAGAAGAGCGGCTCCCAGAGGAAGCCGAGCAGGACCGAGGCGACGAAGAAGCCGGCGATGAAGGGATAGCCGAGCCGGTGCACCGGGACGAATGTGCGGCGTATGGTGCTGACAAGGCTCATGAACGGTCGTCTCCCAGAATGATTGCCCCTGACCTATAGAAAAACCTTGCGACGGGCAACGAAGAAGCGGGCGCCGGGTTCCCGCCTCACGTCGCCGTCGCGCCGCGCACGACGATGCCGAGATCGTCGCTCTCGCGCACCTTCGTCAGGATTTCCTCTGCCTGCACGGCCTCGCGCTGGCGGTTCCACATCGAGGCGTAAAGGCCGTTGCTGTCGAGCAGTTCGCCATGGGTGCCGCGCTCGGCGATGCCGCCGTCCTTCAGGACGATGATCTCGTCGGCATGGATGACGGTCGACAGCCGGTGGGCGATGACGAGCGTCGTGCGGTCGCGCGACACCGCGTCGAGCGCCTGCTGGATGTCCTGCTCGGTGCGGGTGTCGAGCGCGGAAGTCGCTTCGTCGAGGATCAGGATCGGCGGTGCCTTGAGAATGGTGCGGGCGATGGCGACGCGCTGCTTCTCGCCGCCGGAGAGCTTCAGCCCGCGCTCGCCGACCATGGCGCGGTATCCGTCCGGCAGGCTCTCGATGAAACGGCCGACCTGGGCGATCTCGGCGGCCTGCTTCACCTCCGCCTCGCCGGCGTCGATGCGGCCGTAGCGGATGTTGTAGGCGATCGTGTCATTGAAGAGCACCGTGTCCTGCGGCACGATGCCGATCGCCCGGCGCAGGCTTTCCTGCGTCACGTCGCGCACGTCCTGTCCGTCGATCGTCACCGCGCCTTGCTGCACGTCGTAGAAGCGGAAGAGCAGGCGCGACAGCGTCGACTTGCCGGCGCCCGAGGGGCCGACCACGGCGACGGTCTTGCCGGCCGGCACCTCGAAGGAGATGCCCTTCAGGATCGGCCGGGCGGGATCATAGGCGAAATGGACGTCGCGGAATGCGATCGCACCGCGGTCGACGACGAGATCGTTCGCCTCCGGCCTGTCCACCACTTCCGGCGCGACCTCCAGCAGATCGAACATCTGCTCGATGTCGGTCAGCCCCTGGCGGATCTCGCGGTAAACGAAGCCGATGAAATTCAAGGGGATCGACAGTTGCATCAGCATGGCGTTGATGAAGACGAAATCGCCGAGCGTCTGTTCGCCGCGCTGGACGGCCAGCGCCGACATCACCATCATCACCGCCGTGCCGGCGCCGAAGATCACCGCCTGGCCGAAGTTCAGCCAGCCGAGCGAGGTCCATACCTCGGTCGCCGCCTTCTCGTAGCGCGCCATCGATTCGTCGAAGCGGCGCGCCTCCATTTTCTCGTTGCCGAAATACTTGACCGTCTCGAAGTTCAGCAGCGAATCGATCGCCTTGGTGTTGGCCTCGGTATCGCTGTCGTTCATCGAGCGGCGGATGGCGATGCGCCAGTCGCTCGCCCGGATGGTGAACCAGATGTAAAGCCAGACCGTGATCGCGGTGACGAGCAGATAGCTGAAGCCGTAGCCCCACCAGAAGATCACCGCCGTCAGCAGGAACTCGATCAGCGTCGGCACCGTGTTGAGGATGGTGAAGCGAACGATGGTCTCGATGCCCTTGGTGCCACGCTCGATGATGCGCGACAGGCCGCCAGTGCGCCGCTCCAGGTGAAAACGCAGCGACAGTTCGTGCATGTGCACGAAGGTGCGGTAGGCGAGCTTGCGCACCGCATATTGCCCGACGCGGGCAAAGAGCGCGTCGCGCAGCTGGTTCAGCCCGGCCTGCAGGATGCGCGCCAGATTGTAGGCGACGACCAGCGTGATCGCGCCGGTCGCCAGCACCGGAACGAGGCCGATCGCGTCCGGCTTCAGGTCCAGCGCATCCGTCGCCCACTTGAAGAAATAGGGAACGAGGATGAGGACGATCTTGGCGACGACGAGGATGACGGTCGCCCAGACGACACGCATCTTCAGATCGTGCCGGTCGCTCGGCCACATATAGGGCCAGAGATTGACAAGGGTTCCGAGCGGATTGCCGGCATCGGCCGACACCGTCTTGGTCTTAACTGCCATGGATGGTCTCCGCGCGCGGCCCGGCCGGGAGCACGCCCTCAAGCACCTGTCGCCGGCGATGCGGATGAAGCAGCGGAACGGCATGAAAACGGGGCGCCGTAGCGGGCGACCCGTTTTCACATAGGAAGCGGCGCCGCCCGCCGCAATGCGACGGACCCGCTTTTCCGCATCAATCCTGGCCGGTGACGTGGCGGCGGTGGATCTTCTCGGACTCCGCGTCGTCCATCGCCTTGTCCGGCACGCCGAAGATCTGGCCGGGCAGGATGCGGTCCGGATCGCGGATCTGGCTTTCGTTGGCGAGATAGATCGTCGTGTAGCGGACACCCGCGCCGTAGACGCGGCGGGAAATCTGCCAGAGCGTGTCGCCGCGCCGGATGATGACGGAGGTCTTGCTCTGCTGCAGCGGCGCCTGATGCATGGTCTCCGGCTCGTCCGCCGCCTCGGACGTCGAGACCGGCTCGCTGGCCGCCGGCGCGGCGGCGGTCTCGGGCCGGGCGACGGCGGGTGCCGTGTCGGTCGCCACCGGCGCATCCGGCGCGCCGTCGTCGAGAAGAACGGGCCCAATCGCGGTTTCGAGCTTCGCAAGCCCGGCGCGCACGCTGACGGCGTCCTGCGGCAGGGCCTTCAGCATGGTGAAGGCGGCGCGGGCGGCGGTCGAGATCGTTTCGGCGGTGGCGCGCACGCCCTCGTCGACCCCTTCGGCGAGGCGCGCGTCGGCGAGCGAGCGCAGCGCGATCTCGGTCGCGGAACGGGCCGCCGCGAGCTGCTCGGCGCCGGGCAACGCCTCGGAGGCGAAGAGGCCCTTCAGCAGGCCGAAGGCTTTGGTCACCTCCGCGCGCAGGGCCTCGAAGCCGCCGCCGTTCAGAAAGCCGGGGGCGGGTCCGGCGACCGCCGCCACCATGTCGCCTTCCGGCCGGTCGAACGGCACGGCGGCGCGCAGCTCGACGCGCTTGCCGTCGGCCGACATCATGTCGGCGCGGATCGTGTGCCGGCCGATCGACAGCGTGATCACCCCGTCGACGACGAAGCGGCCGGCCTCGTCGGCCTTGCCCTCGCCCACCAGCCGGTCGTCGGCATAGACGCGGACCAGCGCGCCGGGACGGGCGCGGCCGGCGACGAACATCCGGTCGCCCTCGATCTCGACGGCGGACACGGACAGAAGCGAGGCGGAGGGGCCGGCAGGCGTGGTATCGGCGGGCGCCGTGGTGTCCGGCACCGCCGCGTCCGGCGCGGCCGCGGGCTCCGTCGCCGGATCGACGGCCGCCTGCTGGTTCGAAGCGGCCGGACGGGCCGTCTTCGGATCGGCCTTGGTGTCGGGGCCGGCCTTGGTGTCGGCATCGGCCTCCGCCTTCGGCTCGGGGGTCGCGATCAGGCGGCTCGCCTCGCCCGGCTTCGACACCATCGCCAGAAGTTCGCCCGCCTTGTCCTTCGGCACGGACACGGTCGCGACCTCGCTTGAGGATTTCGAGGCGCCGTCCTCGTCGACGCTGCGCAAGGTGAGCTGGTAATCGCCCGGCGGCAGCGGCTCATCGAAGACGGCGGCGAAATCGCCGTTCGGGCCGACATCGGTCTTGGCGACGACGTCCTTGCCGTCGACGATTTCCAGTGTCGTGTTCGGCTCCGCCTTGCCGGCGATGACGGTCGAGCCGTCCGGTTCGACGCGGAGCACATCGAAGGCGGGCTCGGTCCAGTCCGCTGCCGGATCCGCCTGCGGCGGCGCGGTCGCCGCCTCGCGGGCCGTCTTTTCGGCCGTCGCGACATCGTTCCCGGTCGCGAGCGGTGCGGGCGCATCGGCGACGGGCTTTTCGGCAGTTGCCGCCTGAGGCTCGGCGGCAACCGGCGGCGCGGCCGCCTCGGTCGTCGGCGCCTCGGACTTCGGCTCCACGGCGGCGGGTGCTTCACCGGTCGTCGAGATCGCCGCGGGCGGCGTTTCGGCGGGCGCCGGCCGGGTTTCGGCCACCGGCGCGCTCGCCACCTCGCCGCCCTTGTTCGAGACATTCGGCAGAACGACGAACACCATCAGGAGCGACGCAATCGCCAGGACAATCAGGGCCACCCAGCCGGCCTTGTTCATCATCATACCCGTTACTCCCCGGGCGGCGACCGCCCGCTCTGTGCTCCATGGGCGAAGCCTGGCCCCGGCCGCAGCGTCCCCTGCCGCATCTTTCCCGAAATGGCCCCGAGCGCTGCGGAACCGCCTTTAGCATCTCAGAAATTGCTAACGATTTCCGCAGCTTTCTACAAGCATTCTCGCATGCCGGCCTCCGTTCCGCACGCCTTTTCCCGTCGATCGCCTTGACGCCTGCTGCAGCGCGGTGCTTTTTTGACCCATGACCGACGCGACCGTTCCGATTCGATCCATCTGTGTCTATTGCGGCTCGCAGCCGGGACGCGATCCCTCCCACATCGAGGCAGGCCGCATCCTTGGCCGTTCGATCGCCGAGCACGGGCTCCGCCTCGTCTATGGCGGCGGCACGAAAGGCATCATGGGCGCGGTCGCCGCCGGCGTGATGGAGGCCGGTGGCCGGGTCACGGGCATCATACCAGAATTCCTGATGGATATGGAGGCCACGCGCCAGTCGCTGGGCTCCCTCGACGAATTGATCGTCACGCCCGGCATGCACGAGCGCAAGCACCTGATGTTCGAGCGTTCCGACGCCTTCGTCACCCTCCCGGGCGGCATCGGCACGCTGGAGGAAATCGTCGAGATCATGACCTGGGGCCAGCTCGGCCGCCATCGCAAGCCGATGGTCTTCGCCAACATCAACGGCTTCTGGGAACCGATGCTGGAACTGCTCGACCACATGCGCGGCGAGGGATTCATCCACCGGTCGCATCTGGTGAAGCCGCTCGTCATCGACGCGGCCGAGGACATCGTCCCGGCGATCCTCGCCGCCGGCGATGTGCGCGACAGCGAAGGCGATCCCGGCATCATCGCCCGCCTCTAAGGGCATTCTGCGTGACATCCGGCTTACCGGAACAGGTCTGCTCTCTGTTTTTCGCGAATTTCCCGCCGAAGCGGGCTCTCGTCGGCGTCGGACAACGCGGCAAGAACAACACGATCGATTACATTCGGCGAACCGGTGTTCACCGGAGGTGCTCCAGTCCCCTGCGGCCTCAGGCGTCCGCCAGCCGGCGTCGCGCGCGGCTCGCCGAGACCATGCCCCAGGTATAGATCGCGAGCGCCGCCCAGATGAACAGGAAGGCGACCATCTTCGCCGGGCCGAAGGGTTCGTGGAAGGCGAAGAGCGCGATGAGAAAGATCATCGTCGGGGCGATATACTGCATGATGCCGATGGTCGAAAGGCGCAGCAGCTTGGCGCCGTTGGCGTAGATCATCAGCGGGATCGCGGTGACGAGGCCGCAGGAGGCGAGCATGACGACATCGAGCGTGCCGGTCGTGCCGAAATGGCCCTGTCCTGTCGCCTGCAGGTAGACGATGTAGCAGAGCGCCGGCAGGCCGAGAATCAGCACCTCGAGGAAGAAACCCTGGTTCGGGCCGACCGGCAGCGTCTTGCGCATGTAGGCATAGATGCCCCAGGTGAAGGCGAGGCTGACCGAGATCCAGGGCAGGCCGCCCGCATCATAGGCAAGCACGGCGACGGCAACGACGGCAAGGCCGATCGCCGCCTTCTGCGTCCGGCTGAGCTTCTCCTTCAGGAGCACGGCGCCGAGAAAGATGCTGAACAGGGGATTGATGTAGTAGCCGAGCGCGGTCTCGACCGCGCGGTCATGGGTGATCGCCCAGACATAGATGCCCCAGTTGACCGTGATGATCGTCGCCGTCACCGCCGCCATCACCAGAATGCGCGGGCTGCGCAGCGCCGCCTTCACGTCGGCGGTGCGGCCAAGCGCGACGAGGATGATGCCGGCGACCGGCACCGACCAGAGGATGCGGTGGGCGATCACCTCCCCCGCCGACATGTGCGACAGCGCCTTCATGAAAAAGGGCAGGAAGCCCCAGAGCAGATAGGCCGTCAGCGCGAAGGCGAAGCCCTTCGGCGAATCGCCGTCGAAGGGAACCGGAACGGCATTCGGTTCGGCCATGGTGTCTCATCCCGCATGTTCTTGGTGTTTTGCCGGTGCATACGCCCTTCGCGCGCGATGCACCAATTCATTTCCGTGAAGCAAAACATGCGGGAGGCTGATCCGGTCCTTGCCGGTTCCGTCACTCGGCGGCAGCGCGCGCGGCCCCGTCCCGGTTCTTCAAGAGCTTGTAGACGATGCTGTCCATCAGCGCCTGGAAGGAGGCGTCGATGATGTTGTCCGAGACGCCGACGGTACGCCAGCGCGCACCCGTCGCATCGGTCGATTCGATCAGCACGCGGGTCACCGCCCCGGTGCCGCCGTTGAGGATGCGCACCTTGTAGTCGGCAAGCTCCAGATCGGCGATCTCCTGCTGATACTTGCCGAGATCCTTGCGCAGCGCCAGATCGAGCGCGTTGACCGGCCCGTGGCCTTCGGAGACCGACATCATCGTCTCGCCGTCGACCACAACCTTGACCACGGCTTCCGAGACCGTCTTCAGATTGCCATTGGCGTCGTAGCGCCGCTCGACCATGACTCGGAAACTCTCGACATGGAAGAAATCGGGCACGGCGCCGAGCGTGCGGTAGGCGAGCAGCGCGAAGCTCGCATCTGCGCCCTCATAGGCGTAGCCGGTCGCCTCGCGTTCCTTGACGATCGCGATCAGCCGGTCGAGCTTCGGATCGTCCTTTCCGACCGCGATGCCGCGCAGCTTCAGCGCATTGATGAAGTTCGCCTTGCCGCCCTGGTCGGAGACCATGACCTTGCGCAGGTTGCCGACCGATTCCGGCGTGACGTGCTCGTAGGTGCGCGGGTCCTTCAGCAGCGCCGAGGCGTGGATGCCGGCCTTGGTGGCGAAGGCGGATGCGCCGACGTAAGGCGCCTGCTGGTCCGGCGAGCGGTTGAGCAACTCGTCGAAGGCGTGGGACAGCCGGGTCAGGCCGGCAAGCCTCTCGGAATCGATGCCGATCTCGAAGCGGGTCGCATAGGTTTCCTTCAACGCCAGCGTCGGGATCAGGGTGACGAGATCGGCATTGCCGCAGCGCTCGCCGATGCCGTTCAGCGTCCCCTGCACCTGGCGCACGCCAGCCTCGACGGCGGCGAGCGAATTGGCGACCGCCTGGCCGGTGTCGTTGTGGGCGTGGATGCCGAGGCGATCCCCGGGCACGCCGGCGGCGATCACCGCCTCGACGATGGCGCGCACCTCCGGTGGCTGCGTGCCGCCATTGGTGTCGCAGAGAACGATCCAGCGGGCGCCGGCCCCGAAGGCGGCCTTCGCGCAGGCGAGCGCATAGTCCGGATTGGCCTTGTAGCCGTCGAAGAAGTGCTCGCAATCGACCATCGCCTCGCGGCCGCCCGCGACGACCGCCTCGACGGAGGCATGGATCGATTCGAGGTTTTCCGCATTGGTGCAGCCGAGCGCGACGCGGACATGGTAATCCCAGCTCTTCGCCACGAGACAGATCGCGTCCGCCTTCGCCGCGAGCAGCGCCGCAAGGCCCGGATCGTTGGAGGCCGAGATGCCGGCGCGCTTGGTCATACCGAAGGCGACGAAACGGGCGCGGCCGGTGCGCTTCTTCGAGAAGAAGGCGGTGTCGGTCGGGTTGGCGCCGGGATAGCCGCCCTCGACATAGTCCATGCCGAACTCGTCCAGCATCGCGGCGATCGCGATCTTGTCCTCGACGGAAAAATCGATGCCGGGCGTCTGCTGCCCGTCGCGCAGCGTCGTGTCGAAGAGGTGGATACGGTCTTTCGCCATGATGCTCCCTCCCATGGGAACGCTGCTTTTCGCTCGTGTCATGCCTTGCCGACAAATCCGTCCGTCGCGCGGATCAGCCGGTCGAGAATGCCGGGTTCCGAATAGGCATGGCCGGCGCCCTCGATCAAGTGGAACGCGGCCTCCGGCCAGGCCTTGTGCAGCGCCCAGGCATATTTCGCCGGGCAGGGCATATCGTAGCGGCCGTGGACGATGACGCCGGGAATGCCGGCGAGCCTGTTCGCGTCGCGCAGGAGCTGCCCCTCCTCCAGCCAGCCGGCATGGACGAAGAAATGGTTCTCGATGCGGGCGAAGGCGTGGGCGAAGTCGTCCTCGCCGAAGGTCGAACTGGTCGAAGGCTCGGGCAGCAACGTGATCGTCTCGCCCTCCCAGAGGCTCCAGGCCCTCGCTGCTTCGAGCCGCACCGCCCGGTCGTCGCTGGTCAGGCGGCGGTGATAGGCCAGCATCATCTCGTGGCGCTCCTGCGGCGGGATCGGCGCGATGAATCGCTCCCACTTGTCCGGGAACATTTCCGAGACGCCGAACTGGTAGTACCAGTCGAGCTCGGCCTTCGTCAGCGTGTAGATGCCGCGCAGCACAAGTTCGGAAACGCGCGCAGGATGGGTCTCGGCATAGGCGAGCGCCAGCGTCGAGCCCCAGGAGCCGCCGAAGACCAGCCATTGCTCGACGCCCGCCAGTTCCCTGAGCCGCTCGATGTCGGCGACGAGGTGCCAGGTCGTGTTCGCCGTGAGGCTCGCATGCGGCGTCGACTTCCCGCAGCCGCGCTGGTCGAACAGCGTGACGTCGTAGAGCGCCGGATCGAACAGACGCCGGTGCTTCTGCGAGATCGTGCCGCCCGGGCCGCCATGCAGGAACACCGCCGGCTTGGCGCCGGGCGTGCCCGCCCGCTCCCAATAGACGCTGTGGCCGTCGCCGACGTCGAGATGGCCGGAGGCATAGGGCTCGATCTCGGGATAGAGGCTGCGCAGGCTGTCGCTCATCGTCGGGGCTTTCGGTGTTCAGAGGTCGCGGAAGGGCGGCCAGACCTCAGTGTCGTGGTCGGGATGCTGGAAGGAGATGATCTCTTCCTGCCGCCTGTAGAAATCGGGATCGTCATGGACGGGCTGGTCGAAGATCTCCGTCACCCAAGGATTGCGCCGGTCGAAATTCACCTGGATGCGGGGAGCAAGGTCGGAGCGGTCGTCGAAGGCGCCGATGGAAAGTTCCAGCCCGCCGGGATGGCGGTAGGCGAGCGGCGTGCCGCACGCCTTGCAGAAGCCGCGCTCGATGTTGATCGAGGACTGGAACCAGGCGGGTTCGCCCCGCGTCCATTCCGTCCCGTCCTTCGGTGCGGTGACGAGCGGGCCGAAGAAGCCGCCGAAGGCCTTCTGGCACATGCGGCAATGGCAGATCGACGGGCGGCCGATCGCGCCGTGCAGGCGGAAGCGCACGGCGCCGCACTGGCAGCCGCCGGTTCTGTGGGTCTCGCTCATCGTGTCGCCTCCCTGGGCCAGACATCGGTCTCGTGATCGGGGTGTTGACGGTTGCTCGCCTTGATCGCGTCGGCAACCTCCGCCGGATCGCCGTCTTCCGTGGCGCCGAAACTGCGCAGCGCCGGCAGGGCGTCGAACCAGGACATGCGCGCCTCGGTGCCGACCTGAAAGGCCGGCATCATTGCCTGCGGATCGTCGAGCGAGCCGATGGTGACGCTCATATGGCCTTCGACCGTCTCGCGATAGAAGAGCGGCGTGCCGCAGGCGGCGCAGAAGCCGCGCTCGACATGGGCGGAACTGCGAAACGCCGACGGCGTGCCGCGCGTGAAGCGGAACTCGCCCGCGACGGTGCCGACCAGCGCGGCGAAGAGGCCGCCGACCGCCTTCTGGCACATGCGGCAGTGACAGAGATGGGCATCGCCCGGCCGGACGGGGCCGGCATAGCGGATGGCGCCGCACTGGCAGCCGCCGGTGACGGACATGGTCATCTGCGCTCCTCCAAAGGCCAGGCATCCGTGTCGTGATCCGGATGCTGGTAGGAGACGAGGGTCGAGAGGAAAGAGGCGGCTTCCTGATCGGCCAGCGTCTCCTCGGCCGGCAGCGAGGGGATCGCATCGACATAGGCGAGCTTCGCCTCGATGCCCCACTGGATCGAAGGCGCGAGGCCTTCCGGACGATCGAAGGCGCCGATCGCCAGCGCGACGCCGTCCGGCGCCTCGTAGGTCAGCGGCGTGCCGCAGTCCGCGCAGAAGCCGCGGGTCGCCGCGTTCGAGGAGCGAAAACGCTTCGGTTGCCCGCGGGTGAATGTCAGCGCCGCCGAACCGAGGCTCACCAGCGGCAGGAAGACGTTGCCGGCCGCCTTCTGGCACATGCGGCAATGGCAGACCGAGGCGTCGCCGGGCGTTCCCTCGACGCGGAAGCGCACGGCGCCGCACTGGCAGCCGCCGGAGAGCGCGGGCGCGTTCATGCGCCCTCCCCCAGCGGCAGGTGGCAGACCGCCTCGATAGTGTTGCCGTCGGGATCGAAGACGAAGACGCCGTAGTCGTTCGGATGATAGTGCAGGCGCAGGCCGGGCGGGCCCTTGTCCCTGCCGCCGGCGGCGATGGCGGCCGCGGAAAAGGCGTCCACCGCGGCGCGATCCTCAGCCGTGAAGGCGATGTGCTGGCAATCGTTCGCCGGCGGCGTCCCCTCGTACAGCCAGTAGGAGGGATGGTCGCGGCCATAGCCGCCGACCTTGACGCCGTTCGTGTATTCCGGAGGCACGACCATGAGAAGCGTCGCGCCGAGGGGCGCGAAAACCGCGTCGTAGAAGGCCTTCGACCGGTCGAAATCGGGGACGGTGATGCCCATGTGATCGATCATGCCACAACCCTTTCCGTAAGCGAGCGGACGCCGCCGATCGTTAGCCCCTGAAGTCCCATGTCGTCACGCGTTCGCCGGTCGCCGCGTCCTTGCCGTCCTTGAGCTGGACGCCTTTTTGCCCCAGCGCGTCGCGGATGCGGTCGGCCTCGGCGAAATTCCTCGCCTTCAGCAGCGCCAGCCGCGCGGAGACGGCCGACTCGATCTCCTCCCGAAGCCCGGTCGCCATTTTCGCCTTCGCGGGGCGAAGACCGATGAGGTCGGCGGAGGCGTTGAAGCGGGCGAGCGCATCGGCATCGCCCGCGGCGCGGCCGGCCAGCGCATGCAGCGCCTGCACCGCCGCGACCGTGTTGAGATCGTCGCTGAGCGCCGAAAGCACCGTCTCGTCGACCGCGCCGCCCTCGCCGTCCACCGCCGGCCACTTCGCCAGAAGCCGCTCGGCCTCCTCCAGCCGCTTGACGCTGAAATCGATCGGCTCGCGGTAATGGGTCATCAGCATGGCGAGCCGGAGCACCGGCCCGGGCCAGGACCGGCCACCGAACGTCTCCGTTGCCAGCAGGTCGTGGATCGTGACGAAGTTGCCCTCTGACTTCGACATCTTGCGGCCCTCGACCTGGACGAAGCCGTTGTGCATCCAGACATTGGCCATGACCTCTGTGCCGTGGGCGCAGCGCGACTGAGCGATCTCGTTCTCGTGATGCGGGAAGATCAGGTCGAGCCCGCCGCCATGGATATCAAAGACTTCGCCGAGATAGGCGGCCGACATCGCCGAGCATTCGATATGCCAGCCGGGGCGGCCCCGTCCCCAGGGGCTTTCCCAGCCCGGCTCCTCCGGCGAGGACAGTTTCCAGAGCACGAAATCGCCCGGATTCTTCTTGTGCGCGTCGACGGCGACGCGGACGCCGGCCTGCTGCTCGTCGAGATTGCGCTTCGAGAGCTGGCCGTAGTCGGCCATGGAGCGCGTGTCGAACAGCACCTCGCCGCCGGCCACATAGGCGTGGCCGCGCGCGATCAGCCGTTCGACCAGCGTGATCATGTCCACCTTGCCGTCGGCGCGCGGACGGACGAAGTCGGTGGCGCGCGGCTCGTGCGTCGGCGGAAGGCAGTGGAGCGCCGCGACATCGGCATGGAACTGCGCTGCCGTTCTTTCGGTCACGTTGCGGATCGCCGCGTTCAGCGGCAGGTCGGGAAAGTCGCGCAGCGCCCGCGCATTGATCTTGTCGTCGACGTCGGTGATGTTGCGGGCATAGGCGACATGCGCCTCGCCATAGAGATGGCGCAGCAGCCGGTAGAGCACGTCGAAGACGATGACGGGCCGGGCATTGCCGATATGGGCGAAATCATAGACCGTCGGGCCGCAGACATACATGCGGACATGGCCGGGATCGATCGGTGCAAAGGCGCGCTTCTCGCGCGTCAGCGTGTTGTAGAGCTTCAATCCCGGCTCTGCGGCCATCGTCCCGTTCCCCCGCACATAGGCATCGCCCGGCTGCGACCCGTGCGTTTGTCATCCTGAAGGAGCGAGAGACGAAAACGGTCGGGTCAGCGTGATGCTAACCAATGATAATCCCGAGCGTGCAGATCGTCGTTTTCATGGCGATCCTTATTGCGCGTCGCCGTTACGCCGTCAAGGCCGTTCGCGACGAGGCCGCCTCGGCGATCACGGATGCTTTCCGTGCGGCAAAACATGTGATTTCCGCAAATGCGTAAGCCGGCGCTAAATTTATCTCAAATGCCTCCAATTCGTCACGTTTGGCGTCAAGAATGGGGATCAAATCGTTTGAGTAACGGTAAACTGGCAAGAGCAAGCAAGGAGACATGACGTGACGACCCCGAAGCCCACCGACGCCGGCAAGAAGACCAAGACCGACTTGGTCAACCAGTATCGCCCGCTCGGTCTCAAGGCCGTTCTGGCTGCCGCCCTGCAACTGAAGGGCAAGAAGAAGCCAGCCCTGGCCCAGCCGAAAGGCGGCCTCGTCAGCGTCCGGGATTGAACGGGCAGGCCGCCCGCACATGCCGTCCCCTCTTTTAAGTGACCTCTATCGGGAGCACGGGCGGCGTTAAAAAAGCGAAAGCTGCGACGAACGCGGCTTTTGCATCCCAGGCGTCTCCCCTTTCACCGGCTGCGGGACAACGGGCGCTTGGATGTCGGGATGGGTGTCCGAAACCTTGTTGACGCGATCCGACACCGGGATCAATTCGAAGGCATCCTCGGGCGGCGGCCGCATCAGATCGGCAACGTCGCGGGGTTCCTGCCTCAGGCAATCCAGCCAGCGATTCATCTCCTCCTGAGCGATGACCACGGGCATGCGCTCGTGCACGGCGGCCATCGGCCCCGTCGCGCGGGTCGTGAGGATCGCGACTGTGTCGACCTCTGAACCATCCGCAGACGCCCATGTCTCCATCACGCCGCCGAAGGCGACGAGCCCGCCGCGCCGGGGGTGCACCCAGTAGGCCTGCGACGGCAGGCCCGAGCCCTTGGCAGGACGATGCCATTCGTAAAAGCCGGAGGCGGGGACGACAATCCGTCGATGGCGCATCGCGGCACGGAACGAGGCCTTTTCCGCCGCCGTTTCCGAACGCGCGTTGATCAGCAGGGGAAAGGTTGCCGGATCCTTGACCCAGGCGGGCGTGAACCCCCAGCGGGCGAGCAACGCCCGGCGTTCCGGCAGGTTGCTGCCGGGAGGGCCCTTCTCTCCGGCTCGCACGACGAGGATCGGCTGGGTCGGCGCGATGTTGTAGCGCGGCGGAAACGCTTCCAGGCCCGCAAGTCCGAAGGCCTCGGCGACATCTCCGGGCGTGGCTGTCAGCGCATATCGTCCGCACATGTTTCCATGCTTGGCATTTCATCCGGCATGGGTCAAGAAATGACGACGCACGCCGACCACGGGACGAAGACCATGCCGCCGAAAGCCCAGCCCGCCTCCTCCGCGATCCTTGAGCGCGACGGACGTTTCCTGCTGGTCCGGCGCGGTCGTGCACCCTCGGCCGGCATGTATGCCTTTCCCGGCGGGCGCGGCGAGGCGGGGGAGACACCGGCCGAGACGGCGCTGCGCGAACTCAGCGAGGAGACCGGCATCGTCGGGCGCAATCCCGTGCTCTTTCGCGTCTATGATCTCGCGCCGCCGGAGACGGCCGCGCGCTATTTCGTGCTCTCGGTCTTCACCGTCGAGGCGGATCCCGGCGCGGTGGCGGTGGCGGCCGACGACGCGGATGCGGTCGGCTGGTTCACCCCCGACGAGATCCGGCGCCTGCCCGCGCCGGACAGCGTGCGCGACTGCATCGCCGCGATCACCGGAACGCGGCCATGATGCGCCGCCTCTCCCTTGCCTGCGCGCTCGCCCTTCTCGCTGCATCGCCGGCCGTGTCGCAGTCGGCGCCGGCTCAGACCGATGCCGCGCCCTATGACGGCAAGCTCCTGAGGCTCGCCGAGATCCTCGGCTCGGTCGACTATCTGCGGCATCTGTGCGGCGCCACCGACGCCGCCGAATGGCGGACGGCGATGCAGGACCTGATCGAGCGGGAAACGGCCGGAGAGGAGAAGCGGCGCGAGCGCCTGACCGCCGCCTTCAACCGCGGATACCGCAGTTTCGCCTCCGTCTACACCCGTTGCACGCCTGCAGCCGTGAGCGCCGAGCAGAACTACCGTGCCGAAGGTGCAACACTCGTCGCCGAAATCGTCGCGCGCTATGGCAACTGAGAGCCGAAGCCGGGCTCGACCACGGCCCAAGGCATTGAATTCAATCGAATTTCGATGTAACGTGCTGTGTGATCGCTCGAGAGGCGGGGTTCACGTTTAATTAACCCCCTTTTTTCCCGTCGCGGCACAGTTTCACGAAAAGGCTGTTAAGAGCATTAAGGGAGTGATAACAATGGCACTCGCTCCCGAGGCGTTCTCGCAGATTCGCGAGACTTAACCTGCCGGCGGATGCCGGGACCGGACGACGCAGGTGGAAAGGCCGTGTCATTCGTTTTCCGGATCGAAAGTCGGAGCGCGTCGCCATGACGGCGTCACGTTCTTGTCGCGTACCCGTATCGAAAGCCACGGATCGAATGATGGAATCAGGCCTCAGTGACATCGACGACATGATCGTTCATGAGAAAATGCAGGCGGCGCTCGAACATCAGAACGAAGCCTGGGCCGACGGCATGGCCGACGGGATCGAGCCGGAAATCATTGCCGACGCCGCGATCGCGCGCGCGATCCGCGAAACCATCCGCCTCTACGGCGAGGACGGTGCGGAAGCCATGCTGACGTCGTTGCGCGAGCGCATGCTCGCCGGGGAATTCTCGCCGTCGCGCACCCTGCAGTAATCGAAAGTCGAGCCATGCCACGCCAGATCAGGGCGAAACGGCTCCGCGGGGCCTGCGCCAGCCTTTTCATCGTCACCGGCCTTTTCCTCGGCGCGACCTTCGGCGTTGTGCCCGACGCACGGGCGCTCAGCGAACTGAAGCCGGCGGATGGCACAGTCGCCAAGGATAAGCCCGAGCAGGGCAGCGACGAACCGGCGGCCACGCCGGGCGGCATCCCGATGCCGGGTCCGCTGATCGACAAGAGCGGCGGGGCCGCGCAGCGCCCTCCCGTCGAGGTCGATCCCGAAGCGGCCGAGCCCGACCAGCCGGAGGGTCCGGTCGAGGTGCTGAGCGATATCGACGCGGTGCCGGAACCGGTGCGGCGCATGCGCCAGATGATCGTCGAGGCGGCCGCCTCCGGCGACATAGAGCGGCTGCGCCCGCTTCTCGGCAAGGGGCCGACCGAGACGCAGGTCGGCGCGGCGGAAGAGGACGACGACGCGGTCGCGGTGCTGAAGGGACAGTCCGGCGATGCGGAAGGGCTGGAGATCCTCGCGATCTTGCTCGACGTGCTCTCGACAAACTTCGTCCATCTCGATGCCGGTACGCCGGACGAGGTCTATGTCTGGCCGTATTTCGCCGCACGGCCGCTGTCCAGTCTGACGCCACCGGAGAAGGTCGATCTGCTCCGGCTGGTCACCGCAGGCGATTTCGCCGAGATGGAAGAGTTCGGCAGCTACAATTTCTACCGCGTCGGGATCACGCCGGACGGGCAGTGGAAGTTCTTCGTCGCCGGCGACTGAATCTGTCGGTCCACTGCCACGCGGCATTTCAAGGGTGAAGGCCATGACTGTCATTGCGCTCGCCGACCGCGCGCTTCTTGTCGTCTCCGGAGCGGATGCGGAGACTTTCCTTCAGGCGATCATCACAACCGATCTCGGCCAGGTCGCGCCCGGCGAGGCCCATGACGGGGCGTTGCTGACGCCGCAGGGCAAGATCCTCTTTGCCTTCCTCGTGTCGCGCGCCGATGACGGCTTCGTCCTGGAGACGCGGGCCGAAGAGGCCGCGGCACTCCAGAAGCGGCTGACCCTCTACCGCCTGCGCGCCGCCGTGACGCTCGATCTTCAGTCCCCGGCGCCGGTGGCGGTCTCGACCGAACCCGGTGCGGGGCTGCGGGACATGCGCTTCGCCAAGGCGGGCATCACGCTGTGGCGGATCCATGGCGAGGCCGCCGCGGACGCACCCGCGGACCCGACCGCCTACACGGCGCTGCGCATCCGCGCCGGCCTTGCCGAGCCGGGCGACGATTTCGCGTTGCAGGATGCCTTTCCCCACGACGTGCTGATGGACCGGACCGGCGGGCTCTCCTTTCGCAAGGGCTGCTATGTCGGGCAGGAAGTGGTTTCGCGCATGCAGCATCGCGGCACGGCGCGCCGCCGCGTCGCACTGGTCGCGGGGGATGGCGCGGACCTGCCGGCGCCCGGCACCGCGCTGACGGCGGACGGGCGCGCCGTCGGAACGCTCGGAAGCGTCGCGGGCGGGGCGGGCCTTGCGATCGTACGGATCGACAAGGCCGGCGAGGCGATCGCGGCGGGAACGGCGATTCTTGCCGGGGAGACGCCGGTGACGCTGGCGCTCGCGCCCTGGACCGGGCTCGATTTTCCGACGAGCGCCGCCGAGGCCGGGGCGTGACGGGGAAAGCCCGCGCCTGGCAACGCATGCTTTCCGGCCGCCGCCTCGATTTGCTCGACCCGTCCCCCCTCGACATCGAGATCGGCGACATTGCCCATGGCCTTGCGCGCGTGGCCCGCTGGAACGGCCAGACGATCGGTGACCATGCCTTCTCCGTCGCCCAGCATTGCCTCGTCGTCGAGACGATCTTTTCGCGTCTGAACCTGCCGACGCCGGAAGAAAGCCTCGCGGCGCTTTTGCACGATGCGCCGGAATATGTGATCGGCGACATGATCTCACCGTTCAAGGCCGTCGTCGGCGGCGGCTACAAGACGGTCGAGAAACGGCTCGAAAGCGCGGTCCACCTGCGGTTCGGCCTGCCGCCGGCGCCGCCGGCCGCGCTCAAGGCGCGGATCAAGAAGGCCGACCAGATCGCCGCCTATTTCGAGGCGACGCTGATCGCCGGCTTCACCCCGGCGGAGGCGCGGACATTCTTCGGCCAGCCGCGCGGCATCACCCGCGAGATGATCCCGATCGCGCCGCTGCCCGCGACGGAGGCGCAGGCACAGTTCCTCCTGCGGTTCGATGCGCTGGAGCGCGCCCGCGCCGCAAGGGTCGCCTGAGATGCCGGCGATCGTCGTCTCCCCGCTGGCCCGCATCGCCGAAATGGCCGTCCGCCACGGGTGCCGCGACATGCTGAGCCTGCTCGCGCGCGGCCAGGCCTTCCACCGTCCCGGCGTCATCGCGGCGGCGCGCCACCGCGTCATCGACGTCAACGACATGACGGCGGATGCCGGACAGGCGGACACGGCCGCAGGGCTGATCCTGCCAGCCGACCACCATGTGGCGGCGATCATCGATTTCGCGCGCCGCTGGGACAAGCAGGCGCCGCTGCTGATCCATTGCTGGATGGGTGTGTCGCGCTCGCCGGCGGCGGCCGTCATCGCCGGCCTTGCGGTCGCGCCGGAGACAGGCGATGCGGCACTGGCCGCTGCCCTGCGCCGGGCCTCGCCCCATGCGACGCCGAACAGCCTGATGATCGCCATCGCCGACCGCCTGCTCGGCCGCGGCGGCGCGCTCGTCGAGGCGATCGCGGCAATCGGACGCGGCGCGGAGGCCGACGGCGACGCGCCCTTCGTGCTGCCGCTGCCGCCGGGGCGCTGACGGCGCGTGGGTTGACGGCCATCCCGCCCGCCCCATCTTCCCCCGCATCAACATCGGCTTTGAGGTGAGGACCATGGATCCACAGGCGCCGGACATCCTGCTGGCGACGCGCACGGCGCTGGCGCAGGCGAGCGCGCTCGCGGTGCAATATTCATTCTCCGTCATCGGCGCGATCATCCTTTTGCTGATCGGCTGGCTGATCGCCCGCCTCGTGCATGACTGGCTGCTCAGCGGTCTCGCCCATGTCCGCGGCATCGACGAGACGCTGTCGCGCTTCTTCGCCAACATCGTGCGCTACGCGATGCTGGTGCTGGTCTTCATCACCGTGCTCGGCCAGTTCGGCGTGCAGACGGCGTCGATCATCGCAGCACTCGGCGCGGTCGGCCTTGCGATCGGGCTGGCGCTGCAGGGCACGCTGCAGAACATCGCCGCCGGCATCATGCTTCTGGTGCTGCGCCCGTTCCGTGTCGGGGAATATATCGAAACCAAGGAAGTGTCCGGGACCGTGCGCGAGGTCGGCCTGTTCGCGACGGAGCTCGTGACCGGCGACGGACTCTATCGCCTCGCGCCCAACTCGACGCTCTGGAACACGCCGGTGACCAATTACAGCCGCGAGCCGCGCCGCCAGCACGATCTCACCATCGGCATCGGCTATGACGACGACATCACCCTGGCCGAAAAGACGCTGATGGATCTCGCGACCGCCGACAGGCGTGTCCTCGGCACGCCGGCGCCAAGCACCTTCGTCAAGGAACTGGGCGACAGCGCCATCGCCATCACGCTGCGCTACTGGGTGGCGACGCCGGAATGGTGGGCGACGACGCGCGACCTGACCAAGGCCGCCAAGCTCGCCTTCGACGACAAGGGGATCTCAATTCCCTATCCGCAGGTCACCTACAATTATACGCCGCCCGAGGACGAGGCGGATGGCAAGGCGCCGACGGCGAGCCCGCGCGCGCCGGCGGCGGTGTCGAGCTGAGCGCCACGGACGCGCCGCGCCTGACGCCGGATCGTCTTGGTCAAGAAGATCCAAGCCGGCGCTGTTCTGCCCCGGCCGGAGCTCTGTCCCACTCACCCCGCCAACGGCGGGCCGGTCTTGTCAGCGGATCACGGCGCAGGCGAGACGCTCGCCCGCCTCGCCCGAGGGCTGGCTGCGGTTGTCGTCCGAGCGGGCGTGGATCATCAGGGCCCGGCCGCGAATGCCGGTCTCCTTGTCGTCGAGGGTGACGAGCGCGTTGAAGACCTGCGCACGCATCACGCCGTCGGCGCCGACATACTGGTTCGGCATGTCGCCGGCGTGCGGTCCGTTCGCCGCGAGGAAACCGTGTTCCGTCTCGCCCGGATTGAAGTGGCCACCGGCCGGTTCGTGGCCGGCCGCATGGTCGCAGGTGCCGGTCTCGTGCACATGGAAGGCGACCCAGCTGCCGGCCGGCAGTCCCGTCGCCTCGACCTCGATCAGCACGCCGTGCCTGCCGGCGGTCAGCGCCGCGCGGCCGGCTTCCTTGCCATCCCTGTCGATGAAATCCGCCGTCGCGGTCTGGGACGTCTGCTGCGCCAGCGCCGGTGCGGCGCCGGCGATCGCGAGCGCCATAAGGGTTGCAACCATCGTCTTCATGGATTTTCCTTCCCGATGTCCTATCTACACCTGGACGCAACGCCTGCTCGCCGGGCATGTTCCTCGCCGAGCGTCTCCGCGCCGGAAAGAGGTTTTCAGGAAAGATCGCGATGCCCGTCCTCTTCCTCCTGATCACGCTGCTGACGCCGCTTTCCGAGCAGGGACCGGCATCGCATCGCAAGGACGCCATCCCCGACTATTTCGGCAATCAGAACAGCGGGAGGCCGGCGCTGAAGCAATGCAGCCTGAGCTCGCAGGGCATGGCGGGCCGGTTCAAGACCTGCCGTTATGATTGCGGCGCATCGCTCACCGTCGGCGAGCGCGCGACCTGTCCCTTCGTCCTCCAGCGCTGACGCGTCAGGCCGTCGCGGGCCTCAGCACAGGCTTCTCCTCGATCGGCCAGTGGACGGCCGCCGCGAAGAGCCCGAGGGCGACGCCGATCCACCAGACCGGATCGTAGGAGCCGAAATGGTCGTAGAGATAGCCGCCCATCCAGACGCCGAGGAACGAGCCGATCTGGTGCGACAGGAAGACCATGCCGCCGAGCAGCCCCAGATGGCGCGTTCCGAACATGATGGCGACCAGCCCGTTGGTCGGCGGCACCGTCGACAGCCACAGGAGCCCCATGACGATCGCGAAGACGATGACGGACAGCGGCGTCTGCGGCAGGAGGAGGAAGGCCGAGACGGCGATCGAGCGGCCGAGATAGATCAGCGAGAGAAACGACGGCTTCGCGTAGCGCTGGCCGATGAAGCCGGCGGAGAGCGACCCGATGATGTTGAAGAAGCCGATCAGCGCCAGCGCGATCACCGCATAGCGCGCATCGATGCCGAGATCGCCGATATAGGCGGGAAAATGCGCGGTGATGAAGGCGACCTGATAGCCGCAGACGAAGAAGCCGGAGACGAGCAGGACATAGCTGCGATGGGTGAAGGCCTCGATCAGCGCTTCGCCGGCCGTCTGCCGGCTCGCAGCCTCGCGCTGGCTGCCGGAGGTCGAATTGCCCCTCAGCGGAATGGCGATCAGCGGCACGAGCAGCATCAGCACGCCGAGATAGACGAGGCTGTCGGACCAGCCATAGGCGGAAATCAGCCCCTGCGACAACGGCGCGAACAGGAACATGCCCGCCGAGCCCGCCGCCGTGCCGATGCCGAAGGCCATGGAACGGCGTTCCGGCGCGACATTGCGGGCGAAGGCCGAGAGAATGATGCCGAAGGAGCCGGAAGCGACGCCGAGGCCGACAAGGACGCCGCCGCCGACATGCAGCCACACCGGCGCCGTCGCATGGGCCATGACGACGAGGCCGGCGGCGTAGATCACGCCGGAGAGCGCCAGCACGCGCCAGGTGCCGAAGCGGTCGGCGATCGCGCCGAAGAACGGCTGGCCGAGGCCCCAGCAGAGGTTCTGGAGAGCCATGGCGAGGCCGAAGGTGGTGCGGTCCCAGCCGGTATCCGTCAGCATGGGCAGCTGGAAGAAGCCCATGGCGGAACGCGGACCGAAGGTCAGCATCGCGACCAGCGAGCCGGCGACGATGATCAGCCAGGGCATCGGGGCAGGCCGGGCCTGCGCGACGGCCGGCGTTGCGGGGCGGGACGCGGATGAAGGGGACATTTGCGGGCGACTCCTCGGGGGACGTGCCATCCTACCATCGCGGGCGCGCGACAAAAGCCAATTTCATTGACAGGACCGATCAGCGGCGCTGATGCGGCTCAGCCGCCGCGCCGCTTCATCGGCCAGACCGCGTCCCGCCTCTCGATCACCGTCACCGGATCGCCAAGCGCGATGCGGCCCGGCCCGCGCGCAACGGCATTCCAGCCGAAGAGCACGCCCGGCACGCGACGGTCGGCCGACATGCGCTTCTCCGCAAGGCCGGCAATCGGATTGCCGCCGGTGCGCGCGCCGGTCGTCTGGTCCTGCGTCGTCATGATGCAGCGCGCGCAGGGCTTGACGAGGTCGAGCACGATCCCGCCGACCGCGATCGACCGCCAGCGGTCTTCCGCCCAGGGCTCGTCGCAATCGATGAGGATGTTGGTGCGGAAGCGGTCCATGCCGACCGCCTCGCCGCCCGTCCCGACGAGGGTGCGGTTGAGGTCGGCAAGCGAGCCGGTTGTCGTCACGAGGATCGGATAGCCGTCGGCGAAACCGACCGGCACCGGGATGCCCGTCCAGGTGGCGCTCGTCAGCCGCGCGGCGCGCGCGTCCATATGGGCGAGACGCACGGGCTTGGCGAACCAGTCGGAAAGAACGGCATCGTCTTCGGGCTGCGAGATCGCCGCGTCCACCGTGGTGCCCCAGACGGTGACGCCGAGGCGGCGTTCGGGATCAAAGCGCAGGGTCAGCGCCGCCCCGTCCTTGGCGAGATGAAGCACGCTCCCCTCGCCCCGCGCCTCGACGCGGGCAAGCGCCGGCAGTTCGCGCTGGGTGATGAAGGCGCCGGTCTCGTCGATCAGCATGAAGCGCCGGTCGCCGGCAAAGCCGTCGCGCGCGACGTCGACGGCGTCGAGCGGAATGGCGCGGCCGCTCTTCAGCGGATGGATGTTCAGTTGCGTGACGGAACGCGGCATGGTCAGGCCCTTTCGGCAGGAGCAGGATCGGCGGGCGCGGCCGCAGCGGCGGAGGCGGGCGGGCGCGCCGAAAGCAGCCTCTGATAGAAGAGGCCGATGCCGATGAGAACGCCGCCGAGGCCGATGAAGGACAATGCCCGAAGGAATCCTTCGAGATGGGCCATGTCGATCAGGAACACCTTGATCACCGCGACGATGACGAGAACCGCCGATGTGATGCGGATCGCGCGCGCGTTGAAGCGCGCGCCGAGCCAGAGCATGGCGACGCCGATCGCCAGCCAGACGACCGAATAGGTGTAGGTCTCGCCGGCCAGAAAGCCCTTCCAGTCGGCGATGCCCGGACCCTGCCAGGCCCGGCGGACGCAGAGCGTCGCCCAGGCGAAGACGAGCACGCCACCACTGACGGCGAGCGCGGCGATGTAAGGCGGCGGCCGGCGCCCCTGCGCCAGCCAGGCGAGGGCGGCATAGGCGAGGCCCGGCAGCAGGTAGCCGATCAGCAGCAGGTCGAGGAGCGGCCAGGGGCCGAGCGGTTCGCCGGTGAAATAGGGGTTCAGGCCGACCAGGTGGGCGGCGAGCACCGAGAGCATCGACAGGATGCCGAGCGCCATGCTGCCGTAGCGCAGCACCGTGCCCGGCGAGCGCAGGTCGAGCAGCATCATGATCGCCGAGGCGCCGATGACGATGAGCGTGTAGATCGACTGTTCCGCAAGCGTCGGCATGCCGGAATCGAGCCGCCCGCCGTTCATCGCATGGCGCACGAGGATTGCGGCGGTCAGCAGCGCGAAGAGGCAGGCGAGCGCCTGCAGCAGGTTGCGCACCCGGATGCTCGACCAGCGGCGCATCTCATAGGCCGAGAGCGCCAGAAGGGCCGCCGGCACGCCGTAACCGGCGGCAAGCGCGTTGACGACCGGCGTCGTGCCGAGGCTGAGCGGCCCGACGATGGAGGGCTCCCAGGCGATGCGGCCGAGCACGCCGAGGGCCGCCGCCACCATCATCCAGGGCATGACCGGCCAGGGGCGGATCCGCGCCGCGACGACATAGGCAAGGCCGAGCGCGGCGAGCAGCATCGTCGTCCAGACCCCGTCCGTCAGCGCGTGCAGGCCGACGGCGAAGGCGGCGAGCGAGCCGGCCGTCAGCAGCGCCTGCACGGCGGGCAGGCCGGCGGCCTTGCGGCGGGAGAAGACGTCCGCCAGCGCCAGCAGCGCCGCGCCGCAGCCGAGCGCGAACAGGCCGTGCAACGGGTCGAAGCCGAGCGTGCCGAGCATCAGGAAAGACAGCGCGACGATCGCCGCCGGCACCGCCGCGACGATGCCGGACCAGAGCGCGGCGAGGCGCGGGTCGTCGGCGATCCGGCGGTGGATCGCCAAGGCACCGGCGAGCAGGAAGACGACCGAGAGCACGAGCGCCGCGGCGATCAGCGTCGACGCCTCGACCGCGGCGAGCGGCAGGCCGGTCTCGGGCAGGAACGACAGGGTCGAGGGCATCAGGCTCCACAGGCCGGCGAGCGCGGTGACGGCGGAAAGCAGCGCGGCGGACGCCGCCTGCCGCTCGACCGCGCCGAGGACAGCCATCGCCGCGACGATCAGAGCGAACTGCGCGACGTCGGCACGGCCGCCCGGCCCGAACAGCGGACTGGCGATGACGAGCGCCGCCAGGGCGGCGGAGAGCGACGCCGTCAGCACCAGCGGCAGGAGAAGCGGCCGCAACACGCCGCGCCAGGTCTCCCGCGGCCCGGCGGCCGCGTCGCCGGGCGTTTCATCGCCGCGCCGCCGCAGTCCGGCGAAAAGGCCGTTTCCGGCAAGCATGACGGGCATCGCCAGCATCGCCGGCGTCGGGGACACGGCGCCGTTCGACAGGACGATGAAGAAGGCCCAGAGGCCGAGGCCGAGATTGGCGAGCGAGGGCACGACGCGCCAGCCGCGGCGATGGGCGGCGGCGAGTGTCGCGGCGAAGGCGACGAGGAGATAGGCGACGAGGCTCCAGCCGTCCGGGGCCTCGGTGTCGACGAGAAGCGGTGTCTCCATGGCGGCGAGCAGGCCGAGGCCGGCGAGCGCCTGCCCGTGCAGGAGCGAGAGCCCGACGGTTCCGACCGAGACCAGCGCCAGAAGGAGGAAGGCGCCGGTCGGCCCGATGAAGCCGTAGACGCCATAGGCCGCATAGACGACGCCGAAGAGCGTGACCGCGCCGGCGGCGGTCAGCACGCCGGGAATCATCGCATTGCCGAAAGCGGGCACGATCCGCGGCACGGCCCGGCGGCGGATGAATTCGCCGGCCGCGGCGAGGGCGAGGCCGAAGAGGGCGGCGAGCGCCAGCCGCACGCCGGGGCTCAACAGCCCGGCATCGATCGAATATTTCACCATGAAGACGCCGCCGAGCGCGAGCGCGATGCCGCCGACCCAGACCGCCCAGCGCGCGCCGAGCCGGCTTTCGAGGCTCTCCTTCGGCGCGGGTGATTCGGAGGGCTGCGGCGCTTCGGCGACGCGCGCCTTGACGCTGGCGGGCTCGCCGCGCGCGGCCTTCTCCACCGCTTCCTGCGGCAGGTCGCCCTCGCCGGAGAAACTCGCGGCGCCGGTGACGGCCGGCTTGAAGAGGATGGTCTTGCGCGGCGGCGGGTGGCCGGCCGCGGCTGCCGCCGGCAGTCCCCTGCGGCCGGCCGGTTCGATCGCGACGCCGGTGATGCGGCCGAGTTCCTGGCGCAGGTCGGCCACCTCGCGCTCCAGGGCGGCAAGGCGGCTGCGCCCCCGCCAGGCGGCAAGCGAGAGAAGGAAAGCGGCAACGGCAAGCAGTTCGAACATCGGATCCTCGATCGGCACGGGCGGCGACCATAGCCGCTTTTGTCGTCCGGCCCAATGCCGCTGCCGCCTGAGGTGGCCGCGCCGCGCCGAGATTGTCGTGCGCCTGTCACGGAGGGAGGGCAGAGAGGATGCGGGCGGCCGGCGGCCGCACGGGCTTTGGCGACGAGAGGAGCACACGATGGACACGCATGTGAACGGTCATGACGCAACCGGTTTCCAGACGCTGACCGAGCGCCGCGAGGCCGTCGAGGATGTCGGACGGAACTGTTCCGCCAATCCGACGATGGGCGACATCATCCGTCGCCGCTTCTCCCGCCGCGCCTTCATGTCCGGATCGCTCGCCGTCGCGGCGATCTCGACCACGGTCAGTCCGCTCGCGCTCCTGACCGCCGAGGATGCGCGCGCCGAGACCGGCTCCGCCTTCGACTTTGCGGAAGTGGAGGCCGGCGTCGACGGGACCCATCACGTCGCCGACGGCCACGAGGCCGAGATCCTGATGCGCTGGGGCGACAAGGTGTTCGCCGACAGCCCCGATTTCGACCCGATGAACCAGACGGCAGAGGCCCAGGCACGGCTCTTCGGCTACAACAACGACTATGTCGGCTTCATCCCGCTCGACGGAAATCCCGACCACGGGCTTCTCGTGGTCAACCACGAATATACCAATGCCGAGCTGATGTTCCCGAACTTCGCCCGCGTCGTCAAAGAGAAGAAGACGAAGGACGGCAAGCCGGTCGTCGAGAACGGCGTCGAGGTCGAGGAGGAGAAGGTCGTCCTCGGCGACTACACGAAAGCCCTGGTCGACATCGAGATGGCCGCGCATGGCGGCACGGTCATCGAGATCCGCAAGATCGACGGGAAGTGGCAGCCGGTTCTCGACGGGCGCTACAACCGTCGCATCACGGTCGCGACCGCGATGGAGATCACCGGCCCCGCCGCCGGCCACGACCGGCTGAAGACCTCCGCCGACCCGACCGGGACGAAGGTGCTCGGCACGTTCAACAACTGCGCCGGCGGCGTCACCGCCTGGGGCACCTGGCTGATGGCGGAGGAAAACGTCAACGGCTATTTCGGCGGCACGCTCGCCGATGACCATCCCGAATTCGCCCAGATGAAGCGCATGGGCATCCCCGGCGGCCAATATGCATGGGCGTCGTTCTACGACCGTTTCGACGTATCCAAGGAGCCGAACGAGGCGAACCGCTTCGGCTGGGTGGTCGAGGTCGACCCGCTGGATCCGGCATCCGTGCCGAAGAAGCGCACCGCGCTCGGCCGGATGAAGCACGAGGGCGCCGAATCGGTCGTCAACAAGGACGGCCGCGTCGTCTTCTACTGCGGCGACGACGAGCGCTTCGACTATGTCTATAAATTCGTCACCGCCGGCACGTTCAACCCGGACGACCGCGCCGCCAACCGAGATCTCCTCGACGCCGGAACGCTCCATGTCGCCCGCTTCGACGAGGACGGCACGCTCGCCTGGCTTCCGCTCGTCTTCGGCCAGGGCCCGCTGACGCCGGAGAACGGCTTCAACAGCCAGGCGGACGTGCTGATCGAGACGCGCCGCGCCGGCGACCTGCTTCAAGCAACCAAGATGGACCGGCCGGAGGACGTTCAGCCCAATCCGAAGACCGGCAAGGTCTATGTGATGCTGACCAACAACACGCGGCGCAAGGCCGACCAGACCGACGCGGCCAATCCGCGCGCGGACAACGCCTTCGGCCACATCATCGAGATCAGCGAGCCTGACGGCGACTTCGCCGCGACCAGCGCCACCTGGGACGTTCTACTCAAATGCGGCGATCCGTCGCTCGCCGAGGTTGGCGCCTCCTTTTCCACCGCGACGACGAGGAACGGCTGGTTCGGCATGCCGGACAATTGCGCCATCGACGCGGAGGGCCGCCTCTGGGTCTCGACCGACGGCAACAACGAGAAGGACACCGGCCGCACCGACGGCATCTGGGCGATCGACACGCAAGGCGCTGCGCGCGGCACCTCGACCCTGTTCTTCCGCGTGCCGGTCGGGGCGGAGATGTGCGGGCCGAGCTTCAACCCGACCGCCGACACCTTCTTCCTCGCCGTCCAGCATCCGGGCGACGCGGGGCTCGCCACCTTCGAAAACCCGGCGACCCGCTGGCCGGATTTCCGCGACGACATGCCGGTGCGCCCGGCCGTCGTCGCCGTCACCCGGACGGGCGGCGGCCGGATTGGCTGACCCTCGCCGGAGCCGCACCGGAGAGATCCGGTGCGGTCGCCGCTATCGTTTCAGGGCGGCGACGGGAAAGATGGCGCAGGTTTCCGTGCCATGGGCGATCAGCTTGCCCGCGCCGTCCTTCAGCGTCGCCTCGGACGTGGCGAGGGTGCGGCCCCGGTGCAGGAGCCTGCCTTCGCAGAACACCTCGCCGCTCGACGGAAACAGCGGGCGGACGAGGTTCACCTTGAACTCGACGGTGGTATAGGCCTCGCCGGGCTGAAGCACGCTCATCACCGCGCAGCCGAGCGCGGAATCCATGATCGTCGCCGTCCATCCGCCATGGACCGTGCCGAGCGGGTTGAGATGCTCCTCCGAGGGCAGGCCGGAAAAGAGCACCCTGCCCGCCTCCGCCTCGCGCAATCCCATCTTCAGCGTCTTCGCCATCGGCGGCGCCGGATGCTTTCCGGACAGAAGGTCGAGCAGCGCCGCGAGACCGCCGTCCTGCTCCAGCGCTGAGAGCGGCACCGTGCCGATGCCGGAGGCGGTCATGCCCGGATAGAGTTCGACGCTCATCGTCATCCTTTCGCGCGTTGCGGATCGAGGGCCTTCAGGGTCGCCTGGACGAAGCTCTCGCGGGCGAGCGGCGGCGCGATGCCGCGCGGCTCGAAGACGTGGCGGGCGAGGAAGAAGGCGGTGAGGCGGAAGGCGTCGCTGAGGCCCTGCGCATCCGCCGCCCGGCGCTCCTCCTCGCGCAGGAAGGGCGGCAGCGGCAGAAGCCGGTCGGCATAGGGCGCGCCCGCCCCCTCACTGACGGCGCGGCCGCTCTTCGGCGAGACATAGGCAAGGCCGCTGCGCGCACCCGTCGCGGCACAGGCGCCGAGATCGAGCCCGCAGCCGAGCTCGGCGAGGACGGCGAGCTCGAAACGGATGTAGAGTTCGCCGGCATCGGCCGGGACGTCGAGATGATCGAGGATGACGTCGAGGCTTCGGTAGAGGGCGGGATGGGGATCGCGTTCGGGCAGGAGCCGCAGCAGCGCCGCCATCGCCTGCACCGCATGGATCGGCCCGGCCGCTTCCATCAGCGCGGCTGCGCGCATGCGGACCGGCTCGATGCGGAATTCGCCGAGATGCTCGTCGAGGCGCGCCCGCCAGGTCACCTCGACGCCGTTGCCGGGCTGGAGCACCGGCTGCATCTGCCGCGAGCGGCCGGAACGGACGATGCCGAGATGGCGGCCATGGCCGGGCGTCATCACCTCGGCAATGACCGAGGTCTCGCCGAGCCGCTTGACGCCGAGGATGATCGCCGCGTCACTCCACTGCATGGCTCAGGGCCGCCTTTCACCGCGACGGAAAGCGTGCCGCGAGCCGGGTTCGCCGCGCAGGCTCCAAGCGTCTGTCTTGACGCGTGACGTTCCTGCGCGACATGGTTTGTGGCTCACTTCTTGCGCATCGCCTCGGCGAGTGCCGCACCGAAAGCACCCTGACTCTGCGGCTGGGGCTTCTGCTGGGGGGCGCGCGCCTGCGACCGTTCCTGCGGCCTGCCGCCCGGCGCCCTGCCCTGCTCCGCGCCACTGTCCTTGCGCATGGAGAGGCCGATGCGCTTGCGGGGAACGTCCACCTCGGTGACGCGCACCTTGACCACGTCGCCGGCCTTGACGACCTCGTGCGGGTCCTTGACGAAGCGGTCGGCGAGCTGGGAGACGTGCACCAGCCCGTCCTGATGCACGCCGATGTCGACGAAGGCGCCGAAGGCGGCGACATTGGTCACCGTGCCCTCGAGCAGCATGCCGGGCTTCAGGTCCTTGATGTCGTCGATGCCGTCGGCGAAGGTCGCCGTCCTAAAACTCGGGCGGGGGTCGCGGCCGGGCTTTTCCAGTTCCGACAGAATGTCCTTGACCGTCGGCAGGCCGAAGCGCTCGTCAACGAAGGTCTGCGGATCGAGCCTCTTCAACGCGGCGCTGTCGCCCATCAGCGCGCGCAGGTCGCGCCCGCAGGCCTCGACGATCCGGCGGGCGACGCCATAGGCCTCGGGATGCACCGAGGAGGCGTCGAGCGGCTCCTTGCCGTTCGGGATGCGCAGGAAGCCGGCGCACTGCTCGAAGGTGCGGGCGCCGAGGCGCGGCACCTTCAAAAGCTCCTTGCGTGCGCCGAAAGGCCCGGTCGCGTCGCGATAGGCGACGATCGCCTCGGCCGACGACCTGCCGAGGCCGGAGACGCGGGCGAGCAGCGGCGCGGAGGCGGTGTTGAGGTCGACGCCGACGGCGTTCACCGCGTCCTCCACCACCGCGTCGAGCGAGCGGCCGAGATGGCCCTGGTCGACATCGTGCTGGTACTGGCCGACGCCGATCGACTTCGGCTCGATCTTGACGAGCTCGGCGAGCGGATCCTGCAGGCGGCGGGCGATCGACACGGCGCCGCGCAGCGAGACGTCGAGGCCGGGAAATTCGGCCGCCGCGGTTTCGGAGGCGGAGTAGACGGAGGCGCCGGCCTCCGAGACGATCACCTTGGTTGGCTTCGGAGCGGGAAGCTGCGCCAGCATGTCGGCGACGAGCTTTTCCGTTTCCCGGCTGCCGGTGCCGTTGCCGATGGCGATCAGTTCCACCTTATGCTTGCGGATGAGGCCCGCCAGCTCCGCCTGCGTGCCGCGCACGTCGTTTCGCGGCGGGAAGGGATAGACGGTGGCGGTTTCGAGGAGCTTGCCGGTGCCGTCGACGACGGCGACCTTGACGCCGGTGCGGATGCCGGGATCGAGCCCCATGGTCGGGCGCGAGCCGGCGGGCGCGGCGAGCAGCAGATCCTTGAGGTTGCGGGCAAAGACGCCGATCGCCTCCTGCTCGGCCCGCTCGCGCAGCTCGCGGATGAGATCGAGCGACAGCGACAGCGACAGCTTCACCCGCCAGGTCCAGCCGATCACCTCCATCAGCCAGAGGTCGCCCGGCGCCTTGCCGATCGCGTAGGCCGCAGCGATGATCCGCTCCACCGGCCGGACCGGCGCGGGATCGTCGAGGTCGACCGTCAGGTCGACGGAAAGAAACTCCTCGTTCCAGCCGCGCAGCATGGCGAGCGCCCGGTGGCCGGGCACGCCGGACCAGCGCTCGGTATGGTCGAAATAGTCGGAAAACTTGGCGCCCGCCTCCTGCTTGCCCTCGACGACCTTCGAACGGATCATCGCGACGGAGCGCATGTGGGTACGCAGGCGGCCGAGCAGGTCGGCATTCTCGGCGATGCCCTCTGCGACGATGTCGCGGGCGCCCTCGAGCGCCGCCTTGACGTCGGCGACCTCGGCCGTGAGGAAGGCCTTGGCGCGCTCGGCCGGTGCGACGCTGCGGTCGGCGAGGATCGCCTCGGCGAGCGGCCCGAGGCCGCGCTCGCGGGCGATCTCCGCCTTGGTGCGCCGCTTCGGCTTGTAGGGAAGATAGATGTCTTCCAGCTCCGCCTTGGTGGCGACGGCGGCGATCTTCTGTTCAAGCTCGTCCGTCAGCTTGCCCTGCGTGCGGATCGAATCAAGGATCGACGCGCGGCGGGCCTCCAGTTCGCGCAGATAGACGAGGCGTTCGGAAAGAGTGCGAAGCTGGGTGTCGTCGAGCCCGCCGGTCACTTCCTTGCGGTAGCGGGCGATGAAGGGCACGGTCGCGCCCTCGTCGATCAGGCCGATCGCCGCCGTCACCTGCGCGGGCGTCGCCTTGATCTCCGCCGCGATGAGGACGGGAATGGATTTGGACGGGATCGGGGGCATGGGCAATTCCGGTTTCTGTCGAAAGGCGTCGGACCATAGATAGGCGCTCGGATAAGGCCAAGGCAAGGCGAAGGCGTGGCCCGGCCGGTCCACAGCTTTGCGGTTTACCATTTGTAAAGATCCACGCGAATGCCACTGGCCAATGCGCACCGCCCGGCTGTATAGCTGCCACACGATCCTGACGAGACCATGAGTTGCAGGGCCGCGCAAGACACTGCGCGCCATGGCTGCGTGTGCGTGACGAAGGATGTGATGAGGCGGGAGAGATGACGATGACCGGTATTGCCTTGCGCATGGCGATCCTCGCGGGCGCGCTCGTCGCGCTGGCCGGTACGGCAAAGGCGGAGACCTGCCGCGGCGTGGGCCTCGACGGCGCGTCGCAGGCGCTCGTCCGCCAGATCGCGGCGATCCGGGCGAGTTCCGCAAGACGAGGCTGCACCGGCGCCGAGGACGGACTTTTCTCCGCCTGCCGCGACATCAACCGGCGGCTGGCGGCGGCCGAGCGCGCGCTCTCGGCGGTGTCGCCGGCCGCCGACTGCGCAGCCGTCGCGAGCGCGCAGACGCCGAAGCGCGGGCCCGGCGACGGCGTGCCGGCAGCCCGCGGCAAGATCCAGACCATGTGCGTGCGCCTGTCCGACGGCTACTATTTTCCCTCGCCCAATTCCGGCTACGGCAGCGCCCGCGACGAAACGCTGATCGCCGCCCAGTGCCGGCTGATCTGCGATACGCAGGACATGGAAGTGTTCCGCGTCGACGGCATCGACCGGACGAGCGAGAGCATGACCTCGCTTGCGACGGGGCGCCGCTACGCCGACCTGCCGACGGCCGGCGCCTATCGCGCCGCCTCGCCCGTCAAGCGCTGCGACACGGCCCGCTACTACCGCCAGGCCGCCGAGATCATCGCCCGCTCGACGAAGGAGAGGCGGAAGGAGCCGGCCGTGACCAGCGAGGCGGAAGCCGACCTCGCGGCGAGCGCGCCCGCCATCGACGCGACGGTGACGACCGGCGGCCTGATGCAGACGGCCCTGCGCGGCCGCCTCGACGTGCCGCGCAAGGTGCGCCTGGTCGGGCCGAGCTTCTTTCCGGCCGAGTGATCGTTCAGGGCCGGACGGTCACGCCCTCGCCGGCAAGCGCCCCGCGGCCGTGCGGCGTATCATAGTCGACCAGCGGTCCGAGCGGCACGATGCCCGTCGGGTTGATGTGGCGGATGCCGTAATAGCCGCGCTTGATGTGGTCGATGCGGACCGAGGCGCGGATGCCGGGCCACTGGTAGATCTCGCGCAGATAGCCGGGCAGATGGGCATAGTCCTCGATCCTGCGGATGTTGCACTTGAAGGCGCCATGATAGGCGGCGTCGAAGCGGATCAGCGTGACGAACAGGCGCAGATCCGCCTCGGTCAGCCGCGTGCCGGCAAGATAGCGGTTTTCGCCGAGATGGGCGTCGAGCATGTCGAGCGTCTTGAAGAGCCGGGTGACGGCCTCCTCATAGGCGGCTTGCGTCTTGGCAAAGCCGGCCCGGTAGACGCCGTTGTTGACCGTCTCGTAGATTGGCGCGTTCCAATGGTCGATGACGTCCTTGAGGTCGGCGGGATAGAAATCCAGCCGGTTGCCGCCGATCCCGTCGAAGGCCCCGTTGAGGATGCGGATGATGTCGGCCGATTCGTTGTTGACGATGACGCCCTCCCGCATGTCCCAGAGCACCGGCACGGAGACCTTGCCGGTATAATGCGGCTCCGAGGCGGTGTAGAGCTCGTGCTGGTAGCGGATCGCGCCGACGCGCGCGCCGGCGAATTGCGGCTCGGCATATTCCCAGCCGTTCTCGCCGAGCTCGGGCTCGGACACCGAGAGGCCGACGATCCCGTCGAGCCCTTTCAACGACCGCATGGCGATGGTGCGCGAGGCCCAGGGACAGAGATAGGAGACGAAGAGCCGGTAGCGGCCAGGCTCGGCCTTGACCGCCGGCTGGCCGTCCGGGCCGGGACCTCCGTCGGCGGTGATCCAGCGGCGAAAGACGGTCGGCTCGCGGTGGAAGGCGCCGTTCTTCATTTCGCTGGCGGCGACGTCGCCCTTTTCCCATTTCCCGTCGACGAGTTGCGGCATGGCGGAGGATCCCGGTCGGGCCGGCGCGCGCAGCGCGGCGGCGTTGCTGTTGTCGGGCAACGGCATCCCACGCCGGCATCATCGCGGCAAGCCGCCCAACCCTCGACAGACTGTTCAGGATCCCGACGGTCAGGAGGTTGGGAAATCGAGCCCCATCTCGCGGAAGCGCTCGGGATCGTCGCCCCAGTTCTCGCGCACCTTGACGAACAGGAAGAGATGCACCGGCTGTTCGAGGATCTCGGACAGTTCCTTGCGCGATGCCATCGAGATCGCCTTGATCGCCTCGCCATTCTTGCCGAGCGCGATCTTCTTCTGGCTGTCGCGCTCGACGTAGATGACCTGTTCGATGCGCACCGATCCGTCCTTGCGCTCCTCCCACCGCTCCGTCTCGACATGGGAGGAATAGGGAAGCTCCTGGTGCAGCCGCAGGAACAGCTTTTCGCGGGTGATCTCGGCGGCGAGCTGGCGCATCGGCAGGTCGGAGATCTGGTCTTCCGGATAATACCACGGGCCTTCGGGCAGGGTTTTCGCCAGATGGTCGAGAAGATCCTCGCAGCCCGACCCGTTGAGCGCCGAGATCATGAAGGTGCGCTCGAAGCGGATCGCCTCGTTCGCGGCCGCCGCGAGCGTCAGCAGGTCCTCGCGGGCGACCTGGTCGATCTTGTTGAGGACGAGGATCTTCGGCTGGTGGACCTCCTTCAGGCCGTCGATGATCGCCTCCGCGTCGCCCTTCAGGCCACGCTCGCTGTCGATCAGCATGAGGATGACGTCGGCGTCCTTGGCGCCGCCCCAGGCGCTCGTCACCATGGCGCGGTCGAGTCTGCGGCGCGGCTTGAAGATGCCGGGGGTGTCCATGAAGACGATCTGGGCATTGTCATGAGTGGCGATGCCGCGCACGATCGCGCGCGTCGTCTGCACCTTGTGGCTGACGATCGACACCTTGGCGCCGACCAGCCGATTGAGCAGCGTCGACTTGCCGGCATTGGTCGCGCCGATCAGCGCGACGAAACCGGAACGGGTCGGCGGCGTCTCCGCCCCGGCGATCTCTTCAGTGCTGTCCGTCATCCTCGTCCCATCCCGTTCAGGCCGAAGCCTTCTGCCAGACGCCCTCGCGCTCGAGCATGCGCGTCGCCGCCACCTGCTCGGCGGCGCGCTTCGAGCGGTCCGTTCCCGTTTCCGGCGCGAGGCCGGCGATCTCGACGGTGACGCGGAAGCGCGGATCGTGATCCGGCCCGGAGCGCTCGTCGATCCTGTATTGCGGCGCGACGCCGAATTTGGCGTGCGACCATTCCTGCAATTCCGTCTTCGCGTCCCGTCTTGCGCCGTCCGCGCGGCTGGCCCGGTCCGACCAGTGCTTGAGCACGACGGACCGCGCCGCCTCCAGCCCGCCGTCGAGATAGACGGCGGCGATCAGCGATTCCACCACGTCGGCGCGCACGTTGAGCATGTGCTTGCCCGTCAGCTTCTTCACGTCGGCGCCGGTGCGGATGAAGCGGGCGAGATCGAGCCGGTCCGCGACCGCCGCGCAGCTCTCCGCACTGACGAGCTGGTTGAGGCGCACGGAAAGCTCGCCCTCGTTCGCCGTCCGGAAGGTCTCGAACAGAAGCTCGGCGATGCACAGGCCGAGCACCCGGTCGCCGAGGAATTCGAGGCGCTCGTAGCTCGCGCCCTTCTTCGCCGCGCGCGCGCTCGAATGGGTGACGGCGCGCTCCAGCCGGGACCTGTCGCCGAAGGCATGGCCGAGCACCGCCTCGAGCTCCGCCGCCTCCTCGGCGCCGAGAGGCCGTTCGGCCATTACTCGACGACCTTGAACAGGCGGTCGTAGCGAAGATTCGCCGGCCACTTCCAGATCTCGCGGAAGGACGTGTCGCTGCCGAGCGAGAAGAAGATGATGCTGGCGCGGCCGATGAGGTTCTCCGCCGGCACGAAACCGACGTCGAAGCGGCTGTCGGCGGAGTTGTCGCGATTGTCGCCCATCATGAAGTAGTGGCCTTCGGGGACGATGAACTCGCGGGTGTTGTCGCCGCGCGAATCCGGGAACTGGTCGAGCGTGTCATAGGTCACGCCCGTGTCGAGCGTTTCGCGGAAGACGGGGACCGGCGCGCCGGTGTCGTACTGGTCGTCGGCGCGGAACTCGCCGTCGGCGATGCGCTCGACCGGCTGGTCGTTGACGTAAAGCACGCTGTTGCGCACCTGGATCCGGTCGCCGGGCAGGCCGACGAGGCGCTTGATGTAGTCGATGTCGGGGTTTGGCGGAAAGCGGAAGACGACGACGTCGCCGCGCTTCGGTTCGCTGGCAAAGATGCGGCCCTCGAAGAGATCGAGCGAGAAGGGCAGCGAGTATTTCGAATAGCCGTAGGAGAACTTGTTGACGAAGATATAGTCGCCGACGAGCAGCGTCGGCATCATCGAGCCCGACGGAATCGTGAACGGCTGGAACAGCACCGTGCGGATCACCACCGCGAGCAGCAGCGCCTGGATGATGACCTTGACGTTTTCCCAGAGGCCGCTCTGTTTCGATTCGATTTTCTCAGCCACGCTGCGTCGTTCCTTCGTGATTGCCGGGCCATCGGAATGCGCGGCCGTCCTGGTTGCGTGCCGGTCCCGTCGTCACCGGGCGTCGATCGCGTCGGTCCCCGCCGGGCCCTGCCGGCGCGCAATTTTTGATGCTCTAGCCGTTTCCCGCCAAGGGAGCAACCGGCAGGGCCTCGATTATCACGAAGGCTTGCGCGAGCGGAAAGTCGTCGGTGATGGTCAGGTGGATGACGGCGCGGTGCGCGGGCGGCAGCATCGCCTCAAGCCGCAGCGCGGCCCCGCCGGTCAGCGCGAGCGTCGGCTTGCCGCCGGGCAGATTGACGACGCCCATGTCCTTCCAGAACACGCCCTGGGACAGGCCGGTGCCGAGCGCTTTGGAGCAGGCCTCCTTGGCGGCGAACCGCTTGGCGTAGGAGGCCGCCCGGTTCTTCCGGCCGTCGGACTTGGCGACCTCGACCGGCGTGAAGACCCTGCGGGTGAAGCGCTCGCCGAAACGCTCCAGCGACTGTTCGACGCGCCTGATGTCGATCAGGTCGCTTCCGATACCGATAATCATGCGGCCTCGCGATCCGCCGGCGGCGGAGTGCGCCGGCCGGCGCCGGAGGAAACCAGTTTCGAGGACGAATGCCAAGCCCGTGCGACGGTCAAATCCGCCGTGGCCGCATCGCGCAGGCCGGCGGCAATCACACGGACCGGGGACAGGTGCGGCGTCATGGCGCACCCGATCGCGGACAACCGCATCGAAGCCATGCACTCATTGCATGGCTTTTTCTCAAAGCCTTATGGCTGTGCGTAGGCTCAGAAGCTCTTGCGGAACATGCCGCGGTCGATCTGGCGCTGACGGAACTCGAGATCGATACGATCGAGCGACCCGTTGAGATAGGCGAGTTCCCGCTCTTCGGTGCTCGGGACCTGGAGGGCGCGGGTGATTTTCTTGAGCTGCTTAAACATGACAAACCTCTTTCTTCATCTCCCGGGACAGAAGATAGGCGAGAGGCCCCTCCCCCACCAGCGCCAGAAGCTGGCGGCAGCCATGCGCCGACCGCATGACCTTCACAGCTTCGCCGCAATCTTTGCCGCCAGGATAGGCATTTGCGCCCTCGAACGGCATCGAGGGCGCCAATCATGGCGGGGATGGGGCGACGGCGTCAGTCGAAGACGCGGTTGATGCTCGAGACCGAGGGCAGTTCGCGCAGTTGCGCGATCAGGTGGTTCAGCTGGCGCAGGTCCCAGACCTCGAGATCGAGCTGCAATTCGCTGAAATCGGCGGCGACGCGCCCCATGGCGAGCGAGCGGATGTTGATATCGCTCGAGGAGACGGCCTGGGCGACCTCGGCCAGCGTTCCGGGCTCGTTCAGCGCCGTGATGGCGATCCGCGCCATGAAGCGGGTGTTGTTGGCCTGGTCGAGATCCCAGCGCATGTCGATCCAGGCATCGGTCTCGTCGTCGAACTTCTGCAAGGTCGCGGACTGGATCGGATAGATGGTGATGCCGCGGTCCTTCTCCATGATGCCGACGATCCGGTCGCCGGGGACGGCGCCGGAGGGGCTGAAGCGCACCTCGGCATTGCCCGAAAGGCCGCGGATCGGCAGCGCCTCCGGTCCCTCCGCGCCGGTCTCGGCATCGCGGCGGCGCTGCGGCAGCTTGAACACCATGCCGGTCGCCGAGGGCATGTTGAACCAGCCCTCGTCCGTATTCGGCTTCGGCGTCACCCGCTCGTCCTGGTGATCCGGATAGACGGCGCGCAGCACGTCGAGGGAGGACAGTTCGCCGCGGCCGACCAGCGCGATCGCGTCCTCCACCTCCTTCTGGCCGAGCCGGTGCAGCGACGGCTTCAGCGCCTCGCGCGAAAAGCTCTTTCCCGCCCGCTCGAAGGTGCGCTCCAGAATCCGGTGGCCGAGCCCGGCATACTGCTTGCGGATCGCGGCCCGCGTCGCCCGCCGGATCGCCGAGCGCGCCTTGCCGGTGACGACGATCTCCTCCCACGCCGGTGGGGGCACCTGAACGCCCGAGCGGATGATCTCGACCTCGTCGCCATTGGTGAGCCGCGTGACGAGCGGCATGATCCGGCCGTTGATCTTGGCGCCGACGCAGGTGTCGCCGATATTGGTGTGGACCGCGTAGGCGAAGTCGATCGGGGTGGCCCCGCGCGGCAGCGCGATCAGCTGCCCCTTCGGCGTGAAGCAGAACACCTGGTCCTGGAAAAGCTCGAGCTTGGTGTATTCAAGGAATTCTTCCGCGTTCTCGCCCTCGGCCAGCGATTCGATCGTCCGGCGCAGCCAGGAATAGGCATTCGAGCCGGGCGCCATCGAATTGGCGCCGGGAGCGGCGACGCTGTCCTTGTAGAGCGTGTGGGCGGCGATGCCGTATTCGGCGATCTCGTGCATCTGCCGGGTGCGGATCTGCAGCTCGATGCGCTGGCGCGAGGGACCGACGATCGTCGTGTGGATCGACTGGTAGTCGTTCTGCTTCGGCGTCGAGATATAGTCCTTGAAACGCCCGGGAACCACGCGCCAGCGCGTGTGGACGATGCCGAGCGCGCGGTAGCAGGCGGGAATGTCCTCGACGAGGATGCGGAAGCCCCAGACGTCGGAGAGCTGCTCGAAGGACAGCGACTTCGACTGCATCTTGCGGAAGACGGAATAGGGCTTCTTCTGCCGGCCTTTCACCTGCGCGTTGACCAGCCCCTCGGCCGACAGCAGCTCGCGCAGCTCGTCCTCGATCTTCTTGACGAGGCCTTCGTTCACCGTCGAAAGCTCGGCGAGCTTGCGGGTGACCGTCTCGAAGGCTTCCGGATTGATATGGCGGAAGGACAGGTTCTCCAGTTCCTCGCGCATGTCCTGCATGCCCATGCGGCCGGCGAGCGGCGCATAGATGTCCATCGTCTCCTCGGAGATGCGCTTGCGTTTCTCGGCCGACATGTGGTCGAGGGTGCGCATGTTGTGCAGCCGGTCGGCGAGCTTGACCATCAGCACGCGCACGTCGTCGGAGATCGCGAGCAGCAGCTTGCGCAGGTTTTCCGCCTGCTTCGCCTTCTTGGTGACGAGGTCGAGCTTGCGGATCTTGGTCAGCCCCTCGACCAGCGCGCCGATGTCCTCGCCGAAAAGATCGTCAATCTCGGCGCGCGTCGCCGTCGTGTCCTCGATCGTGTCGTGCAGCAGCGCGACCGCGATCGTCGATTCGTCGAGATGCATCTCGGTGAGGATCGCCGCGACCTCGAGCGGATGGGAGATGTAGGGATCGCCGCTGGCGCGCTTCTGCTGGCCGTGCTTCTGCATCGCATAGACATAGGCCTTGTTGAGCAGGGCCTCGTTGACGTCAGGCTTGTATTTCTGGACGCGCTCGACGAGCTCGTACTGACGCATCATGCTGGAGAAGCTCCGGGAAAACAAAAAGATGCGCCGATCATAGGACCGGCGCATCCTTTTGCAAAGATTTCATGGCGCAAAGGACGGCGCCGGCGTGCGGATCAGTAGTCGTCGCTCTTTTCCGGCGGCACGAGGCCCTCGATGCCGGCGAGCAGTTCTTCCTCCGACATGCGGTCGAAGGTCATCAGTTCCGGCTGGTCCTCGTCTTCGACCTGCGCGGCGTCGGCGGGAATCGCATCGCCGGCGATCAGCGAGGCGGCATCGGGCTCGGGCTCGTCGACCTCGACATGCTTCTGCAGCGAATGGATCAGGTCTTCCTTGAGATCGTCGGGCGACAACATCTCGTCGGCGATCTCGCGCAGCGCCACGACCGGGTTCTTGTCGTTGTCCCGGTCGACGGTTATGGCCGCGCCCTGGGAAATCAGGCGGGCGCGATGACTTGCCAGGAGCACGAGCTCGAAGCGGTTGTCGACCTTGTCGATGCAGTCTTCTACCGTGACGCGGGCCATGGTCAGTCCTCTCGTGTGAAGCGGTCGCAAGGCGGAATAAAGTTCCGCAGCGGCGCATTGGCGCAGTTGAATTGTTCCGGAAGGCAGCATAGCGTACTTGCGTCGCCAAACCTGTGGTCCAGATACGTAGGCCGGCGATACTATCAAACCGGGTGAATTTCAAGGTCTCCGTCAAAACCAGGTGGAGTTCCGTCAGCCGGGAACGTCTCTCAACACCGGACGAAACCCCGGAAGGAACAACGCCCATGCCGGCATCGAGCGCCGAGACAATGCCGGAGCCATGACCGGCATGCGTCGCAAAAGGCCGGCCGCGACGGCGCGCAACGGGTTGCCGAACCCGCAAGATCTAGCGATAGGACCGTTCAGAAAACTGGTCTATCTCATTTCGTGATCCGTGATCACATTACATGAAGAAAAGTTAATGTACGGACTTGCGTATTCCGTGTAGGAGTCGTCCGACCGCAGGTTCGTCATAATCAAAAAAAGGATAGGTCCATGTTCGACCCCCGTGAAAAAATCGCGCTTTTCATCGACGGCGCCAATCTTTACGCCGCATCGAAAAGCCTGGGTTTCGACATCGATTATCGAAAGCTGCTGAAGGCCTTCCAGAAACGCGGCTATCTGCTGCGCGCCTATTACTATACCGCGCTGATCGAGGACCAGGAATATTCCTCGATCCGCCCGCTGATCGACTGGCTGGACTACAACGGTTACAAGGTCGTCACCAAGCCGGCGAAGGAATTCACCGACAGCCTCGGCCGCCGCAAGGTCAAGGGCAACATGGACATCGAACTGGCAATCGATGCCATGGAACAGTCCGAGACGGTCGATCACCTGGTGCTTTTCTCCGGCGACGGCGATTTCACCACTCTGGTCGAAGCGTTGCAGCGCAAGGGCCGCAAGGTGTCCGTCGTCTCGACGATGGCGACCCAGCCGCCGATGATCGCCGACGACCTGCGCCGCCAGTCGGATCACTTCATCGACCTCATCACACTGAAGGCGGAAGTGGGGCGCGACCCCTCGGAGCGGGCCTCGCGCGTCGTCGAGCCGGTCCACGATACGCAGGACAACTGATCGCACGGCCCGTGCCAATGGCTTTCATTTTAATAAAATCAATGCGGTAGCAGCAATGCTGCCGCAATTTTCTTCTGCTATGCGTCAGATGTCGGAAGGCCGCGCATCAGGAGGAAACGCATGTCGGTCAATGTCATGTCGGTCAATGCCGTGTCCGGCGATCACCCGCTTTTAGCACCGCCAGCCCCGAGCGGCGGCGACGGTCATCCCCCGCGTGAGGTTCAGGCGAGCGACGGCGCCCCTCCCCCCTCGGCGCAGGACGCCTCGGCGAGGAAGGCGGCCGAGGATGCCGGGCATGCCGCGCGCCTGAAGGCGCTTGCCGAGGAAACCGGATTTGCCGCGACGGCCGCGAATACGCTGAGCGTCGCGGTGCTCGCACAGTTGCGCCCTTTCGCACCCGACGGCCCGCCGCCGGCAAAAGCAGGCTCCCTCATCGACAGGCTCTATTCGGAACTGTGACGCCCGGCCGCGCCCGTGTGGCGAGACGGCGCCTGCCTCAGCCGCGCTCGCGCAGCAGGCGGCCCTTCTGCCGGTTCCAGTCGCGCTCCTTCTCGCTCTCGCGCTTGTCGTGCAGCTTCTTGCCGCGCGCCAGCGCCAGTTCGAGCTTCGCCCGGCCCTTTTCGTTGAAATAGATCTTCAACGGCACCAGCGACATGCCGTCGCGGCTGACCGCACTCGTCAGCTTGTGGATCTCGCGCTGCGACAGAAGCAGCTTGCGGCGGCGGCGCGGCGCGTGGTTGAAGCGGTTCGCCTGGAGATATTCCGGCAGGTGGGAATTGATCAGCCAGATCTCGCCACCCTCGTTGGTGGCGTAGGATTCGGCGATGTTGGCCTTGCCGTCGCGCAGCGACTTGACCTCCGTGCCGGTCAGCACCAGACCCGCCTCGTAGGTATCGACGATCTCGTAGTTGAAGCGCGCCTTGCGGTTCTCCGCCACGATCTTGCCGACCGTCCTCTGGCTGCCCTTGGGTGCCATCAGTTCATCAATCCCGCATGCTGAAGCGCCGCGTCGATGGCCGCTTCCGTGCCCGGCTCCAGCGTCGGCAGCAGCGGCGTGCGCACCGCGCGGCTGACGCCCCGCAGCCGGTTCAGCGCGTATTTCGCCCCGCAGAGGCCGGGCTCCAGGAAGATCGCCTTGTGCAGCGGCATCAGCCTGTCCTGATAGTCGAGCGCCCGCGCGAAATCGCCGGCGAGCGTGGCGTTCTGGAATTCCGCCGACAGGCGCGGGGCGACATTGGCGGTCACCGAGATGCAGCCGACGCCGCCATGGGCGTTGAAGCCGAGCGCGGTGGCATCCTCGCCCGAAAGCTGGACGAAGTCGGGCCCACAGGCGATCCGCTGCTCGGAGACGCGCTCGATCTTGCCGGTCGCGTCCTTGACGCCGACGATGTTGGAAAAGGCCTTCGACAGCGCCCCCATCGTCTCCGGCGACATGTCGACGACGGACCGGCCGGGAATGTTGTAGATGACAATCGGCAGGCGGGTGGCGCCGGCGATCGCCGCGTAATGGGCATAAAGGCCCTTCTGCGTCGGCTTGTTGTAGTAGGGCGTCACGACGAGGACGGCATCGGCGCCGGCCTTTTCGGCGTGCTGGGCGAGTTCGATCGCCTCCCGGGTGTTGTTCGATCCGGCGCCGGCGATCACGGGCACGCGACCGGCTGCCGCCTCGATGCAGAGTTCCACCACCTTACGGTGCTCGTCATGCGACAGCGTCGGCGATTCGCCGGTCGTGCCGACCGGCACGAGGCCGTGGCTGCCCTCGGCGATCTGCCATTCGACATGGGCGACGAAAGCATCGGCATCGACGGCGCCGGTTTCCGTAAAAGGGGTGACAAGAGCGGGAATGGACCCCTTGAACATCGGACTGCTCCTGATCGCCGGCCGCAGGGTTCGCCCCATGCTTTGGCCGTATTCGCTGGTTAGGAAATCGCAGGCACCATAATGATGTGTCCCGATGGCGGCAAGCGCCCTCTGTGACCATTTGACGACAGGGCGGCATGGCGGAGAGAACAGGCAATCTTGCCTCCAAGGGCCGGATAACGACCGTATTTGAACCGACGGCTTAACGTTTCGTTAGGATAAGCATCCTCAAATGGGTTTTGACCGTATGACATCCCGAAACCGCCGGCCGGGCGTCGCCCCGGCCTGTGCAGAGGGTGTTCGGGCGCGGCGGGCCAAGGCCCGCGGAGCGCCAAAGGCGCGAGGTTCTTCATGCGCGTGAAGCTCTGGTCGGGGATCGCCGCCGCCATGCTGGGGATCGGCGCCGTCATCGTGACGAGCGGCTCGGTCGGCAACGCCGTACCGGTGCCGACGTTCAAGCCCGAAACGCGTGCGATCGCGATGAACGGCGCCTCGGGCGAGGTGACCGGCTCCATCCTGCGCGCGAGTTCACCGATCGCCGATATCAGCCTGCTGAAGCAAGGGCTCGACGCGTTGTCCAACCGGCAGGCGGAGGCGGCGATCGCCGCGCGCGACCGCATGCCGCGCAATGCCGCCGACCGGCTGGTGCTCACCTGGGCCATCGCCGTTTCCGGCCAGCGGGGCGTTCCCTCCTTCGAGATCGCTGAGGCGCAAAAGCTGCTGAAGGGCTGGCCGGGGCTCGAGGCGTTGCGCGGCCATTCCGAGCGCGCGCTGCTGCGCGAAAACCCCTCCCCCGCCGAGGTAATCGCCGCGTTCGGCAAGACCCGGCCGGAGACGGCGGATGGCGCCATCGTCCTGGCGCGGGCCCTGAGCGCCGCCGGACGCATCGACGACGCGAAGACGCTGCTCGGCCACGTCTGGCGCGAGGACGTGCTCGACGTTGCGACGGAAACCCGGATCATGACCGAGTTCCCGACGCTCCTCACCGTCGGCGACCATGCGCGGCGGATGAAAATGCTGCTCTATCGCAGCCGGATCGAACAGGCCGCCCGCTTTTCCGAGCGCGGCGACGCGCAGTCGCTGTTCCGCGCCTGGGCGGCGATGATCCGTGGCGCGAAGACCGCGCCGGCGCTGATCGCGGCGGTCGACCGCTCCTGGTACAACGATCCCGCCTATCGGTTCATCCGTATCGAGCAGTTGCGCAAGCAGGAGCGCTATGAGGAGGCGGCGGCCCTGCTCGCCGGCGTGCCGAAGGACAAGGCCGCACTGATCGATCCCGGCGAGTGGTGGGTCGAGCAGCGGGTCGTCAGCCGCGGCCTCGCCGATCGAGGCGACTATGCGGCCGCCTATCGCATCGCCGCCGCCCATGTCGCGGCCGATCCGACGGACATGATCGACGCGGAATTCCACGCGGGCTGGTATGCGTTGCGCGGCCTCGGCGAGCCAGCGACCGCCGCCCGGCATTTCCAGCGGCTGCTCGATGTCTCCGCCCGGCCGGTCTCGGCATCGCGGGCGCTCTACTGGCTCGGCCGTTCGGCGGAAGCGGGCGGCCCCGGCACGGCGTCGGCGTTATTTACCAGGGCGGCTGCCTTCCCCGGCACCTTTTACGGCCAGCTTGCCGCGGCAAAGCTCGGGCGGACCGCGCTCAACGTCGCCTATCCGGCCCCGTCCGAGGAGGACCGCCGGCGGTTTTCAAGCCGACAGGCGGTGCAGGCGATCGCCCGGCTCGACGCGGCCGGGCATGGCTGGCGGGGCGATGCGCTCTACCGCGCGCTCGCGGGCGAACTGACGAGCCCCGGCGAACTGGCGCTGTTGTCGGCCGAGGCGGAGCGCAAGCGCAGCCACGCGCTGTCGCTGCAGATAGGCAAGATCGCCTTCGGCCGCGGCATCGACGTCGCGGCGCTCGCCTTCCCGCTCGGCGTCATTCCGGGCGAGGCCGATATCGGCGGCTCGGGCAAGGCGCTCGCCTATGCCATCGCCCGGCAGGAAAGCGCCTTCAACCCCGCCGCCGTCTCGCCGGCGGATGCGCGCGGACTGCTGCAGATCCTGCCCGGCACGGCGAAGGGCGTCGCCAGCCGTTACGGCCTCGCCTATTCGAAGGAACGGCTGACCAGCGATGCCGCCTACAATGCGACGCTCGGCGCCCATTATCTCGGCGAGCAGATCGACAGTTTCGGCGGGTCCTACATCCTGACCTTCATCGCCTACAATGCCGGCCCACGCCGCGTGCCGCAGTGGATCGCCCGTTACGGCGACCCGCGCGGCAAGCCGATCGACGAGGTGGTCGACTGGATCGAACGCATTCCCTTCGCCGAAACGCGCAACTACGTGCAGAGGGTGATGGAGAACTACCAGGTCTACAAGAGCCGCCTCGGCCAGCCGGCCGACATCGTCGAGGACCTGCGGCGCGGCCGGACCTGAAGCCTGAAGGATCGACATGCCGCCTGAGAACGCCTTCATCGAGCATGTTTTCGCCGCCGACGACGGGCTTATGCTTTACGCGCGCGACTATCGCCCGGATGTCCCGAACCCGGAAGCCGCGACGATCGTCTGCCTACCGGGACTGACGCGCAACAGCGGCGATTTTCATGCCCTGGCGGTTCTCCTGTCAAAGGACCGCGCCACGCCGCGTCGTATCGTGACACTGGACGCGCGCGGACGCGGGCGCTCGGCGCGGGACCCGGCCGGCACCAGCTACACGCTCCCCGTCGAGGCCGCCGACGTCGGCACCCTGCTCCGCCATCTCGCTTTGCCGCCGGCCGTGTTCATCGGCACCTCGCGCGGCGGCCTCGTGCTGCATCTGCTGGCGGCGAGCGATCCGACGCGTCTTCGCGGCGTCGTCCTCAACGATATCGGTCCGGTCATCGAGCGGCAGGGGCTGATGAACATTGCCGCTTATCTTCACGCCGCGCGCCCCTATCCGTCGCTGAACGATGCGGCTGCGGCGCTCCGCGCCGTCCATGGCGCCCGCTTTCCTGCCCTGGATGACGAGGACTGGAACGACATGGCGCAGGCGATCCATGTCGAGGAGGATGGCCGCTTCGTCGCCGCCTACGATCCGGCAATCCGGGCGCCGCTCGCGAGCCTGACGCCGGAGACCCCGTTACCGGACCTCTGGCCGCTGTTCGCCGGCTTTGCCGGCATGCCGCTGATGGTCATCCGGGGCGAGCACTCCGATCTTCTCTCTGAAGAAACCGTAGCGGCCATGCAGGCGCGCCATGGGGACTGCACCGCGGTGACGGCCGCCGGACAGGGCCATGCGCCCCTGCTGCACAGGCCGGACTGCCTCGCGGCGATCCGCGACTTTGTCGAACGCGTGGAACGGCGACGCTGAGGGAACATCGCTGGAAAAGGGCTACGCCTGCCCACCGCCCGCCGCGCTGAGGCGGCGTGTCGGAGAAACCCCTTCATCGAAGAATCGCCTGTGCGCTTGTCTTGGCCGCGGCAGGACGCGCGCGGAGGCCGGCGTCCGCTTCCGGAGCTGACTGTGCCGGTGAACACGGTTGCAAAGTCAACGCCCGGCGTCTCCTCCCCGGCGGCAAGGCAGCGGCGACAGTCGCCTGCGGACCAAGCCCGGAATGAAACCGTCCTTGTCGCGTTTTTGGCGCCGTAGAGGCTTCGTCGCCGCTGACGGGCATCCGGATGCGACGTCTTGAACAGCAAAAGGCCCGGCGTTGATACGCCGGGCCTCTTTCGACTGACCGGAGGTCAGACGATATTAGAAGTCGCGCTGCAGGCGGAGGAAGCCGGTCGTGAAGTCGTCTGCACGGTCGATGTCCGTGTAGTTGACGGTCGCGAGAGCCGACAGGCCTTCCGTGATCTGGTAACCAACGGTCAGACCAACCTTCCAGGCGTCGACGTTGTTTACGAAGGCGACGTCGCCGAAGTACTGGGCGGCCGGGGTGATCGTGAACTTGTCGAACTTGGCTTCGTAAGCGGCAGCAACGGTCCACTCGGCGGTCGAGTAGTAGTCCGAAGCGCCGGTTGCGTAGATGGCAGCGAGCTGGAAGGTGCCCGGGCCGACGCCAGCGGAGAGCAGGGCGCGGAAGGCAGCTTCTTCAGCGTCGAAGCTGTACGAAGCGAGACCGTCGATCGATACGGCGCCGAAGGTGCCGGTTACGATACCCGATACGCCGACGTTGTCCTTCGCGCCGCCCGTGCCGAATTCGCCGTCGAGTTCTTCAACAGCAACGCCGGCCTGGAATGCGCCGCCGTCGTAGACGTAGCGAGCAGCGTTGAACAGGTTGGAGCCGAGCTCGTCGGTCTCGCCGACAATGCCCTTATCCCACCAGTTGTAGAAGTAACCGACGCGCAGGCCGCCGAGTTCGATGTAAGCTTCGTCAACGAAAGCATCGCGGGCCGTGTCGGCCTGGAGGGCGATGAAGCCGGTCAGCGTGCCGTATTCGGTGTCGCTCTTGGCGTCGAACGTCAGGTAACCGCGGGTGTAGGCCTGCAGGTCGCTGTTGCCGATGAGACCGCGCTCATCGTAGTTCAGCTGCGTACGGACGTAGCCGCCGACCTTGAGGCAGGTTTCGGTGCCGGGGATGTAGAAGTAGCCCGTGCCGAAGGCGTCGCAGACGCGAACGTATTCCATGGGCTCCGGCTCGGCGGCGACGATGGCGTCGGCAGCCTGGGCGCCGGAGAAAGCTGCGAGGGCTGCAGCGGAGCCGAGAAGAAGGCTCTTGATGTTCATTTCTGACCTCCAGTCAAAAGTTTCAAACGGGTCTGGGTTATTTTGCTGAAGGACAGCGTTCCCTGCCCCATACCCAAGTTCTGAAGAAGTCGGACGATCAACCGCCCTTGCTTCCGGAGTTGAAAATACAAGACCGGCCGGTTCACGCAATCACCAACTTGCGAGTCCGCCCTCGCGCCACCCGCCTTCTCCACCCCCTGTTGCTGAAACGACACAAAAATGGCGAAGGGGAGGCAATTCGTTAACAACCGGTTAATAAAATTCTTTCAACTCACACACTTAGCATCGTCTTCGAACAGCCTAATGTGGTCGGATCGTGGCTTTTCCGCCCGGTTTCACGCCCCTTGCGCCGGCTTCGGACAGGCCGGAGCACCGGCTTCGCCGTCGCGATTTTCCAGACGTGCGCCCGCTTAATCCCGAATCGGCAGGGCCGGCACGCCTCTCGGGTCGAAGCGATTCCCGCGTCTGGCGGCAGGGGGCACACGGCTGTTCCTGCCATCTGAGAGGGATTCTGCAGTGCAGGCAAAATTCATGATGGCGATGTCGACCGCCGCGGCGATGTCGGACTGGACGTCTGAAATGAACATCGAGAGCCTTCGTCCCGGCTCCGCCGCAGCCTTCGCATCTTTCGCCGGCGGCGCGGGCCGGTTCTCCATCGCCGGTATCGAAACCTGCCTCAAGGTCGGCGGCCACGGCCGTACGCTGCTGAACGTCGGCGAAAGCCACCGCCGCGTCCGCACAGGATGCCCGTTCGCGCGCCGACCTGACCCTCGGCACCAGGAGCGACACCAAGCGCGGCACGCAGATCGGCTCCATCGCCATCCCGGCCGATACCGAAGACAGCGCCGCCGCTGACAACGGTTACATCGAGTTCGGGGAGCCTGCGCGTCGGTTATGTCTAGAAGTGGCGGGACAAGGGCCTCGCCGGCGAGACCGACGCGCAACGACCGTTGCGACGCAGCATGGACCGTGACACCCGGCGCCTTGCCGATCCCCGTCAGACGTAAAGCGGCGCCATCTGCCGCCAGTAGCGGCTCTTGTGCGCCCTGCCCTCCCAGATGTGCAGCGAATAGGGGATCGCCTTTTCGCGCAGGAGCCGGCCGAGATGCAGATTGTTGTCGAGGAAGGGATCCTCGGATCCGATGACGAGGACGATCTCCATGCGGCGCAGATGGTCGAGGTAGAAGCCGCCGTCGAGGCCCGGCAGGAAATGGGTCGGCGTGTTGAAATAGACGTCGTCGTCATAGTGGCCGGCGAGCAGGTCGTCGAAGAATTCGACCTTCAGCGTCAGGTCGTAGCGGCCGGAAAAGGCCACCAGCTTGCGGAACCGGTGCGGGTGGCGGAAGGCGAGATTGAGGGCCTGGAAGGCGCCGAGACTGCAGCCATGGGCAATCGTGCAGTCGTGCGGATTGCGCTCGGCCATCATCGGCATCACCTCGTTGAGGATATAGGCCTCGAAGGCCTGATAGCGGCGGATGCGCTCGACCGGTGGCCGCGACGCCGCGTAGAAGGTCTCCTCCGCCAGTCCGTCGACGCAGACGAGCTGGATCAGGCCGGCCTCGATCTTTCCGGCAAGGCTCGCCAGCATGCCGCGCTCCTCATATTCCCAGAACCGTCCGTCGCGTGTCGGGAAGACGAGCACCTTCGCGCCGGCATGGCCGAAGATCAGCAGTTCCATGTCCCTGCCGAGCGAAGGACTGTGCCAGCGGCGATACTCACGCTTCATGATGCCCCGAAAAAGTCCTCCAGCCGCGCCCGCAGGAGCCCGGCCTGCCCCCCCTTGCCAGGATAATCGAAATGCCCGGCATCCAGTATGAAGATTTCCTTACGCCCGGAGAGGGCGTTGTAGACCGAAAACTGGCAGGGCGGTGCGACCGCCGGATCGAAGAGGGCCGCGGCCACCAGCGTCGGGACGCGGATATAGGCGGCGGCGCTTGCCGAATCGTAATAGCGCATCGTCGACAGCGCATTGCCATGGCGCCGGTTGTAGGCCTGGACGGACGCGGCGCTGCCGATGCTCGGCAGGGAGAGCCAGAGCGGCTGGTTGCCGAAGGTCGGCACCTCGAAATGGGCGCGGTCGAACCGGTCGTCGAAGGCGACCGCGAGCGCTCCGATGCCGCCGCCGAAGCTGATGCCGGAATAGCCGATGCGGCCGGACAACCAGGGATAGAGCATGACGAGCGCGGAGGCGGCAAGCCAGATGTCCTCGACGCAGCCGCCGATCACGTAGTCGTCGCGCTTGTCGATGTCGTGCAGCACATGCCAGGCCGGATTGGTCGAGATCGGCGGCCGGGCGCTGCGCGACAGGCCGCGGCAGCACGGGAAGATCAGGGCCGTTCCCGTCACGGGCACGTCGAAATCCGGGGCGTCGCGTCCGCCGTAGCCATGGGCGACGACGAGCCCCCGCCTCACCGGCCCGGAACGCGGCAGGAGCAGCCAGCCATGGATCGGAAATTCGCCCGTCGAGCGATAGGAGATCTCCATCACGTCCCAGTCCGGATGGGCCATCGGACTGGCGCGCAATTGCGGACGCGGATCGGTCTGGCGCGCGCGCTGACAGCGTTTTTGCCAGAAGGCGGTGAAATCCTCCGGCGCCTCGGGCAGCGGCACGGCCAGCAGACGGTCCGCATCCATGCCGTGGGCGGGATCGAAGGAATAGGAATGATGGAACGACATGCCCATGCGCCCTGCACTTATGATCGAGGCACGGGCGGGGGACAGAGAAGCAGGCGGATGAAGCGGTTCATCGCCCGACAATATCGCCGGGCGAAGGAAGGTCAAGGAAAAGGGCGAGGATGGAACACGCGCCGCAAGGCGACGCGGCCCCGCGCCGGATCAGGCGGGCGCGCCGCTTGTGGCGACCTGCCACTGGCGGTCGTAGGGACGCGGCCCGGCCGGTTCCACCGCGAGGATGCGCTGCGGGCGATCGGCGGCCTCCGCCTCGATCGTCTCGGCGATCAGCGCCATGCCCTCGGGGCTTTTCAACGTCGCCTCGGTCGCGCCATAGCCCTCGCGCACGATCGCGCCGATCAGGTTGCGGAGCGAAAAACGGCCCGGTCCGGAAAAGTCCTGGCCGAGCGCCCTGCGCACCGCCTGGCGAATGATGTCCTTGTCGTCCTCTGTCAGCATGTGTCGTTCCTCCCAGAGCAGAGCGTGGCACGATGGCGGCGCAAGTCAAGCCTTCAGAACGCCCCGGCGTCACGACGGAAGCGAACGGGCCGCGGGGAAGCGATCAGTTGAGCGGCACGCCGACCGCAGGCGGCCCGGGATTGTTTTCCACCGCATACCGCTTGTTCTCGACGCTGCCGCATCCGGCAAGAGCAGCGGCGAGAAGGGCGAGCGTGGCGAGCGTTGATGTCCGCATGGATCCGTGTTCCTGTTGCTGTCATGCAGGAACTATCGCGGCCCGGGTGGAAGTCGAGGGGACGAGGCGCAGGCGACTGAAATTCGCTCCGGCAAGGCGAAGACATTTGACGGGACGGGGGAAGATAAATGACCTGCCTCCGGACCCTCGCCGGCACGAGACCACGCCTTCTTCCGGCGACGACGGCGGAGCGCTCCACCACAGTTGAACTCATCGCAAGAAGTGAGCGACGTGACCTGTAGGAACGCCGCGTTTGCGAAGTCGTTGCGCGAAGCGAGAATGACAGAAGCGAAAAAATGGCGGAGAAGATGGGATTCGAACCCACGATACCCTTTTGAGGTATACTCCCTTAGCAGGGGAGCGCCTTCGACCACTCGGCCACCTCTCCGTCGCGGCTCTGATACGGTCAATCACAATACCGATCAAGCCTTTTGTATCGCGGGGTCGAAAATTCAGGCGGGATCGCCGATGTCCGGGCCGCCGCGCTCGGCCAGTCGCTGCTGGTTGACGACGCGCCGGCCGGCGCGACTTTTCAAAGAGGCTACCGCAACTGCAGGCTGGTGTAGATCGGGTTCGCCAGCGCGTCGAAGGCCTTCTGAGTCGAGGCGCCGAAGTCGCCGTCGACGGGACCGTCATAAAGGCCGCGCTCCTTCAGGAGGCTTTGCATCGCCCGGCGGAAATCCGGGGTGAAATTGTCGGGCTGGGTTTTCAACTCCTGCAGCTTCGCCGGATCGCCGCCCTCGATGCTCGCCGCCGCCCAGCGCGCCGCTTCCCTCGCGTCCACCGGCACGCCGAGGCCGTAATCGTAGAGCCGGCTCAGATTGCCCATGGCATAGGCGCTGCCGGCATTGGCTGCCTGCTCGTACCATTTGCGCGCCTCTGAATAATCCTGCGGCACGCCGTTGCCAGCATCGTAGAACCAGCCGAGCAGGGCCATCGAATAGGCATCGCCGGCATTGGCGCCTTTCTCGTACCAGATCTTCGCCTCCTCGTAACTCTGCGGCGTGCCGAGCCCGTGCTGGTAGGCCCAGCCGAGCGACGACATCGCGTTGGTGTCGCCCGCCTCCGCCGCCTTGCGATACCACGCAAGCGACTGCACCTGGTCCTTGGCTACCCCCAGTCCCTCGCGGAAAAACCAGCCCATCGTCGCCATCGCATTGGCATTGCCCTGCTCGGCGGCCGCCCGGTACCAGCGCGCCGCCTCCGCATGGTCCTGCGGGATACCGCCATAGCCCTCGCGGTAAAGCCAGCCGAGCGAGGCCTGCCCGAAGGCGTTGCCGGCCTGCGCCGCCTGCTCGAACATGGCGCGCCCCGCCTCGACATCGACCGGCCCGTCCGTTCCGTAGACGGCATACCAGCCGAGATTGGTCAACGCGTAGAGATTGCCGCCATCGGCGGCCTTCCGGTAGGTCAGCCGCGCCTCGGCATGGTTGCGGGCCGCGTCCTGGGCGCGGCCGAGCAGGTTGACGAGCATCATGTCGTCGGGATTTTCGTTGACCGCCTGCGCGCAGGCGGTCAGGGCGCGGGCGGCATCGATCTTGAGGAAGTTGACGCCGGCAAAACCCGGCATCGATTGCGGCTCCCCGGCAAGTAGATAGCAGTCCCGCGACGCCTGGGTGCTGATCGCCTCGCCGGACGCGCCCCGTTTCGGCTCCAGCGCGGCGATCTGCGTCTCCGCCTCGCCGCGGTGGCGGCTGTCGGGATAGCGCTCGACGAAACGGGTCAGCGCCGCCGCGTCGGTCGATTGCCTCAGCGCATCCCAGGCGATCTCGTCCGGCGCGGACTGGGTCGTCGCCGCCTCGGTGAGCAGCTTCAGCTTCTTTTCCGCCAGCATTTTGTAGACCGGATCCTTCCCGTGCTTGGACAGGAACGCCTCGATCAGGTCCGTGTCGGCGAGGTCGCGGATGTTCTGCCAGTCGGCGGCCGCCTCGGACTGGGTGTTCGGCGAAGCGTTCTCGCCGGTCGTCACGCTGATGTTGACCTCCTCGATGTTGAGGAAGATCTGCGCGCCGCCGAGCGAGCCGTAGACGAAGGGCTCCTGCTCGCGGTTGGTCAGCGACACGACCTCGTCGCGCACCTTGCCGAGCGCGATGCGGACATCGACGCCGGGCTCCGTCAGATATTTCGAAAGCGCCGTGGCGAAAGGGCTGTTCCTGCCCTCGCCGTCGAGCGCGACCGTTCCGGCCTTCGACGCGAAGGCGACGAGCAGGTCCGCCGCCTCCGGCTCGACGCGGGCGAGGCCGCGCGAGACCGCCCGCGTCGAGATCGAGCGCGTCATGCTCTGCTCGAAGGGATTGTTGCGGCAGGCGTCGAGGATGACCAGCTTCAGCCGGGTGGCCCCGGCGAGCGAGCGCTCGACGCGGCCAAGCGGGATCGCCTCGTCCTCGACGTCCTTGTCCGATTTCAGCGCGACGTCGACGGGAAGCAGGAAATTCTGGCCGCCCATCTCCATGCCGTGGCCGGAATAATAGATGATCGCCACCTCCGCGCCGCTCGCGACATCCTCGAAGTCGCGCAGCGTCTTGACCATGTCCTGCCGCGAAAGGTCGTGGACCGTCGTCACCGTATCGAAGCCGGCGTTTTCGAAGGACTGCTTCATCAGCTCGACATCGTTGGCGGGATTGTTGAGCCGCGAGGTCGCCTCGTAGGCCGCGTTGCCGATCAGCAGCGCCACGCGCCGCGCGGCCTGAGCGGCATCGGGTCCGGACAGGGTCAGGACGACCGCCAAGATCGCGAGCGGCACCGCACGCAGAAACGACATCCCGATCATCCGCACTCCCTCCGCTTGCCGCCGGTCCGGCCGCCGCCGGACAGAAGAGACACCCCGCCCGATGCGGCGGTGTCGCGACTATCACGTATGGCGCCCGCCGTTTCAATGACGGCGCCGACCGATTTTCCCGGCGGGTGGCTCATTTTATGACGCATCGGTAAAATGCGAAAGATCGCGGTCAGCCGATCGAAAGACGTCCGTGGGACGATGGCCCCAGGGAGCAGGACGCGAGCGGGCCGAGAGATGACGCACCAGATCCACATCGCCGACGCCGGCCCGCAGGCCGCGACCGGGCATTACGAGCATTTCAACATCGAGCGCCCCTGTCGCCTGATGATCATCGGCGACCATCTGAAGGTGAAGCGCCGCTACAACGGCCTCCTGCGGCAGATCTCTATGGGCGGCGCGCTGGTCGATGCAAGCCCCGCCCTGCCCCTCCCCCGGCAGTTTTTCCTCGAAATCGACGGTCTCGACCTCGAGATCGGCTGCTCCACGGTCTATCGCAAGGGCAGCCAGCTCGGCGTGCGCTTCAATGTGCCGCTGCAACAGGACACGCTGCGCCGGCTGATCCGGCTGAACTTCAAGAGCGGCAGGCTGTAACGGTTGCAGCCCGAGGACCGCCGTTTCGGCGCCGGGCGCTCCGGTCAGCGCCGCGGCGGGGAGAATGAAGCCGTCTGCCCCGGACCTTGCCCACATCCTCATCCGGTACGTTTTTGTGCGGCGGGGTGCGATCCGGCCGCGGCGGGCCTACGTACTGCCTCGAAGAAACCGAGGTATCCGATCATGAAGACATTGCTGATTGCCTATGCCGGCACCTTCCTGTCCCTGCTCGCGGTGGATGCCGTCTGGCTCGGCCTCGTCGCGCGGACCTTCTACCGCGACCAGCTCGGTGCGCTGATGCTGCCGTCGCCGAACTTCACCATCGCCGCGATCTTCTACCTGTTCTTCGCCGTCGCGATCGTCGTCCTCGCCGTCCTGCCCGGCGTCAGGGGCGGGTCGATCATGACGGCGATCGGTTTCGGCGCCATCCTCGGCCTTGCCGCCTACGGCACCTACGACATCACCAATCTCGCCACGCTCAAGGGCTGGCCGGTCACCGTCACCGTCGTCGACATGGCCTGGGGAACCTTCGTCACCGCGCTCGCGGCGGGCTGCGGCTTTCTCGCCGTGCGTCTTTTCGGCACGTCGGCCGTGTAGATCGGCGGGGACTGCATCCGCAAGAAGGGTGGATCGGTGGCATTTGAGCGAATTCGTTCAACCGATCGCAATCTCCCTCAAGGAGAGTGGAAGGAGACAAAAGGCGGAAGAAGACGAACGGACGCGCCGAGAAGGAGGTCACATGCAAGAGCAAACGATGTATTCATTCGTCCGCTCCGAACTCTACGAGTCGAAGTTCGAACGCTACCAGATCGCCCAGCAGGCGACCCTGATGGCGATCCGGCCGGCACTCGGCGGCGTCACCATCCGCACCGTGCAGATGATCGACATCTCCCGCGGCGGAGCGAGCTTCGAGGTGAGCAGCACCTTCGGACTGCCGAAACATTACTACCTCAACATCCTCGGCAGCGGACGCCGCCTCGGCTGCGCCGAGGTCAGCCGGGTCGGCAACCGCATCCACGCCCAGTTCATCCGCAAGCTCGACGACGCCTTCCTGCACAAGATCGTCCGCTACGAATTCTTCACCGGCGGCAACATCAAGGATCCGCCGAAGAAGGACCAGCTCATGCAGACCGCCCGGCCCTGACGCGCGGCCGGCACGGCGCGGCGAACGCCCGCGGGCGACGCGTCATCGCAAAACGGATGCATGCGGCGGCCGGAGATGGTCTATTGTCGCGCGAATCGCGATCAACCCTTTCCGGCCCCTGTCCCCATGACCGAATTCAGCCGCTTCACGCCGCTCCTGCGCTCCCTTCCCGCAACCATCCCCTTCGTCGGTCCCGAGGCGATCGAGCGCCAGCGCGGCCGCCCCGTTCTGGCGCGCATCGGCGCCAATGAAAGCGGCTTCGGTCCGGCCCCTTCCGTGCTCGCGGCGATGCGGGCGGCGGCCGAGACGACGTGGAAATACAGCGACCCGGAAAACGACGGGCTGAAGCAGGCGATCGCCGCCCATCTCGGCGTCGGCGCAAGGACGATCGCGGTCGGGGAAGGCATCGACGGGCTGCTCGGCGAGATCGTCCGCATGGTGGTGGAGCCGGGCACGCCCGTGGTCACCTCGTTCGGCGGCTACCCGACCTTCAACTACCATGTCGCAGGCTTCGGCGGCCGGCTCGTGACCGTTCCCTACGACGCCGACAACCGCGAGGATCTGTCCGGGCTGCTCGACGCCGTGAAGCGGGAGGACGCGCCGCTCGTCTACCTCGCCAATCCCGACAATCCGATGGGAAGCTGGCACCCGGCGGAGGCGATCGCAGCTTTCGCCCGCGCCCTGCCTGAGACGACGCTTCTGATCCTCGACGAGGCCTATGGCGAGACGGCGCCGGCGGACGCGATCCCGCCGATCGGCGCGTTCGGCGACATGCCGAACGTCGTGCGCTTCCGCACCTTCTCGAAGGCCTACGGCCTTGCCGGCGCCCGCATTGCCTATGGGATCGCCACGCCCGGGACCGCCGCCGCCTTCGACCGCATCCGCAATCACTTCGGCATGAACCGCGTCGGCGTCGCCGCCGCGATCGCGGCTCTCGCCGACCAGGCCTATCTGCACGAGGTGGTCGCGAAGATCGCGGCGTCGCGGGCCCGGATCGCCGAGGTCGCGACGTTGAACGGCCTCCGGCCGCTCGCATCGGCGACGAACTTCGTCGCCATCGACTGCGGCCGCGACCAGACCTATGCGCGGGCGATCGTCGACCGGCTTATGGCCGACCACGGCGTGTTCATCCGCATGCCGGGGGTCGCGCCGCTCAACCGCTGCATCCGCGTCAGCACCGGGCCGTCGGAGGAGATGGACCGTTTCGCGGATGCGCTGCCGGACGTTCTGCGCGCGCTCGGGGATTGACGTCGCGCGCGTCAGGGACGGGCGTCGAAAGCGCGTCGCGACCTTTCGGCTCCGCTCATGCGCTCTCGACACCTCGTCTGGGCAGGCCTCTTCGCAGAACCGCCGCGCATTCCTGCGGGACGGGCTGTCGATTAGTGCATCGTCATCCATTCGCGGGCGGCGCGAAGTGCGCTCGCGAGATCGGTCTTGCTCATCGTCGCCGCGAGTTCGGCGCGCAGCGCCGCGGCGCGGTCCGAGCCCTTGATCGCGGCGATGTTCAGCCATTTGTGCGCGGCGACGAGATCGACGTCGCAACCGCGGCCGGTCGCATACATGAGCCCCATCTCGCAGAGGGTCTCGGCGCGGTTCTCCGCGCCCGTCGAGGTTTCGGAGCCGTTCGGAATGTCAAAGCGTGCCATGGTCTTGTCCCTGTCCGTTGTCGCTTGTTCTACTCTGTCCCTGTTTTTCCACCTCCCGCCGACGCGCCGTCTTTGCGGTCGTTCGTCGTGCCGGAGGCCTGTCGGCGAAGTGTTTCGTCTCCGCTCGTCTTGTGGCTTCGAGTATGCACCGGGGCCTTCAATGGCCGCTTAAAATGCATGATTAATGGCGGACGAAGAAACCGCAAACAGTTGGTAAAAAAGGATTTTCGTTAAGCATCGAAAGCCCTGCAAAAGGCCGGTCCCGCTCCTTTCGATCGGAAGAACACGACCGTCGGGCGCAATCCTTTTCTAACCATGCCGGACGATCCCGAAGGACGGAACGATGCCTGCCGATGCGAGGCCCTGCATCGAAGATGAACGGGAGATGAACCGCGACCTCAGCACCAGTTCAGTGAGCACATGCGAAAACGCCATCATTCCTTGAACCCGCACCAACTGACGGATGAAGACCATGGACATTCTCGCACGGCGCCTCACGATCATCTCGCTGATGATGGTCCTCTTCGCCCTCGCGCTCGCGGCCGCCGTCAGCGCCGACACGCAGCGGCGCAGCGAGGCCCGCATCGGCGCCCTCGCCGACTGCACGGTGAAGACCGCGCAGTTCTGCGGCGGCAGGACAAAGCTCTGATCCCTCGACACGAAGGAGACCCCCGACGATGATCGCCACCCTTCTCCAGTCTGCCGGACTTTTCGCCCGCGTGCTGGCGGTTGGCGCAATGCTGGCAGCCCCTGCCGGCCTCATCGCCTATTCCAAGGTTGCCGACCTCGGCATCTCGAAGACCGGCGCGGGCCTCGTCCTGTTCGTGACCCTCCAGCGCCAGGCCATGAGCTGACACGCCGGACGGCGCATTGCGGCGGCGGGCAGGCTTTCCTATCATGTTGCATCGCAACATCAGGAACTGCCGCCGCCCGTGACCGCCCTTCCCGTCTATATCCTCGCCGCCCTTGCCGAAATCGCCGGCTGCTTCGCCTTCTGGGCCTGGCTGAAACTGGACAAGCCGGTCTACTGGCTGGTGCCGGGCCTTGCCGCCCTCGGGCTCTTCGCCTGGCTGCTGACGCTGATCGACACGCCGGCCGCGGGGCGCGCCTATGCCGCCTATGGCGGCGTCTATGTCGCCGCTTCGCTCGCCTGGCTGTGGCTGATCGAGGGCGTGCGCCCCGATCGCTTCGACCTTGCCGGTGCCGGCCTCGCGCTTGCCGGCTGCGCCGTCATTCTCGCGGCGCCGCGCTGACCTTGTGCCGATCTTGTCGTTTGCTTGTAAAAGGCGTCCCCCTATAATGGCGGCATGAGCCATCGAATCCACGCCGCCGCCCCCCTCCCCATCTCCATGCCCGACGCCTTCGAGCCGGTGCAGTTCGACGACCCGATCAAGGCGGTCGACTGCCTGGAGGCGCTCTACGCGCGCAACACGGCCTTCCTCTGCCATGCCTTCGAAACGCTCGGACGCGGCGGCCAAGCGCTGAGCCGCTACCGCGCCTGCTATCCGCAGGTCAGCATCGAGACCGGCAGCTTCGGCCACATCGATTCCCGCCTGTCCTACGGCCATGTCAGCTCGCCCGGCGTCTATACGACGACGATCACGCGGCCGACCCTCTTTCGCCACTACCTGAAGGAACAGCTCGGCCTGCTGATGCGCAATCACGGGCTGACGGTGACGATCTCCGAATCGGCGACGCCGATCCCGCTGCATTTCGCCTTCGGCGAGGGCACCCATGTCGAGGCGTCCGCGGCCGAAAACAGCGACATTCCGCTGCGCGACCTCTTTGACGCTCCCGACCTGACGACAACCGACGACGAGATCGCCAACGGCGCCTACGAGCCCGGCCCCGGCGAGCCCTCGCCGCTCGCGCCCTTCACCGCGCAGCGCATCGACTATTCGCTGGCGCGCCTCAGCCACTACACGGCGACCAGCGCCAGCCACTTCCAGAATTTCGTCCTCTTCACCAACTACCAGTTCTACATCGACGAGTTCTGCGCCTGGGCGCGCGCCGAGATGGCGGCCGGCGGCAACGGCTATACCGCCTTCGTCGAGCCCGGCAACATCGTCACGCTGCCGGGCAGCGACCGGCCGGAGTCCGACCTGACCATCGCCCGCCTGCCGCAGATGCCGGCCTACCACATGAAGCGCAAGGGCCATGGCGGGCTCACCATCGTCAATATCGGCGTCGGCCCCTCCAATGCCAAGACGATCACCGACCATATCGCCGTACTGCGTCCGCATGCCTGGCTGATGCTCGGCCATTGCGCGGGCCTGCGCAACAGCCAGCGCCTCGGCGATTATGTGCTCGCCCATGCCTATGTGCGCGAGGACCACGTGCTCGACGACGACCTGCCGGTCTGGATCCCGATCCCGGCGCTTGCCGAGGTGCAGGTGGCGCTGCAGGATGCCGTCGCCGAGATCACCGGCTACGAGGGCTACGACCTGAAACGGATCATGCGCACCGGCACCGTCGCCACCATCGACAACCGCAACTGGGAACTGCGCGACCAGCGCGGGCCGGTCAAGCGCCTGTCGCAGTCGCGCGCGATCGCGCTCGACATGGAATCGGCGACGATCGCCGCCAACGGCTTCCGCTTCCGCGTGCCCTACGGCACGCTGCTCTGCGTCTCCGACAAGCCGCTTCACGGTGAACTCAAGCTGCCGGGCATGGCGACGGCCTTTTACAAGACGCAGGTGAGCCAGCACCTGAAGATCGGCATCCTCGCATTGCAGAAACTCGCGGCGATGCCGCCTGAGAAGCTGCATTCGCGCAAGCTGCGCAGCTTCTACGAGACGGCGTTCCAGTAAGAGTGAACCGTTAACCGGGCGCCCGAGAATAGACTCGCGCCGACCGGCGACCTAAGACAGGCCAGCTCCGCCAGGCGCTCTGCGTTGCGGATGCGGATCTGGATGGGATGTCGCGTTGATCTCTTACCTCACCTCGCTGTTTCGCAGGACCCGCCGTCCGCCACGGGTGCTGCCGGCTGCGGAAACGGACGGGATCCGCGTGTCACGGCTAAAGACGGTGCACGGCTCCTCGGCCTTCGTCTCGCGCAGCGACCGCCACATCTACCATTCCGCCGCCCGCAAGCCGGCAAACGCGACGCTGCTGCTGGTGGAGCGCGACGATTGCCCCTATGCCATGCTGACGAACATGGACGCGCGGCTGAAGCTTGCCGACCTGCCGGAAGCGAGCCTCCAGATCGTCATCCCCGTTGCCGGCGAGGGCCGGACCCTGTCTCTGCTGCTTCCCGGCTCGCGGCGCTACCTGACCGCCGTTCCGGTCTCCGGCGAGGAGACGAGCGGCTTCGTTTTCGATCGCCTCGCGGTCGGCGGCTGGGAGACCTTCGCCCGCATCGCCGACCGGCGTCAGGAACCGCATCTCGACGCCGTCGCCGCCGGGCTTGCCTGGCTCGGCGAACGGCTTCGCAAGGGCCATCTCGACGCGGCCGATCTCGTCGATCTCGTCCAGGCGACCTCCATCCCGGTGCGCCAGGGCATGCTGACGGCGCTCCTGCCGCTGCTCCGCCTCTCCGAACTCGACGCCTTCGGACGGCGGCTGGTCGAGGAACCGGCGCTTATCGCGCAGATTGCCGAGGCTCTTCCCGGCGACCGCTGGGCCATGACGGTGCTTCCTGGCCTGGCGGACTGGCTCCGCGACAGGGACGCGCCGCGTCCGGCGTGCCGCGAGATCAACGAGGATCTCGATTTCCTGGTGAAGACGGTCCGGCAGCAATATCTCTCCTTCGCCCATGCGGCCTCCACCCATGCCCGACGGCAGGTCGTGCCGCGCAAGCGGCTGTGCGTCGTGGCGACGGCCCGAAACGAGGGCGCCTACATCCTCGAATGGGTCGCCCATTATCGCGCGCTCGGCTTCGAGCAGATCTTTTTCTACACCAACGACAATGCCGACGGGTCGGACGGCCTGCTTGATGCGCTGGCGGCCCATGGCTACCTCGTCAAGATCGCCAACCGCACCGGGGTCCAGGTCAGCGGCCAGCGCAAGGCCTATGGCCATGCCTTCGCGATGCTTCCCGAGATCCTCGACTATGACTGGGCGCTGACGGTCGACCTCGACGAATTCCTCGCCTTCGACACGCAACGCTTCGCCACCTTCGGCGACCTCGTCGAATGGCACGAGCGGCAGCAGGCGGACGTCATCGCCTTCAACTGGGCCTTCGTCAGCTCGACCGGACAGACGCGCTGGTCGGCCGCGCCGCTGACGCGCCGCTGCACCCGGCGGATCGGCGCCGTCGACCGCCACATCAAGTCGATGAGCCGCGTGCGCAACGCAACGGGTTCGCAGCCGCATTTTCCCTTTACCGCCGAGCGGGCGGCGCTGACCTTCCGCGAAGCCAATGGCGAGATGCACACGTCCTCGAACACGGACATCCCGGCCGCCATCGCGCCGGCGCATTCCGACCGGCCGGACGATTCCACCGCCGTACTCTTCCACTACTTCACCAAGTCGGCCGAGGAATTCCTGTGGAAATTCTCGCGCAACCGGGGAAGCCAGGAGAAGAGCAGACAGGACGTCTTCCTCGGCCTTCCCGAACAGTTCCTCAGCGATTTCCTGCTTCAGTTCGAGGCGGACGGGCCGGACATTTCCGGGATGCTGCGCCAGAGCGTGCCGGACCTCGAGGCACGCATGGCGGAGATGCTGGAGAAGCCGGACATCCGCGCGGCGCATGAGGCGATGATCGCGGCCCGCGACGCGCGGCTTGCCCGCGTGGTCGCCGCCTACCGGAAGCACCTGCCCGTGGCCTTCGGGGAGAACGGACGGCAATTCGTCGCCCTGCTCGACCGCGCTCAGGCGCCGGACGTCGCCTGAGCATCCTCGACCGGTGTCGGGGGCGGAGCCTGCGCGCCGACCAGCAGCTTCAGTTCCCCCGGATGGATGCGCAGCGTCACCCGCCGGTCGAGCGGCAGAAGTTCGCCGTCGATGACGCAGTTGATCCGGCCATAGACCTTCGGAAAATGAAGCGCCACGGTGCTGCCGCTCATCTCGGTGATGACGGGGCTGTCGCGGAACTTGCCGCGCAGGATATCGACCGAGAGCCTGGCGACGCCGAAGGGGGTCAGCGGCGGGGCGGTGTAGAAGCCGAGGCGCCCGCTGGTGACGTCGTCGGCATACATCAGCGTGTCGCGGCCGAAGGGATTGTTGGAGACGGAGATCGCCGAGATGCGCCGGCGCTCGCGCACGCCGTCGACATCGATGTCCACGTCGAATTGCGGCGGGTTGAGGATGACGGCGATGGCGGCCCGCACGCTGGCGGAGATCTTGCCGATCCGCGAGGCATAGCTCAGCGAGTTGCGATAGCGCACCATGCGCGCGTGCAGCCCGGTCGAGAACTGGTGGACGAAGGCCCGGCCGTCGGCGCTGCCGATGTCGGCGTCGATGATCCGCCCGTGGGCGAGCACGTCGAGCACCTCGACGATGTCGAGCGGCAGCTTCAGCGAGCGGGCGAAGAGGTTCATCGTGCCGGCGGGCACGATGCCGAGCGGCATGCCGCTCTTCCAGGCGAGGCCGGCGGCGGCAGAGATGGTGCCGTCCCCGCCGCCGGCGATCATCGCATCGAGGTCATCGCGGCCTGCGGCGCGCTCCAGCGCCGCCTGCATCTCGTCGCCCGAAACGACCTCGGCGTCGATGTCATGGCCGGCATCGCGGAAGACCTGCTCGACCCGCGCCTCGTAGGCGGCCATGTCGGTCGTGCGAAACGTGCCGCCGTCGCGATTGAAAATGGCTTTGATCTTCATGGGGTCTCGATCGACTCCGGTAGAGCCGCCGGCCCATGCCGGCGGCCTGTCGCAGCGACAGGTGTCGATGACGGAGATAGGGAGCCGTCGGCGGGTTTCCAGATGGTGCTTTAGAAAGCGCGCGGAAGCCTAGGCAGAACGGCGCAGCGGCTGCTCCTCCGGCTTCGGCGCCCGCACGGTGACGAAGCGCAGCGCCCCGTCCTCGCAGACCGAATGCGCGTCGCCCCAGGACTTCAGCGCCGCGACCACCGGCTGCAGGCTGAGGCCGAGCGGCGTCAGCGCGTAGTCGACGCGCGGCGGCACGACAGGAAACACCGTGCGCGCGATGACGCCGCACCCCTCGAGCTCGCGCAGCTGCTTGGTCAGCATGCGCTGCGTCACATTCGGCAGACGCCGCCTCAGGTCGCTGAACCTCAGCGTGCCGCCCTGGAAAAGGTGGTAGAGGATGACGCCCTTCCACTTGCCGTCCATCAGGCTCAGCGTCGCCTCGACGGCGCAGCCGGGAAAACTCTGGGTCAGCTTCGAGCGCGGACGCGACATCACGGTATCCTTTTCGACACTATAGGCCAAATTTGTGCATTCTTGCGCATCATAGCAATAAGCCGCATCTAGGGCGAGAGGACGCCTGAAGGCGCCTGACCGTTCCATGACCTCTGAGACAAAGGATTTTGCCATGCGCGCCGTCGGATTTCGCTCTCCCCAGCCGATCGAGGCCGAAACCTCGCTGATCGATGTCGACCTGCCGACGCCCACGCCGACAGGGCGCGACCTTCTGGTCGAGGTTCGGGCCGTCTCGGTGAACCCCGTCGACGTGAAGGTGCGCGCCCGCGCGACGCCGCCGGAAGGGGAGGTGCGCGTGCTGGGCTTCGACGCGGCCGGCGTCGTCGTCGCCACCGGGCCGGACGTCCGGCTGTTCAAGCCCGGCGACGAAGTCTTCTATGCCGGATCGATCGACCGGCAGGGCAGCAACGCCGAATTCCAGCTCGTCGACGAGCGCATCGTCGGGCGCAAGCCCGCCTCGCTCGGCTTTGCCGCGAGCGCCGCCCTGCCGCTGACGGCGATCACCGCCTGGGAAGCGCTGTTCGACCGGCTGCATGTCGAGACGCCGGTTCCGGGCGCGCACAATGCCGTACTGATCGTCGGCGGCGCCGGCGGCGTCGGCTCGATCGCCGTCCAGCTCGCCCGGACCCTGACGAGCCTGACCGTGATCGCCACCGCCTCGCGGCCGGAGACGAAAGCCTGGGCGCAAGAGCTCGGCGCCCATCAGGTGATCGACCACGCCAAGCCGCTCGACGCCGAGATCGCCGCGCTGGCGCTCGGCGCGCCCGGCTTCGTCTTCTCGACCACCAACACCGCGAGCCACCTCGATGCGATCGTAAGGCTGATCGCGCCGCAGGGCCGTTTCGCTCTGATCGACGACCCGAAGGTGCTCGACATCATGCCGTTCAAGAGCAAGGCGGTCTCCGTGCACTGGGAACTGATGTTCACGCGGCCGGTGTTCAAGACGCCGGACATGGAGGAGCAGCACAGGTTGCTGAACGAGGTGTCGCGCCTGGTCGATGCCGGAAAGCTGCGCACGACGCTGACCGAGACCGTCGGCACCATCAACGCCGCCAACCTGAAGACGGCGCATGCGCTGGTCGAGACCGGGCGGATGAAGGGCAAGGTCGTCCTCGAAGGCTTCTGAGGCCCATCGGCCGGTTCACGGCATGCTTCCGGCGGCGAGCCGCCGGAGCGGCAGACGACGCGGGCTTTCGTTGACCCCGGCCGCCCGGAAGGCCAAGCGTGGCAGGCCGAAGCCCCTTGGTGAACCCGTGGCCCTTCCGCCGCCGCGTGGCCATTGAACGCGCCTTGCCCGCGTGGGACAGTCCACCGTCTTCACGCGGGCGAATCGGGGGATTGCATGCCGGCCATCATCGAGACGATCGTCAACGCGCGCTGGTTCGGCCTCCTGGCGCGCGTCGTCCTCACCTACATGTTCTGGGCCAGCGGCCTTGCCAAGCTCATCGATTTCAACGGCGCGCTCGGCGAGATGGCCCATTTCGGCCTGCAGCCGGCGGCGCTCTTCGCCATCGCCACGATCGTCGTGCAGATCGGCGGCTCTGCCCTGATCATCGCGGACCGGCACACATGGCTCGGCGCCGGCGCGCTCGGCGTGTTCACCGCGCTGACGATCCCGATCGCCCATGGTTTCTGGGCGATGGAGGAGCCGATGCGCACGCTCGAATTCTATGTCGTGATGGAGCACATCACGGTGATTGGCGCGCTGATGGTCGTCGCCTGGAAGACGCGGCGCTGACCGTTCAGGCCTGCAGCACGACCACCCTGCCGCCCGGCTCGACCCGCTCGTAAAGGTCGATGACGTCGTGGTTCATCATGCGCACGCATCCCGATGACATGGCAAGGCCGATCGACTGGGGCTGGTTGGTGCCGTGGATGCGGAACATCGTGTCGTTGCCGCCGCGATAGAGATAGATCGCCCGCGCGCCGAGGGGATTGTTCGGCCCGCCGGGCAGGCCGCCGGCATATTTCAGGTTCTTCTGCGGATCGCGGCGGATCATGTTGTCCGTCGGCGTCCAGCTCGGCCATTCCGCCTTGCGGCCGATATAGGCCGTGCCGGCCAGCGCATAGCCGTTGCGGCCGACGCCGACGCCATAGCGCAGCGCCCTGCCGTTTCCGAGCACATAGTAGAGCCGGCGCTCGGGCGTATCTACGACGATCGTGCCCGGCGCCTCGCTGGTGTCGTAGGCGACCTCCTGGCGACGCAGTTCGGGCTTGATCTTTTCGAGCGGCACCGCCTTCAGCGGAAACCTCTCGTCCGGCCGAGGGCCGTAATTGGCGACATGATTCGGCGCGTTCGTCGAGCAGCCGGCGAGAAGAGCGGAAAAGCCGACGAGCAGGCCCCGGCGCGATATCGACATGAATGTGTCCCCAACGTGATCAAATCATGGCGCCCACGCTAGGAATTTATGGTTAACGGACGGTTAAAGACCGCCTGTCGCGATTTACGATCGCGCGCCGAATGAAGCCGGCGGCGTTTCGACAGAGACGCGATGGCTTCCCGTTAACCTTAATGAAAGGTTAAATTCATTCCTGTGGCAAAATAATTCCGTTCACCATATTTATTAATGAGAAAACAGAACGGTTAAAAATTTGTTAAATTTTTCGGAGATCAAATTATGCACAAGACGGCGATCGTCACCGCCTCCTATGTCAACGATTTCGAGCGCTGCAGACTTCTGTGCGAAAGCATAGATCGACACGTAATGGGTGATTTCATCCATTATATTCTTGTGTCTGGTCGCGACTTGGCATTGTTTCGCGCGCTCGAGGGCGCCCGTCGCCGGATCATCGACGAACGTGACCTGCTGCCGTCCTGGCTCGTCGCCTTGCCGGATCCGACGGCACTGATGCGCCGCCAGGTGTGGCTGAGCCCCTTCTCACCGCCGCTGCGCGGCTGGCACGTGCAGCAGCTGCGCCGGATGGCGCTCGCCCGGCAGATCGGCGAGACGGCGATGCTGACCGTCGATTCGGATGTCGTGCTCATCCGCGACTTCGATCCCGCGACGCTCTGGCAGGGGGAAAGGCTGGCCTTCTATCGCCGGCCCGGCGCGATCGACGAGGATATCCGTTCGGATCATCTGAAATGGCTGAAGCACAGCGAAAGGCTGCTCGGTCTGCCGCCCGCCCGCCTGCCGGCCACCGACTATATCAGTTCGCTGATCCCGTGGCGGACGGACACCTGCCGCCGGCTCCTCGACCATATCGAGGCGCGCCACGGGCGGCACTGGGTCAAGGCGATGATCGGCACGCGCGCCTTCTCGGAATGCATCATCTACGGCCGCTTCGTCGACGAGGTCCTCGGCGGCGAAGGCCACGTCGCCATGCCGCAGGCGCTCTGCCATTCGCTCTGGTTCGAGGACAGCTACGACCGCAACCTCTCCGGCCTGCGCCGCTTCGTCGCCGACATGGCCCCGAACCAGATCGCCCTGCAGATCCAGTCCTTCATCGGCCACAGCATCGCGGATATCAGGGCGGCGACGGCGGTGGTCTGACGGTGCGCCCTGCCGGTCTTTGCAGATGGGCATCACGGCGGTTGAGTAAGACGCTCCTTCGATGCAGCACGGAGCACAGCTTGACGGCGCCGTGGGAAAGTGAAGGTATGGCGCGGAATTTGGCCTTGCCTTTTCGGGTGCGCTCGAAGGCATGTCCGATCCGGCCTTGTTGTCGAGCACTGAGGCCGTCAAAACCCGTAAGGATTGCATTGCAGGGTGCTTGCGACGACCCGCCATGCGTCGTGATTGAAATGCGAGTGGGACAATGACCGACGTGAAATTCATCGCTGCCGGCGTGGCCAGGGCGCGGGACGCCTTCGTTGTCATCTTCGGCCGCCACGCTTTTCCATCTGAATGTCTGGGTGTCAGCATCGAGCGTGTCGACGGTTCCGTCATGGACGCCGAATTCGAGGAAGTTGCCAATCCTCAGGGCGAAGTGCAGAGGGTCATCAACAACTGCTACACACCGACCCGCAAACACCTGGCGACATACGGCAACCTGTATTCAATATCCATCCCCATAACCGAATGGAAGACGGTTCGACATATTCGACTGACGCTCAACACATCGGAGGCCGTTCCATTTTATTCAAGAAATGTTTCCCTCGAATACATGACCGTCTTCGATGAATCCGAATTCGAGTCTTTTTTCACGTATCAGAGCAGGAGAAATATTGATTCGTTCACCACGGCAATCGTGGCCCGGAACAATCTCGAGAGATTGGGCGAACTGCAAGCCGTCAATCCCGATATGGCCTGCTATGCCATAAACTGCTTCGTCATCCTCGCCTACAAGGCCGTGGAACTGTCGGACACGTCGCTGCTCACCTATGTGAGAGAAAAGCTTCACGATATCCGGTCGATGGAGGCGCTGGTTCCGTTCGGAGCGTCAATCCGGCAGGACCCGATCCAGATGCAGATCTCCCTGGCGATGGCGATGACGCATGTTCACATCCATTCGAACGACGTGAACGCCTTCAAGAGGGAGGCAGGCAGGGTCGTCTCGGCGGTCCGGAACCAGACCCCGTTCCGCCTGACCTACGGGTTGAATGTCAGCCTGGCGCAGGTCCTCCTAGCGGTCTTCGATCACTATCACGGCGCCGGCAAGGAAGACGATTTTCATGCTGTCATGGATACGCTTCGCCGCTCCGTGAGCGCGGATACGGACGTGGCGATGCAGGTGCGTGAACTCCAGAGCGTGGTGGCGAATGCCTATGTGGCGAAGCTGTTCGTGCAATCCTACCGAACCGGCGACGTCACTCCGCAGACCCTGGCGGCGTCCTTGCGTGACATCGCACCGAGGGTCAACACAGAGGCGTTCCGGAAGAAGATGAAATCCTTCCTTCTCGGGTAACGCACCGGGCCGTCCGCGCCTCGCGCCGCCTAAAGAAGGTCCCTGTAGTCGAACCCCGTCAGCTCGCGCAACTTTTCGACAACCCGGCCGATCGCGGCGTCATTCCCCCCGGAAATATTGATCTGATTGAAGAGACCGGCGGACTCCTCTCCTTCAATCAGGAGAGTGGGAAACTCGCGGCCCCGTGTGCCAGCCTCGGCCATCGGAACGCGGTGCACGGGCACGCCCTGCGACATGCTGATGAATTTCAGCACGACGTCATCCTGTGCGGGCGCCTGCTGCCGCAGCGTCTCGAGCAGGTCGAGATCCGAGAAAATATCGGTGGAGTAAAGGATCCCGCCTCGTCCGGTCGCAAACGTGAAGAGTGGTCTTTGCGCAAGCGGAACATCACCGAAACCTGTATTCTCGTCCCGGATCATCGGCCATTTGTTGTAGGGGGCGAGGCCACCATTCGCGGTGATCATGGCGCGGCACCGGTACGCCGTGATTGCGTGTCCTCCGCCGGCCGCAGCCTCGACCAGCCCTTTCAGCCAGTCGCGCGGATAAACAACGTCATCATCGGCGGTCACGATATATCTGAAGGATCCCCCATACAGTCTCTGCGCATCGAATATTTTTCGATAAGGCCCAATGTTCCTGGTAAAATTTATCTCGATCATGCCATGATTCTGCATGTCGATCAGATCATCGGGAAGAGAATTTTTATCTATCCCCTTATCCAACATGAAAGAATCTTCAGATATATTTAGAAAAATTTTCCTTGGTGAAAATGACTGCTCATAAATGCTTTTCAATACCTTTCCAACATGTCCGATTCTGGAATCGATTGTGGTAAGGGAGACAATAACAGTATCGGCAACCATGATGACCTTTCCTCGCCGCACCGCACTCGGTCGTCGTCTTCGATATGCCCCTTGGGACGCAAATGTCGGAATGCGCGAAATACGCCACCATGCTTCCGATGCCTTGAGACGCGTTCAACGATGCCCCCCATCGCGGACGGACCCGCACCCCGCTTAAAGCACAGATCTCACATGCCCGGATAGACCGGCCCCTCGCCGCCCTGGGGCGGGACCCAGGTGATGTTCTGGTTCGGATCCTTGATGTCGCAGGTCTTGCAGTGGACGCAGTTCTGGGCATTGATGACATAGACGTCGGCGCCGTCCTTCTCGACCCATTCGTAGACGCCGGCGGGACAGTAGCGCGTCGACGGACCGGCATAGATGTCGTGTTCCGAGCGCTTTTGCAGATCCCTGTCCTTGACCTTGAGGTGCACCGGCTGGTCCTCCTCGTGGTTGGTGTTCGACAGGAAGACCGAGGAGAGCCGGTCGAAGGTGAGCACACCGTCCGGTTTCGGGTAGTCGATCCTCCTGTGCTGCGCCGCCGGCTCGAGCGACTGCGCATCCGTCTTGCCGTGCTTCAAGGTGCCGAAGAAGGAAAAGCCGAAGAGCTGATTGGTCCACATGTCGAGCCCGCCCAGCGCCACGCCGAGCGCCGTGCCGAATTTCGACCAGAGCGGCTTGACGTTCCGGACCTTCTTCAGATCGGAGCCGATGGCGCTGTCGCGCCAGCCGAGCTCGATCTCGATGGGTTCGTCATGGGCGCGCCCGGCGGTGATCGCGGCGGCGAGCTTCTCGGCGGCGAGAATGCCGGACAGGACCGCATTGTGGCTGCCCTTGATGCGCGGCACGTTGACGAAGCCGGCCGAGCAGCCGATCAACGCGCCGCCGGGGAAGGACAGCTTCGGCACCGACTGCCAGCCGCCCTCCGTAATGGCGCGCGCGCCGTAGGAGAGCCGCTTTCCGCCCTCGAAAGTGCCCCTGATGGCGGGATGCGTCTTGAAGCGCTGGAACTCCTCGAACGGCGCGAGGTAGGGGTTCTTGTAGTTCAAATGCACGACGAAGCCGACGGCGACCAGATTGTCCTCGAGATGATAGAGGAAGGATCCGCCGCCCGTCTTCATGCCGAGCGGCCAGCCGAAGGAATGCTGCACCAGTCCGGGCCGATGGTGCTCCGGCTTTACCTGCCAGAGCTCCTTGAGCCCGATGCCGAATTTCTGCGGTTCGCGGTCGCGGGCAAGATCGAACCTGGCGATGAGCTGTTTGGCGAGCGACCCGCGCACGCCCTCGCCGATCAACGTGTATTTTCCGCGAAGTTCCATGCCGCGCGTGTAGCTCGGTCCGGGCTCGCCGTTCTTCTCGATGCCCATGTCGCCGGTCGCGACGCCGACGACCGCACCCTGCGCATTGTAGAGGACCTCCGTCGCGGCGAAGCCCGGATAGATCTCGACGCCGAGTTCCTCCGCCTTGGTGGCCAGCCAGCGACAGACATTGCCGAGCGAGACGATGTAGTTGCCGTGATTGCTCATCAGCGGCGGCATGGCGAAGTTCGACAGGCGGAGCGCGCCGGCCGGGCCGAGCAGCAGGAAATGGTCGTCGGTCACCGCGGTCTTGAAGGGATGGCTCTCGTCGGAGCGCCATCCGGGCAGCAGCCGGTCGATGCCGAGCGGATCGACGACGGCCCCGGAAAGAATGTGCGCGCCGACCTCCGCCCCCTTTTCCAGAACGACGACCGACAGGTCCGGATCGACCTGCTTCAGCCGGATCGCCGCAGACAGGCCCGCAGGGCCGGCGCCGACGATCACGACGTCGAAGTCCATCGCCTCGCGTTCGGGAAGTTCCATCGCCTCGCTCATGTGCCATTTCTCCGGTCGCTCTGGCGCCCCGCGCGCATCCCCGCGGCGCGCCGGCCTCATTCCTGTGGCAACCGTCTTGTCAAATCGTGCCGGCCTTGTCGAGCCGGAACGCGACAGGCAGTCCGGTCTTTGCGCAAGGCACGCATCCTCCATCGGTGCTTTCCCGGCGGGGACGCCTCCTGTAAGAGAGGACCATGATCCCCGCCGATGCTCTTTCCCCCCGCGAGCTTGCCGCGCTCCTGCAGTTTTATGCGGATGCCGGCGTGGAATGGCCTGTCGAGAACCAGCCGCTTGACCGCTTCGCAGAATTCCGGGCGCGCAGCGAACGCTTGGACACCGCCTCCCCTCCCGCCGATCCGTCCCCCGCCCCCGCGCGCCCGGCGGTGAAGGCGGCGCCGGCAAGGCCCGCGGAACGCGCGGCGCCCGCGCGGCCCACTGTTGCCATTCCGGACGAACAGGCGATCGCCGATGCGCTTGCCGCCGCCTCGGGCGCCGAGACACTCGATGCGCTTCGGCAGGCACTCGAGGCCTTTGCCGGCTGCAACCTGCGCATGAGCGCGCGCTCGACGCTGTTCCTCAGCGGCGATCCGGCGGCGCGGGTGATGGTCGTCGGCCCGATGCCCTATAGCGACGACGAACGCGAGGGCGCGCCCTTCTCCGGCCTTCACGGCGAGATGCTCGACCGGATGCTCGGCGCGATCGGCCTGCAGCGGCAGGACCTCGCCCTTTCGACCGCGGTTCCATGGCGCCCTCCGGGCAACCGCATGCCGACCGCGCGCGAATCCGACATCTGCCGCCCCTTCATCGAGCGTCAGATCGCGCTCGTCGCGCCGCGCCGCCTGCTGCTGCTCGGCAATTTCACCGCGCGCTTCTTCTTCGGCGGCAGTGAAACCATCCATGACGCGCGCGGCCGCTGGCGCGCGGTGGCGATCGGCGGGCGGGACATTCCGGCGATGGCGACGCTGCATCCGCAGGAACTCCTGTCGGCGCCGGCCAGCAAGCGGCTGGCCTGGCAGGACCTGCTCGCCTTCAGGGCGGGCATGCTTTCCGAGATCTGAACGAGAGATGAAGACTTTATGAAGAAAGCCATGCGCATTGCGCATGTCAGCAGCGCGGCGCGGTGGATTGCACGATCGGCGCCCCGGCGCAATATAGAAGCACGGGAGGGAAGAAACCAAGGAATTGCATCATGACTGCCCGCTTTCGCCCCGTCCACAGCAACTTCGAGACGCTCCGCCATTGCGGCCCCGCGCGTCGCCAGCCGCTGATGGCCTTCGGCTCTGCCGCGAACGAGCAGATGACGGCCATGGGCTCGATGCGCACGACGCGCCCCCTTCCCCTGTTTTCGGAATTCGTCCAGCGCTGATCGCCTTCGCGCTCGGCGCGGACACACCGCCGGCGGCCCGCTTCCATCGCGGGCCGCCGGCTTTGTTTTGACATGCCACGGATTGCGCCATCGCCTGTCGCAATCCGTGGCAGGAGAATCACGCCGATCAGGCGAGACTGACGCCGCAGGACCGTTGCGGCATGTCGAGGCGTGAGGCTTGACACGTCCGTGACGGAACGGCGAATGACCGGCCCGCACGTTCCGCCTTCATTTCCCGAAGACCGCGATGCCGACGGGGCGGCAGGTGCAACCTTCGTTCCCGCCCTTTCAAGAACGGCCGGCCTCGTGCCTTCAGCGCGGGCGGCCGATGCGCCGGAGTGCCCATGCTGGCCAGCCTCACATCCGTCCTGAGCCTTCTGGTCTCGACGCTGCTGATCATGGTCGGTTTCGGCCTGTCGGGCTATGTCCTGCCCGTGCGGGCGGTGGCGGAAGGCTGGTCGACCGTCACCATCGCCATCATCGCCACCGGCTACACGATCGGCTTCACGCTGTCCTGCGTCGTCACGCCGACCTTCGTGTCCCGCGTCGGCCACATCCGCGTCTTCTCCTCGACGATCACCCTGCTGGCGATCGCCATCCTGCTGTGCGGGCTGGTGGTCGACTGGCGCGCCTGGATCGTCTTTCGCGCCATGGCGGGCTTTGCTATGGCCGGCAGCTACCTTGTCATCGAGAGCTGGCTGAACGAGCGGGTCACCAACGACAATCGCGGCATGCTGTTTTCCTGCTATCTGGTGACGACGATGATCGGCTCCATCGGCGGGCAGTATCTCGTGCCGCTCGGCGATCCGTCCAACACCTCGCTCTTCATTCTGTGCGGCGTGATCTTCTCGGTCGGGCTCCTGCCGACGGCGCTGTCCTCCTCGCCCTCGCCGCAGCCGCCGCCCCGCGTCCGCTTCAACCTGCTGACGCTCTACCGCCGGTCGCCGGCCGCCGTGTTCGGCGCCTTCGTGGCCGGCATCATCGCCGGGGCATGGCTGAACCTCGGCGCGGTCTTCACGCAGAAGATCGGGCTCACCACGGCCGAGGGCGCGACGCTGCTCGGCGCGCTCGTTGCCGGCAGCGCGCTGGCGCAACTGCCGATCGGCCGCCTTTCCGACCGCATCGACCGCCGCCTCGTCATGGTCGGCTGCGGCGCGTTCGGCATGGTCGCGTGCCTGGCGATGGTCGCTGCGGCCGGAAGCTCCGCCGCCATGCTGTCTCTCATCGCGGGCCTCGTCGGCACCGTCCTCTACCCGATCTACGGCATCAACGTCGCCCATGCCAACGACCTGGCGGAGCCGCAACAGTATGTCGAGGTCTCGTCCGGCATGATGGTGACCTACGGCATCGGCACGATCACCGGCCCGCTCGTCGTCGGCCCGGTGATGGATGCGTTCGGCCCGGCCGCGCTCTTCGCGGTCCTCGCCGTCGCCTTCGCGCTCTACGGCGCCTATGCCGGCTGGCGCATTTCCCGCCGCGAACAGTCGGACGGGCTGGTGGCAAAGACCGACTTCCAGGCGGGTCCGGTGCCGACCGCCCCGACGGTGGAGCAGATCCCGGGACCGAACGCGGAGCCGGAGGCCTGAGCCTCTCCCGTCGCCTGCACGCCCTGTCGTCCCTGTTTGGTCGCGGCGGTCCGAACCGAAACAGGGGGACGCCGGCGGGACAGGCTGCGGTCGACGGCGAAATCCGGCAATTCACTCAATTGTTAGGATTAATTTTGTAAATTTCTTGCACCATGCCGCGTGACCGTCGAAACACCGGCAGAATTCCATTGACGCATCGTTCTGGCACCGTGGCGAAGAGCCATCCAGCCCTCGCCGCCACGCTTTCGCGACCGATCCTGCCCGGACGGCCCCGCGAGAACCGGCGCGTTTCAACCATCCTCAACGGGAAGACACCATCGGCGGATCGGCCATGAGGGTCGGGCGCGGCCGTTTTCGCGATTCCTTCACAATTTTTCCGATCGCAGGCGGCCGGCGGCCGCGCTGCGGCGGCAACAGCACAAGCGGGTGAGACCATGCGGACAGAAACCGGCCAGATCTTTCATCTCGAAGACTACGCCCCGGCGGATTTCGTGCTCGAGCGTGTCGATCTCACCTTCGAACTCGATCCCAAGGATACCAAGGTCGAGGCGAGGCTGATCTTTCACCGACGCGACGGCGTCGATCCGGCACGGCCGCTGGTCCTCGACGGGGACGAACTGACGATGACCGGCCTGATGCTCGACCAGGTGGACATTCCGGCGAACGACCATGACGTCACGCCGCAATCGCTGACTTTGCGCAACCTGCCGGAGAGCGCGCCCTTCGAGGTGACGATCGTGACGCAGATTGCGCCCGAATCGAACACGAAGCTGATGGGCCTCTACCGCACCAACGGCGTCTACTGCACGCAATGCGAGGCCGAGGGCTTCCGCCGCATCACCTATTTCCCCGACCGGCCGGACGTGCTCGCCGTCTACACGGTCAACATCATCGCCGACAAGGCGACGACGCCGCTGCTTCTGTCGAACGGCAACTATCTCGGCGGCGCGGGCATGGGCGACGGCCGCCATTTCGCCGCCTGGTTCGATCCGCATCCGAAGCCGAGCTACCTCTTCGCCCTCGTCGCCGGGGACCTCGGCGTCGTCGAGGACAGCTTCACCACCGCCTCGGGCCGCGAGGTCGCGCTGAAGATCTATGTCGAGCACGGCAAGGAGCCGCGCGCGGCCTATGCGATGGATGCGCTGAAGCGGTCGATGCGCTGGGACGAGGAGGTCTTCGGCCGGGAATACGACCTCGACATCTTCATGATCGTCGCCGTCTCCGACTTCAACATGGGGGCGATGGAGAACAAGGGCCTCAACGTCTTCAACGACAAGTATGTTCTCGCCGACCCGGAAACCGCCACCGACCAGGACTATGCCAACATCGAGGCGATCATCGCCCACGAATATTTCCACAACTGGACGGGCAACCGCATCACCTGCCGCGACTGGTTCCAGCTCTGCCTGAAGGAGGGGCTGACGGTCTATCGCGACCACGAATTCTCCGCCGACCAGCGCTCGCGCGCGGTGAAGCGCATCGCCGAGGTAAGGCATCTGAAGGCCGAGCAGTTCCCCGAGGATGCCGGGCCGCTTGCCCATCCGGTGCGGCCGGATACCTATCGCGAGATCAACAACTTCTACACGACGACCGTCTACGAGAAGGGCAGCGAGGTCACGCGGATGATCGCGACGCTGCTTGGGCCCGATCTCTTCAAGCGCGGCATGGACCTCTATTTCGAGCGGCATGATGGCCAGGCGGTGACGATCGAGGATTTCGTCGCCTGCTTCGCCGAGGTGAGCGGACGGGACCTCTCGCAGTTCTCGCTCTGGTACACGCAGGCCGGCACGCCGCTCGTCACGGCGTCCGGCACCTATGATGCGGCCCGGCAGGCCTTCACCCTGTCGCTCGAACAGATGGTGCCGCCGACGCCCGGCCAGCCGACCAAGGAACCGATGCACATTCCGCTTCGGGTCGGGCTGCTGCTCGAAGACGGCAGCGAGGCGAAGGCTCAGCGCATCGACGGCATCGAGGCAACGGGAGACGTGCTGCATCTCACCGAACGCAGCCAGACCGTCACCTTCACCGGCATCGCCTCGCGACCGGTCGTCTCGCTCAACCGCGGATTTTCCGCGCCGATCAACCTGCATTTCGAACAGCCGCCGGCCGACCTCGCCCATGTGGCGCTGCACGAAAGCGATCTCTTCGCCCGCTGGCAGGCGGTCAACGCCATCGCCATGCCCAATCTCGTCGCGGGCACCGCCGCCGTTGCCGCGGGCCGGCCGGTCGAATGCGACGCGACGCTGATCGAGGCGCTTGTCGCCGCCGCGGGCGATGCCGGGCTCGAGCCCGCCTTCCGGGCCCAGACACTGGCGCTGCCGAGCGAGGCGGACATCGCCCGCGAGATCGGCCGCGACACCGATCCGGACGCGATCCACGAGGCACGCCGGCAGGTCGTCGCCGCGGTCGCGCGGGCCGGCCATGCCGTCTTCGCCCGCCTCGTCGACGAGATGCGGGCGGACGGGCCGTTCACCCCGGACGCGCAAAGCGCCGGCAGGCGGGCGCTGCGCAATGCCGCACTCGGCTACCGCGTCGCTGCCGAAGAGGATCCGGCACCCGTCGCCGACGCCTTCGCCGCCGCCGACAACATGACCGACCGGCTGCAGGCCCTGACGCTGCTGTGCCATCGCTTTCCGGAGGCCGCGGAAACGGGAGCGGCGCTTGACGCTTTCCGGCGGCGCTTCGAGACGGACGCGCTCGTCATCGACAAATGGCTAAGCGTGCAGGCCTCGACGCCGGGTGCCGGCGCGCTCGAGCGCGTGCGCGGCCTGATGGGCGACGGGCTGTTCAACGCGAACAATCCGAACCGGGTGCGCGCGCTGATCGGTACCTTTGCCTTCTCAAACCCGACAGGGTTCAACCGGGCCGACGGTGAGGGCTACCGTTTCCTCGCGGCCCAGATCCTCGACATCGACGGGCGCAATCCGCAGCTCGCCGCCCGGATCCTGACATCGCTGCGCTCCTGGCGCGCGCTCGAGGAGACGAGGGCCTCCCACGCCCGCGCAGCACTTCGCCAGATCGCCCAGGCACCGCGGCTCTCGCCGGACGTGAGCGACATCGTCGAGCGCATCCTCAAGGGTTGAAACGGACATTGCAGGAGGCGTCCTCGGCGGGAGAGCCTCCTGCCGAAAAGCGCCTGACATTGACCTATGCCCATGATAATAATTCATTTTATCAGGAATTTCGCGTCCGTCGCGGGCGCGACTAGCAAAACGCGCCCTTAAGATTTGGTAAACGTCCCGGCCGGATTTTCGCTGGACAAGGCGAATCGCCTTTGATTCATTGTCCGTGGTTCGCGCGAGCGGCGCGCCGAATCGACGAGGGCGATACATTGAGAAAGTTGGCGGACGCGCAGCAGGCCGGCGCAGCCGATGGGCGTGCCTGGCGTAAATTTCCCGGCATTCCCCGGCGCCTTGAGACCGGACGCGGAGCGAAGCTCTTCAACGAACCGGCACGGCCGAGGCTCAGCGCCGCAGAGCCGATGCTCAAGCGCTCCATCCCGGTCCTGATCATCGCCTTTCTCATCATCGTCGCGGTGTCGCGTATGAGCGGCATCCTCGTGGAGCAGAGCCGCATGGACGCCGACATGCGCCAGGCGGCGCTGCTCGGCGCCAGCCTCGCGGCCGGGATGTTCGGCACGGAGGCCGAGGAAATTTTCTCCGGCCACCAGCGCGACAAGGTCGAGGCGCGGCTGCGCGAGGCGATCGGCCCCGACATGCTCGACCATGACAGCCTCGTGCTCGCGATCGGCAAGGACGGCCGGATCTTCGCAGGGTCCGCGGCCGCCTCGGGCCTCGTCGGACGGCCGCTCGCCTCGGTCGCGCCCGACATCGCGGCCTTTCCCTATTTCGGCGAGCGCCGGATCGTCACCCGCGCCTTCGTCGACGGCGAGGAACACACCGTCGCGCTCTCCAAGGTCCAGGGGACGAACGGCATCATGCTCGTTGCCGCGCCGACGGCGATGATGGAGAGCCTGATGCGCGACGAGATCTCGCTCAATGTCACGCTCTTTGCCGGCATATCGGCGATCCTGCTCGTCATCCTCTACGCCTATTACATGCAGGCGAACCGGGCGCGCGACGCCGACCAGGTGTTCGCCGAATCGAACCTGCGCGTCGAGACCGCCCTGTCGCGCGGCCGCTGCGGCCTGTGGGATTTCGACCTCGCCAACCGGCGGCTGTTCTGGTCGCGCTCGATGTACGAAATGCTCGGCATGGCGAACAAGGACAGCGTTCTTTCTTTCGGCGATGCCGCCCGGCTGATGCATCCGGACGACAAGGGCATCTACGACGTCGCCCGGATGATCGCCTCGGGCGAGACCCGGCAGGTCGACCATCTCTTCCGCATGCGCCATGCCGACGGCCATTACGTCTGGCTGAGGGCCCGCGCCGACGTCATCCACACCGCATCGGGGCGGCCGCACCTGATCGGCATCGCCATGGACGTCACCGAGCAGCACCGCCTGGCGCAGCGCTATGCGGAAGCCGACCAGCGCCTCGCCGACGCGATCGAATGCACCTCCGAGGCCTTCGTGCTCTGGGACAAGAATGACCGTCTCGTCATGTGCAACACGCATTACCAGAAGGCCTACCAGTTGCCGGACGACCTGCTCGCCTCGGGCACCGAGCGGCATCTGGTGCAGGCCGCCGCCGCCCGCCCGCTCGTCGAGCGCCGGCTCGCCGATCCCGACCATGCCAGCCATTCGCAGACGACGGAAATCCAGCTTGCCGACGGGCGCTGGCTGCAGATCAACGACCGCCGCACGCGCGACGGCGGCCTCGTTTCCGTCGGCACCGACATCACGCTGCTGAAGCGCCACCAGGTGCGCCTGCGCGAATCGGAGCGGAGGCTGATGGCAACGGTCGGCGATCTCTCCGCCTCCCGCGTCACGCTGGAGCGGCAGAAGGCGGAACTGTCGATCGCCAACGCCAATTATCTTGCGGAAAAGCAGCGGGCGGAAGCCGCGAACAAGGCCAAGTCCGAATTCCTCGCCAACATGTCGCACGAGCTGCGCACGCCGCTCAATGCCATCCTCGGCTTTTCCGAGATCCTGCAGAACCAGATGTTCGGTCCGCTCGGCTCGGAGAAGTATCACGAATATTCGCACGACATCTTCGAGAGCGGCCAGCATCTCCTGCATGTCATCAACGACATCCTCGACATGTCGAAGATCGAGGCGGGCCACATGCAGATCGTGCGCGAGGAGATCGACCTGGCGCCGCTGATCGAGGAGGCCCTGCGCTACACCAGCATGCCGGCGGTGGAAAAGCGCATCACTGTCGACCAGGCGGTCGCGCATGGCCTGACGCTCGTCGCCGACCGGCGGGCGATGAAGCAGGTGCTGCTGAACCTTCTGTCCAATGCCGTCAAGTTCACCGGCGAGGGCGGGCGGATCGCCCTGCGCGCCCGCAAGATCGCCGGCTCCGTGATCCTGACCATCGCCGATACCGGCATCGGCATTCCAAAGGCGCGGCTGCAGAAGATCGGCCTGCCCTTCGAGCAGGTACAGAGCCAGTATGCCAAGAGCCAGGGCGGCTCCGGGCTCGGTCTCGCCATCTCGAGGTCGCTCGCGCGCCTGCATGGCGGCACGATGAAAATCTATTCGGTCGAGACCGTCGGCACAATCATCTCCGTGCGCATCCCCGACAGCGCCTGATCAGGCGCGGACCACGGCGCGGAAGATGCGCCGGACGGCCTTGGAGAGCCGCCGGATCTCCGCCTCCAGCATCCGCGCATCCGGCAGGCCGGCCGCACGGCAGAGGAGATCGACGAGGCCGGCGGGCGCCGACTTCACCTCGAAATCCCCCTCGACGCAGAGCCGCATCGTCTGCGACAGGGTCGTCATCAGCCGCAACGCCGCCTCGACCGTCTCGCGGTCGTCATCGGCAAGAACGCCGCCGGCGTGAAGCCTCAGCGCCTCCATCGTCGTCATGCCGGCCGATGGCTGCGCCCCGCCCGCCTCCGGCGCAAGCAGGCTCAGGAACTGCACGAGGAACTCGATGTCGACGAGGCCGCCTGGAATGAGCTTCAGGTCGAAGATGTCGCGCGGCGGCTTCTCCGCCTCGATCAGGTCGCGCATCTCGGCGACGTCGACGGCGAGCTTCGCGCGCTCCCGCGGGAGGCGAAGAATGGCGGAGACGATCGCGTCCGCTCTCGCCGTCAGCGGCTCGTCGCCGCAGATCGCCCGGGCCCGCGTCAACGCCATGTGCTCCCAGGTCCAGGCCTCCTCGCGCTGGTAGCGCGCGAAGGCCTCGATCCGCGTTGCGACCGGCCCCTTGTTGCCGGAGGGCCTGAGGCGCATGTCGACCGCGTAGAGGATGCCCTCCGCCGTCGGCGCCGAGAGGGCGGCGATCAGGCGCTGCGTGACGCGTGCAAAGTAACGCGTCGGGTCGAGCGGCTTGCGCCCGTCCGAGTCGCCGGCGTCCTCGTCATGATCGTAGAGCAGGAGGAGATCGACATCGGAGCCGGCGGTCAGTTCGCGGCTGCCGAGCTTGCCCATGCCGACGATCGCGACGCTACCGCCGGCGACGCGGCCATGCGCCGCCTCCATCTCGGCCAGCACCGCCCCAAGCGCGCGCTCGATGACGAGAGCGGCGAGATCGGTGAAGGCGCGGCCCGCCCCCTCGCCGTCGATCGCGCCCGTCAGAAGCCGGATGCCGATGAGGAAACGCTGCTCGGCATTGATGATCCGCAGCCGGTCGAGGACCTCCTCGTAATGCCGGGCGCCGGCGACGAAACCGTTGATGCGCGTCTTCACCGTCGTCCGGTCCGGCACTGCGGACAGAAGGGTCGGGTCCAGCATGCCGTCGAAGACATGGGGCTTGGCGGCGATGATGTCGGCAAGCCGCGGCGCCGCCGACATGATGGTGACGATCAGCGACAGGAGCGGCGGATTGTTGCCCAGCAGCGAGAAGAGCTGGATGCCGGCGGGCAGGCCGGACAGAAAGCTGTCGAAGCGGATCAGCGCCTCGTCGGCGCGGGCGCTGCCGCCGAAAGCCTCCAGAAGCTTCGGCGTCAGCTCCGTCAGCCGCTCGCGCGCCTCGACCGACTGCGTGGCGCGGTAACGGCCGCTGTGCCAGGTGCGGATCAGGCCCGATATGTCCTTCGGCCGGGAAAAGCCGATCTTTTCCAGCGTCTCAAGCGTGTCCGGGTCGTCCTTCTTGCCGGTGAAGACCAGGTTGCCGCTCTCGCCGGAAAGCCGGGCCTCCTGTTCGAAAAGCTGCTGGTAGCGCCGCTCCACCGTCCTCAGCACGCCGGAGAGGTGCGCGGAGAAGGCCGACGTGTCGTCGAAGCCTGCCATGAAGGCGATCCGCTTCAGCTCCGCCTCCCCCGTCGGCAGCGTGTGCGACTGCTCGTCATGAACCATCTGGATACGGTGCTCGACATCGCGCAGGAACCAGTAGGCGGTGACGAGTTCCTCGCAGGTCTGCATGTCGATCCAGCGCGCCTCGGCAAGCGCGCGCAGCGTCGGTTCTGTCGCCGCCTGGCGGAGCGACGGCATGCGGCCGCCGGCGATCAGCTGCTGCGTCTGGGCGAAGAACTCGATTTCGCGGATGCCGCCGCGCCCGAGCTTCAGGTTGTGGCCCTTGACCGCGATCTCGCCGTGGCCCTTGTGCGCATGGATCTGCCGCTTGATCGAATGGATGTCGGCGATCGCCGCATAGTCGAGATACTTGCGGAAGACGAAGGGGCGCAGGTCCGCGAGGAAACGGCGGCCCGCCGCAAGGTCGCCGGCAACCGGCCGCGCCTTGATATAGGCCGCCCGCTCCCAGTTCTGCCCGCGGCCCTCGTAATAGACGAGCGCGGCATCGACGGGGATCGCCAAAGGCGTCGCGCCCGGGTCGGGCCTCAGCCTCAGGTCGGTGCGGAAGACATAGCCCTCGCCGGTGCGCTCCTGCAGGATGCGGATCAGCCGGCGCAGCAGGCGTCCGAAGAGATCGGGCACCGCAGCCGGATCGGGATAGACGGCGGGGTCGGGCTCATAGAAGACGACGATGTCGATGTCGGAGGAATAGTTGAGCTCCTGCCCGCCGAGCTTGCCCATGCCGAGCACGATGACGCCGGAGCCTTCGGAGGGCGAAGCCGCGTCCGCAAGCCGCATCTTTCCGCTGCGCTGCATGTCGCAGAGAAGGTGATCGGTGGTTGCCGACACGGCCGCGCCGGCAAAGGCGGAGAGCAGCGCCGTCGTCCGGCGCGCGTCGAGGAGCCGGGCGAGATCGGCGAGCGCCAGCGCGAAAGCCACCTCGCGCTTGGCGACGCGCAGCCGTGCCATGATCATCGCGTCGCTCGGCGGAGCCTCCCCGGCGCCCGGCCGCCAGGCATTGCGGGCACGATCGACCCGCTCCGTGAGATGGGCCTCCAGCGGCTGCGCCACCAGTTCCGCCAGCATCGACGGCGCGGCCTCGGCGGCCGAGCGCAGGAAGGGCGACAACGCAAAGGCGGAAACGAAAAAATCACGCAGCGGCCCCGCCGGCAGAAGCCCTTCCAGGCGCGGCTCGGCGCGGGCCATGTCCTTCAGCGCGGCGATGGCGGCCTTCTCCTCGCCCTTCGTCGCGGCGCGGATCGGCGATGCCGTGATATCGGCGAGCCGGTTCGTGTCGATCGTCATGGCGCAGTCCTCCCGGCCCCCGTTCTGCCACAGCAGCCGGCGAACGCAAACAGACATGCGTCCGCGCGCATTACGCCCCGCGTCAGCCGGGCAGGCGGAACACCATGCTGGCCGTCAAGCCGCGGCCGGCATCGCCCTCGGGGGCCGTATCGGCGAGCCGGAGCGAGCCGCCATGCAACTCCATCACCGCCTGGACGAGCGAGAGGCCGAGGCCGGTTCCGGGCTTCGAGCGGCTTTCGTCCAGCCGGACGAAGCGCCGGACCACGTCGTCGCGGCGCCCGGCCGGAACACCGGGCCCGTGGTCGGAAACCGACAGCAGCGCCTCGCGCTCCCGTGCCTCCAGCACCACGCGGATCACCGGCGTCTCAGCCCCTTCCGCGTATTTGATGGCATTGTCGAGCAGGTTCGCCAGCGCCTGGCCGATCAGCTCGCGGTTTCCCCGCACAAGAATGCCGGGAGCGATCGCCGTTTCCAGCCGCGAACCCTGATCCTCGGCAAGCGCCTCGTAGAGCTCGGCCGTGTCGGCGGCGATCTGCGACAGGTCGATCACCGTCATCTCGGCAGCCGAGGAGCCCGCCTCGACGCGCGAAATCATCAGGAGCGCGTTGAAGGTGCGGATGAGCTGGTCGGATTCGCCGATGATCTCTTCCAGTGCCGCCCGGTAATTGGCGTCGCGCTGGGCGAGAGCCGCCTCGGCCTTGTTGCGCAGCCGCGTCAGCGGCGTCTTCAGGTCATGGGCGATGTTGTCGGAGACGTGGCGCAGACCCTCGTTCAGCTTTTCGATACGGCCGAGCATCGCGTTCAGCGAGGCCGAAAGCCGGTCGAACTCGTCGCCGGAGCCGCTCGCCGGCAGGCGCTGCGAGAGGTCGCCGGCCATGATGCGCTTGCTCGCATCCGACATCCGGTCGATACGCCGCAGCGTGCTGCGGCCGATGGCGAACCAGATGACGAGGGCGCCGCCACCCATGATGCCGAGCGCCAGCATCAGCGCCTGGCGCACAAGCACGCGGAACTTTTCGGGCTCCTGCAGGTCGCGGCCGACGAGGATGCGCAATCCGTTCGGCAGGAAGAAGACCTGGGCGAGCGCTACATGCGGTCCGCGGTCGGCCCGCGTTTCCTCGCCGTAGCGCGTGTAGAAGAAGGGTTCTTCCGTCCATCCTTCGCTCGCAAGCAGTCCGGGCTCGACGCCCGCGACATTGCCGGCAAGGATCTCGCCGGTCGGTCCGGCGATGACGTAGAGATTGGCGCCCGGCTGGCGCGCCCGCCGCTCCAGCGTCCTCAGGAGGCCGGAAACGCCGGCGCGATTGTAGATGTCGTTGATCTGCGCCACCTCGAGCGTCACGGCATCGCGGGTCTGCTCGCTGAGCAGCCGCCCGGACATGGCGGTCACGTAGATCACGAGGACGGCGGCGCAGAGCGCGAAGAGAACGAGGTAAAGGGCCGAGAGCCGGACGGCGGTCGTCCGGTAGAGCGCCCTCAGCCGGCTCATGCGCCGGCGACCCGGTCGTCCTTGATCATGTAGCCGGCGCCGCGCACCGTGCGCAGCAGCGGCTGGTCGAAATCCTTCTCGATCTTCGAGCGCAGCCGCGAGACATGCACGTCGATGACGTTGGTCTGCGGGTCGAAGTGATAGTCCCAGACGTTTTCAAGCAGCATGGTGCGGGTCACGACCTGGCCGGCATTCTTCATCAGATATTCGAGCAGGCGGAATTCGCGCGGCTGCAGCGGGATCTCCTTGCCCTGCCGCTTCACCGTATGGGAGAGACGGTCGAGTTCGAGATCGTGGACGCGGTAGACCATGTCCTGCTCGGGCGCGCCCTTGCGACGGCCGAGCACCTCGACGCGGGCGAGCAGTTCGTTGAAGGCATAGGGCTTGGGCAGGTAGTCGTCGCCGCCGGCGCGAAGCCCTGTGACGCGATCGTCCACCTGTCCGAGTGCGGAGAGGATCAGCACCGGCGTGTGGATGCCCCGGTGCCGCAGTTCGGTGATCAGCGACAGGCCGTCCCGGCGCGGCAGCATGCGGTCGACGACCATGACGTCGTAGCTGTTCTCCGTCGCCATGAACAGGCCGCTTTCGCCGTCGCCGGCATGGTCGGTGACGATGCCGGCCTCGCGAAAGGCCTTGGTCAGGTAGGCGGCGGCCTCGATGTCGTCCTCAACGATCAGAATCTTCATATGCGTGGCCATCGTCGGCTGATCCTTCGTCCAGATAACCGCAATTTCCGGGTCTGTCACGGCCATGGCCGCCGCGATGGTCTTCGCGGCGGCCATGGCTGGTGTCCCGACCCTGGTCTGTGGGCCCCGCCCGATCAGCCGTTGTCGATCGGCAGCGCGATGAAGCGGCTGCCTTCGCTCGACTCGATCTGGAAGAGCGCCTTCGTCCGGCCGTCCTTCTTCGCCGTGTTCAGCACCCGGACGATGTCGGCGGAGGAGGCGACGTCCTGGTTGTTGACCGAGACGATCTTCTCGCCCTCCTTCAGCCCCCGGTCGCTCGCATCGGAGTCCGGATCGACGGAAGAGACGGTCACGCCGCCGCCGTCGGCGGGAGCGACCTCGATACCGAGCGAGGAGAGCGTGCGGTCGCTCGCCGGCTGGTCGTCCTGCTGGCCCTGCTCGTCCGGCTGGACGGCCGCCTCCTTGGTGTCGTTCGGCAGCGTGCCGATCGTCAGCTTGACGCTTTCCGACTTGCCGTCACGCCAGAGCGTCACGTCGGCCTCGGACCCCGGGCGCAGCGTCGCCACCTTGCGGGCAAGCTCGCGCGGGCTCTTGATCGGCTCGGCGTTGAGCGCGGTGACGACGTCGCCCTTGCGGATGCCGGCCTTCTCGCCCGGCGAACCCGGCTGCGGCTCGACCACCAGCGCGCCGCTCGCCTCCGAGAGGCCGAGTGAATCGGCGATGTCCTTCGTCACCGGCTGGATCTGCACGCCGAGCCAACCACGCGAGACGGAGCCGTCCTTCATCAGGTCCGCGACCACGTCCTTGGCGACGGAAGCGGGGATCGCGAAGGCGATGCCGACATTGCCGCCGGAGGGCGAGAAGATCGCCGTGTTGATGCCGACGACCTCGCCGCCGAGGTTGAAGGTCGGGCCGCCCGAATTGCCGCGGTTCACCGCCGCGTCGACCTGGAGGTAGTCGTCATAGGGGCCGGAGCCGATGTCGCGGCCACGGGCGGAGACGATGCCGGCGGTCACCGTGCCGCCGAGGCCGAAGGGATTGCCGACGGCGACGACCCAGTCACCGACCCGCACCTTGTTGTCGTCGGCAAAGCCGACATAGGTGAACTTGCGATTGGCGTCGACCTTCAGCACGGCGAGGTCGGTGCGGCTGTCCTTGCCGACGAGCCGCGCGTCGAATTCCGTCCCGTCGTTCAGGATGACGGTGAAGGCCTGGCCGTCGGAGACGACATGGTTGTTGGTGACGATATAGCCGTCCTCGGAAATGAAGAAGCCGGAGCCCTGGGACGCAGGATGCAGGCGGCCGGGACCCTTGCGGTCCGGTCCGCCGCGTTCGGCGCGTCGGTCGCCCGGACCGCGATCGCCGGGGCCACGGTCGCCGGGACCGCCGAACTCGCGGAAGAAGCGCTTCAGCGGGTGGTCGTCGGGAAGCTGGTCGAAGCCGCGGCCGCCGAAATCGAAGCCGAAGCTGCTGGTCTCGTCGGAGACCGGATTGGTGCGCGACGAGACGCGGACGGACACCACGGCGGGCGAGACGGCGTCGACGACATTGGCGAAACTCGGGACCTGCGGGGTCTCGACCTTGACGGCCTCGGCGAAGGACTGGGTGACGGCGGCGGGAATGCCGGTGGTGATCATGACCGCGGCGAGGCCGGCGATGGTCGTCGTCTGCAGCACGGTCTTCAGCGAGGGACGGTAGGAATTCTTGAACATGGGCTTGCCTCTTCTCTGCTCATCGGGGTCGCGACTGGAGGAAACGACCGATGATGAAGATATAGTACAGCGCACCTTACGGAGCCCTGTCCTGCGGATGAAACTTTGGTAATGTTGGCGCAGCGGTGTTACGGCTTCAGAAGCCGGTCGAGTTCCGCCTGCTCCTCGCCGGTCAGCGCCGTCCCGGTCACCCGGCCGCGGCGGCGGCGCGCGCCGACGACAAGGGCGAGCGAACCGACGAGGACCAGCACGACCGGCGCGCCCCAGAGCAAGAGCGTGCTCGTCTGCAGGCGCGGATTGAGCAGCACGAATTCGCCGTAGCGCGAGACGACGTAGTCGATCACCTCCGCGTCGCTGTCGCCGCGGCTGATCCGCTCGCGCACGAGGAGCCGCAGGTCCCGGGCGAGTTCCGCATTGGAGTCGTCGATCGACTGGTTCTGGCAGACCATGCAGCGCAGACCGGCGGAAAGCGCGCGTGCGCGCGCCTCCAACGCCGGATCGTCGAGGATCTCGTCCGGATTGACGGCGAGCGCCGGCAGGGCGGTGGCGACAACCAGCATCAGCGCGGCAAGGACGGCCTTCCGTCCGCCGGCCCTCATTCCGCGGCCCCCGGCAGCGGCCTCACCCTCGCCCTGGCGCGGGCCGGCGCGCCGACGCGCAGCCGCCGGTCGCTCAAGGAGACGACGCCACCCGCGATCATCAGCAGCGTCCCGCCCCAGATCAGCAGGATGAACGGCTTCCACCAGATGCGGACGACGATGCCGCCGTCCGGCGACGGGTCGCCAAGCGAGACGTAGAGCTGGCTCGGTCCGAAGGAGCGGATGCCGGCCTCGGTGGTCGGCATGCGCCGCGCCGTATAGATCCGCTTCGACGAGGAAAGCGTCCCCGCCGAAACGCCGCCGCGGCTCAGCGAGAAGGTTCCGACTTCGGCGGTGAAGTTCGGCCCCTGCTCCGAGCGAAACCCCTCGAAGCGGACGCCGTAGCCGCCGGCCTCGACGGTCATGCCGGGTTTCATCGAGACGACCGCTTCGGTCTCGTAGGCGGTGACGGTGACGATGCCGATCAGGGTGACGCCGAGCCCGGCATGGGCGAGCGCGGTGCCGAAGGCCGAGCGCGGCAGGCCGACAAGCCTGCGCCAGGCCACATGGCCTGCAACCTTGCCGAGGCCGGCGCGCAGCACGAGATCGGTCACGGCTCCGAGGATCAGGTAGACGCCGAGCGCGATGCCGAAGGGAGCCAGCACCGGCCCGCCATGTTCGCGATAGAAGACCAGCGCGCCGGCGACAAGCCCGATGCCGGCGGCGAGGAACAGCCTCTGCCCCGCGGCGAGAAGGTCGCCGCGCTTCCAGGCGAGCAGCGGCCCGAAAGGCACGGCGAAGATCAGCGGCAGCATCAGGATGCCGAAGGTCATGTCGAAGAAGGGCGCGCCGACGGAGATCTTCTCGCCCGTCAGCGCATCGAGCACCAGCGGATAGAGCGTGCCGGTCAGCACGGTTGCCGCCGCCGTCGACAGGATCAGGTTGTTGAAGACCAGGGCGCCCTCGCGCGAGATCGGCTGGAACAGGCCGCCGGCGCGCAGTTGCCCGGCCCGCAGCGCGAAGAGAAAGAACGCGCCGCCGATGAAGATGATCAGGATGCCGAGGATGAAGACGCCGCGCGTCGGGTCGGTCGCAAACGCATGCACCGAGGTCAACACGCCGGAGCGCACGAGGAAGGTGCCGAGCAGCGACAGCGAGAAGGTGAGGATCGCCAGGAGCACCGTCCAGATCTTCAGCGCCTCGCGCTTTTCCATCACCAGCGCCGAATGCAGCAGCGCCGTGCCCGCGAGCCAGGGCATGAAGGAGGCGTTCTCGACCGGATCCCAGAACCACCAGCCGCCCCAGCCGAGCTCGTAATAGGCCCAGTAGGAGCCCATGGAAATGCCCGCCGTCAGAAAGGTCCAGGCGGCCAGCGTCCAGGGCCGCACCCATCGCGCCCAGGCCGCGTCGATGCGCCCGCTGATCAGCGCCGCGATCGCGAAAGAGAAACAGACGGAAAATCCGACATAGCCGAGATAGAGCAGAGGCGGATGGATGGCGAGGCCGATATCCTGCAGCACGGGATTGAGATCCCGCCCCTCGGCCGGCGCCGGCACCAGCCTGGCAAAGGGGTTGGACGTCATCAGGATGAAGAGGAAGAAGGCGAACGAGATCGCTCCCTGCACGCTCAGCACATTCGCCTTCAGGTCCGGCGACAGGTTGCGCCCGAAAGCGGCGACGAGCGCGGAGAAGAAGGTGAGGATCAGCACCCAGAGCAGCATCGAGCCCTCGTGGTTGCCCCAGACGCCGGAGATCTTGTAGATCATCGGCTTCAGCGAATGGGAATTCTCCCAGACGTTCTGAACCGAGAAATCCGAGGCGACATAGGCCGAGGTCAGTACCGCGAAGGCGACCGCCGTCAGGCCGAAGCCGGTGATCGCCGCCGTGCCGCCGACCGCCATCATCGGCCGGTCGCCGAGCCTGGCGCCGATTGCCGGCAAAAGACACTGGATCAGCGCCGTCGCCAGCGCGAGCACGAGAGCAAAGTGGCCGAATTCGACGATCATTGTCCGCCTTCCCCGCCTTTCCAGATGCCCTGTTCCTTCAGCCGTTCGGCCACTTCCTTCGGCATGTAGGTCTCGTCATGCTTGGCGAGCACCGTATCGGCGACGAAGACGCCGCCGTCCGGCGACATCCGGCCTTCCGTCACCACGCCCTGACCCTCGCGGAAAAGGTCGGGCAGGATGCCGGTATAGGTCACGGGAACCTGATGGACCGAATCGGTCACCGCGAAGGTCACGGTCGTGCCCTCGCCGCGCTTGACCGACCCTTCCGCGACGAGGCCGCCGAGCCTTATCCGCGTCTCCGGCGGCACGGGCTTCGCCTCGAGGTCCGCCGGCATGTAGAAATAGGCGACCGACTGGCTGAAGGCGAACATCACCAGCAGCACCGCCGTCAGGAGGAAGCCGACGCCGCCGCCGATCAGCGCGAGGCGTTTCTGCTTGCGGGTCATGGCGAGGCTCCTTCCGCCGCCGGATCGATGCCGAATTCGCGGCCGAGCGCGACAAGCTGGCGGCCCTGCTCCCCGTCGGCCGGGAAGGCCTTCAGTCCCTGCCGCAGCGCGTCGGCGGCCCGCGCCCTGTCGTCGAGCACCGCGTAGGAACGGACAAGCCGCATCCAGCCCTCGAAATTTTCAGGCTCGGTCTTCATCCGCTCGGCAAGGCTGTCGACCATGCCGCGGATCATCTCCGCGCGGTCGCCGGCCTCCATCGCGCCGGCGGCCGCGACGGCTGCCGCGTCGGGATCGCCGGGCGGTGCCTCGCCCGCGCCGCCCAGCATGGCGATATGCTCGTTGACGAGCGGCAGCCAGGGCGCGTCCTTCGGTGCCCCTGCCGCCATGCTGCGGAAGGCGTCGAGCGCCTCGGCCGTCTTCCCCTCCTGCTCCAGCGCCAGCGCCAGGTAGAATTCGGACCGCGGATCGTCCTTGTTGATCGCGAGCGAACGGCGCAGGACCTCCTGCGCCTCCGGCGTCACCGTGCCGCCCGAAAGGGCGATGATGCTTTCCGCAAGCCCGCCATAGCGCTCCGGCGTCGGCCCGAGCAGCGCGATCGCCTGGGTGAAGGCGTTGCGTGCGTCCTCGAAGCGCCCCTGCCGGACATAGATCGGCGCCAGAAGGTCCCAGCCGGCGCCGTCGCCCGGATTTGTCTCGAGGTGGCGCTCCGCCCGGGCGATCAGGATGTTCATGTCGTTGCCGGGATCGGCGAGCCTGGCGGCCAGCGGCTGGTCCGGCATGCCGGGGCTGCCGGTGCGCAGGTAGAACGGCAGCGCCATGGCGGGAAGACAGAGCAGAGCGAAGAGGAACGCGAGGCGCCGCGCCATCGGCGCACGCTCCGTGGCCGAGGCTCCCGCAGTTCGCGCGGCCGCGAGAAGCCGCCGCGCCACTTCGGCGCGGGCAAAGCCCGCCTCCTCGCCGGCGATCAGCCCGTTCTTCTCGTCACGCGAGATCTCGTCGAGCTGGTCGCGGTAGACCTCGACATCGTGGTCGCCGGCCGGCACGTGCCGTTCGCCGCCGAACAGCGCCGGCAGGATCAGAAAGGCTGCCGTCACGGCCGTCAGAACGGAAACGAGGATCCAGAATACCATACTCGTCAGATACTATGGCGACGAGGCCAATCCAATCGCCAAAACAGGCCTGACGCAAATTTGAGGCAATTCGCCGCGTGCCCCGACAGTGCCCCGGGAGGGCCATGGCGGCCGACGGGCCGCTCAGGTCAGCGGCGTCCAGCTTCCGTTCGGGTTGCGGCAGGCCGCACCGCGCGCGACGGACTGCTGGCCGGCGGAGGTCACGGTGTGGCTGTATTGCCGGCAGTTCTGCGAACCGACCTGATAGGGCGCCGCCGCGACCACGGAGCCGGACACGCTCTGGCTCTGCCAGGTGACGGGCTGGCCGCCGGGGGCCGCTTCCAGCGCCCTGTATTCAGCCTCGAGCGCCCGCTGCCGGTCGGCATTGCCGAGTGTCATTCCACCCGGCAGGCGCGAGACGACCCCGCCCTGCAACGCGGCGATGTAGGATTGCGACGCGCTCGCGGTGGAGACGGTCGAAAGCGTGGCCGTCGTCCGTGCGCCGCCCGTGGAGGCACAGCCGGACAGGAGCACGAGTGCTGCGATCGCGCCACCCGTGCGCATCCATGCGATCGGCCCGTTCTGGGCCTCGTTGCGTTCAGTCGCCCGCGTCCACGGCATCCGGCATTCCCGATATCGAACCGGCGCGGATCGCGCCGTTCCACTTGCGGTGGCAATTCGCACTCATTTTCCCCTTTTGTCATCCGATCGCAGGCGATGCAACATGCGAATGCAAGAACCGACTGATAAATCCGGCGATATCATGGCCCGCGCCGCAACGGAACGGCTCAGGCCGCCGCCGGCAGAACGAGTTGCGCCTTCAGCCCGCCGAACCGGCCGCGCGACAGGGCGAAACCGCCCTTGTACTCCCGGACAATCTCCGTCACGATCGAGAGGCCGAGGCCGGCGCCCGGCTTGCTCTCGTCCAGACGCTTGCCGCGCTTCAGCGCCACGCCGATCTCCTCCGGCGTCAGCCCGCGCCCGTCGTCCTCGACATCGATGACGATCTTCAGGCGGCGTCCCGTCCCGTCGTCCGGCTCGAAGAAGGCCGTCAGCCAGACGGCATGCCTGGCGTGCCGGGCGGCGTTTTCCAGGAGATTGCCGATCGTCTCCTCGAGGTCCTGCTGCTCCATCGCCACGGTGAGGCCAGGCTGCGACACGTCGATATGGAACTCCTTGTCGGCGTTCAGCCGCCGCATCACCCGGACCAGCCGTTCCAGCACCGGCTCGGCCTCGGTCCGCGCCAGAACCGAATCGCGCTGGGCGGCGATGCGGGCACGGTTGAGGTAGGACTGCACCTGCGTCTGCATCGCCTCCGCCTGCGCCCTCACGACCTCGCCATGCGGCGGCTCCAGCACGCGCGCCTCGTTGAGCAGCACGGCGATCGGCGTCTTCAGCGAATGGGCGAGATTGCCGACCTGCATGCGGGCGCGCTCGATGATGCGGCGGTTGGTCTCGATCAGCGCATTGACCTCGGTGGCGAGCGGCAGGATCTCGCGGGGAAACTCGCCGTCCAGGCGCTCGCTTTCCCCGGCGCGGATCTTCTCGATCGACCGGCGCGCCTGGTCGAGCGGCCTCAGGCCGAACAGGATCGCCAGCGCGTTCATGCCGAGCCCGCCGAGGCCGAAGATCCCGAGCGCAAGGTAGAGATTGCGGTTGAAATCCTCTATGTCGCCCTCGAGCACGTCGCGGTTGCCGGCGACACGGAAACGCGCCGTCCGGCCGTCGATGTCGAGTACCACCTCGGTCTCCGCCACCTCGACGGAATTCCCGAAACTGTCCTGCGTGGTGTAGAAGCGCTCGTAGCGCAAATCGAACGGAACCTCCTCGACGGAGACGATCGGCAGCTTGCCCGATCCGAGCGAGGTCGACATCAGCGCCGGCGTGTCGAATTCCCCGATCGGCTCGACGATCCAGTACCAGCCGGTCTGCGGCTGGGAGAAGCGCAGGTCGCCGAGCTGCGGACTGCCGGAGAGAACCCGCTGCTCGTTGACCGAGACGGAATTGATGACGTTGTAGAGCTGCGCGCGCAGAAGGTCCTGGAAGCCGCGCTCCGATCCCTGGCGGTAGAGCGTCGAGATCACCAGCGCGGTCGCGACCAGGGCCGTCACCGCCCAGATCGACGACACCAGCAGCACGCGCGCGGTCAGCGACTGGATGCGCACGGATCGGCCTCCCCTCAGCGCCATCCCGTCACGGCCGGCCGCCCTTGGCGGCAGGGGCGGCTCCCGGCGCCTGCATGCGGTAGCCGAGGCCGCGCACCGTCTCGATCATGTCGTTGCCGATCTTCTTGCGCAGCCGGCCGACGAAGACCTCGATCGTGTTGGAGTCGCGGTCGAAATCCTGGTCGTACATGTGCTCGACCAGCTCGGTGCGCGACACGACCTGCCCCATATGGTGCATGAGATAGGAGAGAAGCCGGAACTCGTGCGAGGTGAGCTTCAGGGTGATGCCGTTGACGCTCGCCTTCGACCCCTTGGTGTCGAGGCGGACATTGCCGCAGACGAGTTCCGAGGTCGCATGGCCCGCCGCCCGGCGGATCAGCGCCCGGATGCGCGCCAGCACCTCCTCGACGTGGAACGGCTTCGTCACGTAGTCGTCGGCCCCGGCATCGATGCCGGCGACCTTGTCGCTCCAGCGGTCGCGCGCCGTCAGGATCAGCACGGGCGTCGAGCGGGCCGCGGCCCGCCACTTCTCCAGCACGGTGATGCCGTCCATCTCCGGCAGGCCGATGTCGAGGATGACCGCGTCATAGGGCTCGGTGTCGCCGAGATAATGGCCCTCCTCGCCGTCGAACGCCTGATCGACGACGTAGCCCGCCTCCTTCAGCGCATCGGTCAGTTGCCGGTTGAGAGTGGCGTCGTCCTCGACCACCAGTATCCGCATGCCCGCGCCTCTTTCCTGTTTCCTGCGGCGGCCCGGAACGTTCAGCGATACCGGGCCTTCATCTTCACATCGGCACGCGCATCGTGACCTTTTTCGGGCGTCCGCCGTTGCCGGGGACGAGCACGGTGACGACGCATTTGCCGTCGCCGGTGGGCTGCGCCGAGAGCAGCTCGCCGCCCGTCTGGTCGACGACCGCGCGCGCCGCCTCGCTGCAATCGCCGGCGGCGAGGATCACGCGCGCCCCCGTCGCCCCCCCGTCGCCGGCGGGCACGGCCAGACCGCCAAGGCCCGCTGCCAATGCTGCGATGACGAGAGGTGACGACATGAACGCACTTTCGATTGGTCTGAAACGGGAAGCGATGCCGCTGGCATCATGGCTGCGTGGTTACCCTATCCCGCCTGAATGGCATATGAATGTTGCCGCCGGCGCCGGCGCTCCTTTCCGGCGCACACGGCGTCGCGCGGAAAGCCCCCGTCTTCGGCGGCGTGTCATCGCCCCACCCGGCTTCGCGCCCGCACGCGGCCGTAGATCGCCACCAGCCCGCCCGCGGCCGCAGCCAGGGTGGCCAGCATCTCGACCAGCGCGCCCTTTTCGTCCGCGCCGATCTCCAGCCCCGCGAGATTGGCACAGGATGCGAGAATTGCAACCAGCCCGCCCCAGATCGTGCGCGACTCATACCAGACTTTGCTGTCTTCCATGATTCCGCTCCTTCTCTTTCATTGCCGTTACAGGAGGCAGGTGGCGACCGCCGGCAGCCCGAGCGCCACCTTGGCGCCGCGCTGGCGCACCCGGAACGTCAGCGACGTCCGCGCATCGCCGAAATCCGCCAGTTCCTGTGCCATCGTGTAGACGGCAGACGACGCCGGGACCTCGAAGCTGCGCTTCACCGCCGTGCCGTCCAGCACCTCGACACGATACGCCTCCACCGGCTCGTCGAGCGCGATATCGCCGTCGAGCCAGTGGTCGGCGTCGATGCGCGCCCGGCGGATCCAGCCAAGCGCGATGTCGCCGCCGGCGGTGCGCTGCGCCCTGAGGTGCACCGGCGAGAGCGGCGTGAGCGCGCGCAGGCCGCCGGCAAAGGCGAATGGCCCGGTCGGCGGACCGGCACCGCCATGGGCCTGGACGATCCAGTTGAGCGGCTGCCCCGCCTCTTCCGGCTCGATACCGAGGGCCTGGACCGCATTGTCGAGAACGACGATCTCGGCGCCCGGGGCGGCCCCGGCCCGCATCGCGTCCTCCGTGCCTGAGAGCCCGCGCAGGAGGCCGGTCAGGCGGAAGCGCCCGGCCGCGACCTCCTCGGCGCCGAGAAAGCCGACAACCTCGAAGGCGCCGTTTCCGGCGCGGATCGCCAGGCGATTGTCGCCGTTCAGCACCGCCATGCGGTCGGCCGACGACACCGCACCCTGGTAAAGGTCGAGTTCGATCGCCTGCCCGTGATCGAAGCGCCCGCTCGCGCCCGGTCCGAGCGCCTCGACAAGCCGGCCGATGCGCGCCGGCCGGCGCAGGACGACGCGGCGGCGATAGCCTTCTGTCAAGGGCGAGGCCGAGACGATCGTCGTGCGCCAGGGCCGGGCGAAGACGGCGATGCGGGCGGAGTCGGTTACTGCGCCGCTCAGATGCGGCAGGTCCAGGAGATGGACCACCGGCGCGTAGCCGCGTGCCGCGCCCCGGCGCGGCCGGGCGGGAGGCGCGGCCGGCCGCTTCGCGCGTCCCGAGGCCGGCTGGAAGGCGCGCGCCTCGACGACACGTCGCGCGCCCTCCTCGATCCGGGTGACGATGAACGGTCCCGCCGGCCCGTCGGACAGCCGGACGAGGTCGCCCGCCTCCAGCGCGATCCGGTCCGGCGACAGCGAGCAGCGAATGTGCGTCCGCGCCAGCTGGTGGAGGCGCAGCGCGTCCTCGACGGCGCCGCCCGCCGCATCCTCGTGCAACACGGCCGGAAGCGAGAGGCGCAGGACCCGGGCATTGTCCGGCGCGGGCGCCACGGCGCGGGTCGTCGCCTGCTCATGGTCGCGCGCCGCGTCGAGATGGTCGATGACGGCTGCGGACGCATCGTCGCCGCCATGGGTCCGCGTCGCCTCGACGAGCGCCTCGCCCTCGGTCTCGGCGAGCACCGCCAGCGCCAGCGGCGGCTCGGCCAGCGCCAGCGGCGAACGCAGCGCCAGACGCCCGGCCCGGTCGACGGCGTCGATCGACAGCGCCGCCATCAGCGGCTCCAGCATGTCGCGCGCCGAGGCGAGGGCGGCCTGCACATAGCCGCCGAGATCGCCGGCAACCCGGGTCACCTCGCCGCGCGAAAACCCGTGATCGGCGAGGATCGCGGCGATCACATCCGCCGCCGTCCCGGTGCCGAGCCGGCCGTTGAGCCAGTGCCCCGTGCGCCAGTTGGCGCCGTCGGACCAGAGCGCGGTGTCGTCGGGAAAGGCGGGCGCCGGCCGCGCGTCCCAGGTCCAGACGAAGACATGGTCGGGATCGACGCATCCCGCCGGCGCCTCGTCCCCCTGCCAGAAGCCGAGTGCCGCCTCGAGGAACCGACGCTGCATCGCGTCGGCGCGCGCGCCGGACGAGAAATGCGGCACGAAACTCTCCGACGACTTCGGATCGGTGAAGACATTCGGCTGGTTCGCCCCCTTGTCGATCGCCGGGCAGCCGATCTCGGTGAACCAGACCGGCTTCGAGCCGGGGATCCATGGGCTGGGGCTCTCGTCCTCGCCCGCCGGCCCGCGCCCGTAATGCGGATTCGCCCACCAGCCGGGAATGTCCTTGGCGCGAAACACCCAGGGCTTTCCGGCAAGCCCGTCGGTAATCGGCGTGCGGATCCGGTTGGTCCGGTCGGCCGACGTCTTATAATACCAGTCGTAATATTCCCCGGCCAGGATCTGCCGCCCCATCGCGGCGCCGTCCTCGGCATGGAGGAAGCCGTCCGGATTGCCGGTACCGCGATCCGCGTCGCGCCAGTCGGCGAGCGGCAGGTAGTTGTCGATGCCGACCGCATCGATCGCCGCATGCGCCCAGAGCGGATCGAGGTTGAAGAGCAGCACCCCCTCCTCTCCGGCCGGCTGGTAGCCCGCATATTCGCTCCAGTCGGCGGCATAGGTCAGCGCCGTCCCCGGCCCGACGATGCCGCGCACGTCGTCTGCAAGCGCCATCAGCGCCTCGACGAAGGGAAAGCGTCCGTCGTCGTCGCGCACTCGCGTCAGCCCGCGCATCTCCGAGCCGATGATGAAGCCGTCGACGCCGCCCGCGACGGCCGCGAGATGGGCGTAGTGCAGGACGAGGCGGCGGAACCCCTCGTCGGCGCCGGTCGCGCGCACCGAGGCTGCGGAGACGACGAAATCGCCCGGCCCGATCGTGCCGCAGAAATCCTCGACCTGCAGCCGCGCCGCCGCCGTCCGGTCCGCCGTGCCCGTCTCGCCCGGCGCCGGATGGCAGGAGATGCGGCCGCGCCAGGGATAGGCCGGCTGGCCGGTGCCGCCATAGGGGTTCGGCAGGCTGTTTCCGGCGGCGACGTCCATCATGACGAAGGGGTAAAGATAGACCTTGAGCCCGCGCGCCTTGAGGTCCGCGATCGCCGCGACGACGCTGTCGTCGGACGGCGTGCCGCCATAGGCGGGCGCGCCGTCGCTGTCGCTTACCCGATGCGCCGCGCCCCTGGCGATGCCGGACACGGACCAGGCCTTGCTGGCGCCGGTGCGCGTGGCCGTCTCGACGCCCGGGCGAATGCGGCAGTGCCCGGCGCGCAGGTCCGTGCCGAACCAGCTCACCACCAGCGCCACCCGTTCGAGGTTCGGGCAGAGCGCCTGCAATTCGTCGAGCGAGGCGCTCCAGTCGGACACGCCGTGCAGGACGTTGCGGTTGATCAGCCGCCGCGTCCCGGGCTCGGGAACGTCGCTGACGATGGCGGGGTCGTAGCCGTATTCGCTCGATCCCGGGATCATCGTCACCGCGCGGATCTGCCTTTCCAATCGTCCCGTCACCCGCATCACCTCGAACTGGACGAGGGGCACGCGGTTGCCGTAGCCGTCGAGCGGCAGCCGCTCGAAGACGGCATAGGCGAGGTTGCGATAGGCGGGGGCCGCGCCGGTCCCCTGCTTCGCCTCAATGAGGGGATCGGGGCCTTGCGTGGCGGTACCACGATAAAGCCGCATCTCGACGGTCGTCAGGTCGAGCTCGCGCCCGTCGACCCAGACGCGCCGCACGCCGGCGATCGGGCCCTCGCAGATGCCGAAAGCGAAGTTTCCGTAATAGCTGAAGCTCTCCACCCGCGCGCCGCCGGCCTTGCCGCCGCTGCGCTCGGTCAGCACCTCCTCCTCGAAGCGGGTCGCCCAGATCAGCGTGCCGCCGACGCGCATTGTGCCGTAGACCCGCGGGATCGCCGCGCCCTCCTCCGCGCCGCTGATGCGCGCATCGGCAAGCCTGCGGCCGGAGATCGTCGCCGTGCCGTTGATCAGCGTGCGGTCGATCGCGGAGCCGGCAAGCGCGCCGGCCGCCCGGCCGATCGCCGCGCCGAACGGCCCGAAGACGCCGCCGAGCGCGGCGCCGGCCGCCTGCAGGAGAATCGTCGCCATCGAAAAAACCTCCGCCTCAGGGAAACCGGAAGACGCCGGCGATCCGGCGCCGCCACGAGGGCACCAGCGTCGATTCGATCACCGCCGCCTGCTCGTAGGCGTGGATGAAGCGATCCGGCGCGCTCAGGATGCCGGCATGCTTGGCCGGCAGGTCGCTCCGCCAGCGGAAGAGGAGAACGTCGCCCGGCCGCATCGCCGCGCGGTCGATCTCCCCGCCGAAATGGCGACGCGCCGCCGCCATCAGCCGGTCCTCGCCGCCGCATTCGGCCCAGTCCGGCTGGTAGGGCGGCGGCGCTTCCGGTTCGCGTCCGTAACGCTCGCGCCAGACGCCGCGCACGAGGCCCAGGCAGTCGCAGCCGATGCCCTTCGCGCTTGCCTGGTGGCGGTAGGGCGTGCCGATCCAGCCGCGGGCAAAGGCGATCACGGCTTCTGCGCCCGTCCTCCCTTCATCGGTCATGGAGCGGCCGCCCGTCATGCACGGTGTCGCCATCGGCATAGCCATAGGCGAAGTCCATGCCCGGCATGTGCGGGAAGCCCTGGAAGTTCAGCCTGTTGCCGAACTTTTCGCCGCAGGTGGCAAAACTCTTGTCGCAGCCCGCCGTCACCGCGAACGTGTCGCCCGCGACAAGCGGCAGCGGCGGCGGCAGCCAGAGCGAGAGGGTGACGCCGCCTTCGCCGCGCACATGGTTCTCGATGGAGATCCGGGCACCTGCATTCTCGCCGGTGAGGACATGCATCTCGCCGAGCCGGAAGAAGCCGTCCGGGCTCGCCGACAGGCCAGAGACCCGCAGCAGCGTCTCGCTCAGGACCGCGACGACCGCGCCCTCGCGGCGATAGGCGGCGTCTTCGGCGTCGACGCGGCAGCGCGCATCGCCGAAGGCGGCGTCGCAGCGGCGGCCATAGACGCGTCCCTGCAGCTGGTCCAGCCGGTGCGTCTGCCGGCGCAGTTCGGCACGGAACCGGTCGCCCGCCCGCACCACCTCGCCGATCTCCTCGACCCTCAGCCGGACATGCTGGCCCGGCGCCTGCCAGTTGACCAGATAGGTCTCGACGCGCGCGCCGTCATAGCGTCCCGCCACGACGTCGGCCTCGAGGATCGCCGCGCTGGAAAAGCCGCCGGTGACCTCGCCCGCCTCGGCGCCGAGCCCGGTGCCCTGCTCGCTGTCGCTCGCAAGAAACCCGCTCGCCGCCCGGTAGGTCGTGCCGGCAAAGACAAGGTCCCCGTCATGCTCGGTGAAGCCGAGGACGACGCCATCGGCGCAGATCACCCGCCAGCAATGGCAGACGGTCGTCGCCTCGCCGTCGAGATGGGCGGCGAGCGCGGTCGGGATCGTCCTCATGGCAGGATCTCCGTCAGCGGAATGGAGGGAATGCGCCCGGCGCGGAAGTCGGACAGATCGACGTCGATCCGGTCGGTGTCGAAGCGCACCGGCACGTCGAAGGCATAGCCGGCGCGGATCACCGCGCCGGCCGGCGGCACATGGACCGGCGAGAACGTGATCTGCCCGGTCGTCGTGTCGACGCCATAGGTGGAGGGCGAGACCTCCACGCCGTCGATCGAGATTTTCACCGATCCCGCAACAGGCTTGGCGATGGTGCGCAGCGACGATCCGCCGGCATCGCCATATGTCTTGACGAGCTGGAACGTCGCCGTCTCGCCGTCGGCGACCTTGACCGGCTGGTCGAGCGCGCCCGGGCTTTCCTCCGGGCCGCAGGACTGGAAGTCGACCGGATCGCGGAAGCGGAACCCATAGAGGGCGCCCTTGCGTGCCTCGAAGAACACCAGCACCTCGTAGAGGTCGCCGACCGAGCGGATGCCGGAGCCGGCGTCGAAATGACGCCTTGCGTTGCGCCAGCGGCTGTTGCGGTTCTCCCGCCCGTTCGAAAGCCCGACGATGTCGACGCGCCGCACCGGCCCGCCGCTCGTGCCGAGCGCCAGCCGCAGGGGAAAGCGCACCTCGTGGAATCCCGTCATCTCTCACCTTTCTCCCGCCGCCGGCCCGGCGATGGATTCATAATGCCCGCCGCCCGCGCGCGGCCGTGCGGGCGAGCATCGCGGCGACCTGGCCTTCCGATTTCAGGAAGCTCCCCGCATCCGGCGTGGTGACGTTGAAGGTCACGTGGACGGCTCCGCCGCTCCCGCCCGAAACGCCGAGCGTGCCGTCGCTGCCGCGCCGGAGCGGCAGGATCGCCTCGGGTCCCGCCTCGCCGGCGAGCCCGGTGCCGCCGGCCAGCGGAAAATAGGTGGGCGCCGCCACGACGCCGCCCTTGGCAAACGGCGTGACGCCTCCGGAGAAGAAGCCGCCGATCGCCTGGCCGAGCATCGTCTCGACGGGCTTCAATCCCGCCGACAGCGCGATGTCCGTCAACCGGAGCCCGACGCCGCGCAGCACGTCGTCGAGCCCCTTGCCGCCGCGCGCGGCGGAGGCGAAGGCCCCGGTCAGCGCCGCGCCGAAGGCGCGCGAGCGCGCCTCGAGGCCGGAGAGAACATCGTCGAGTGCGGCCGCCGTGTCGCGCGCGGCGGCAAGGCCCTCGTCATCGAAGTCCGCCATCATCCGTTCTCCTGTCGGGATAGGCCGCCATCAGGGCGGCAAGGGAGGCGCGCGACGGACCACCGACGGCGTCGCCGCTGCCGAGGGCCGCGGCAAGCTCGCGCGGCGTCATCGCCCAGAAATCCGAGGGTCCGAGCCGCAGCAGGCGGAATCCGGCCGTCATCGCCGTCTCCCAGGGAAACGGCGCGGCGGCGCCCGCTGCGGCTCTCAAGGGTCCGCCGGCGTCTCCGCCCCGCCGAAGGTGACGGCGAGCAGTTCGCCGGTCAGCCGGGCGAGTTCGCCGATGCCGCCCTCGACGCTGATCTCCGCCACGTCCTCGTCGGCGATCAGGTTGCCGCCGCCGCGCAGCCCCGCGCCGAGGATGGCGATCATGTCGCGTGCGCTGAGGCCGCCCGCCGCAAAGCGCCGGCCGAGATCGTCGAGCGTCTGCGCGGAGAACGCCGTCTCCAGTTCCGCAAGGCTGCCGAGCGTCAGGCAGAGGATGCGCCGCTCGCCGGAAATCACCGCCTCGATCTCTCCGCGCCGGCGGTTCGCCCGCCGCGTCGCCGCCGCGCCCATCAGAGCACCGTGAAGGAGAGCGGCCCGGCCGATTCCAGCGCCAGCTCGAACAGGATCTCGCCATCATGGGCGCCGGAATATTCGAGCGCCGTCACCTGGAAGAGGCCGGCGACCGTGCCGAAATCCGGGATCACCACCTGCCAGTCGAGGATCGAGCCGTTGAAGAAGGCGCTGCGCACCAGCCCGTCCGAGCCCTGGTCGCGGAAAATGCCGGCGCCGGCGATCGAGGCGCGCTGCACGCCGGCGCCGGCGAGAAGCTCGCGCCAGCGCCCGGCCGATTCCGCATTTGTCACGTCCACCGTGCCGGCGTTGAAGGCGAGCCGCTTCGTGCGAAGCCCCGCCACGCTCTGGTAAGAGCCGCCGTTGAGGATCTTCAGGAGAAGGTCCTTGCCCCGTTGTGCCGCCATCTGTCCATGTTCCTTCCGCAAGGTTGTGGCATCCGCGGCCGATTCGGCGACGCCGGATGCGATCGTAAAGGGACGGCCCGCGCTATTCGGTCAGCGCACGGACCGTCATCTCGGCGACATGCCCCTTCGCGCGCGGATCGCGCCCGACCCGGCAGCGCCGCACCGTGATCAGCACGAGATCAAAGCCGTCGAGCACGAGCGGCGTCGCGGTCAGAAGCGCGCCGATCCGCGCCGCGAGCGCCTCGACCACGCGGTGGCCGCCCTCGCCGGCCCGCGCCTCGATCGTCACCAGGTGCTCCTCGCCGAGGGCGTCCGACGTCGAGCGGTCGCGGCTGTCGATGCGGGCGATGACGATCCGAGGGGCTGCCGTCCGGGGCACCAGCCGATCCGCGATGCCGTCGGCACCGACGACGGCCGTCAGGTCGGCGTCGCCGGAAAGCCTGGCGAAGATCGCCGCCTGCAGCGCCGAGGCGGCGCTCACGGCCGTTCCTCCCGGCAGAGGCAGACAAGGAAGCGCCGCGTCTCGTCCGGATCGATCGTCGCGCGCACGGAAAAGACCCGGCCCGCTCCGGTCAGCCGCATTCCGGAGACGACGTCATGGCGAAAGCGCAGCCAGATGCGATGGGTGACGACGGCGACGTCCTCGCCGGACCGTTCCTCGGCAGCCATCGACACCGGCTCGATCCGCGCCCAGAGCGCCGCGACCGGCGCATAGGCCCCGTCCGTGCCGCCCTGCCCGTCGCCGGTACCGGCAAAGGCCTCGAGGGAAAGCCGGGCGCTCATCTGCCCGGCATCGTGAAGGTCGATCCGCATCACAGGCCCACCCTCCGATAGGCACCGATCAGCCGTCGGTATCCCGCCGGCACGACCGCTGGCTGGTCGCCGGGCGCGACGGCGCCGCGAACGGCATGCATCGCCGCGACATGGGTCAGCATCGCCCGCTTCAGCACGTCCGGCACGTCCGCGCCGGTTTCGCCGAAGCCCGCGGTGAAATCGATCTCGATGCCGTTCACCTCCACGCCCGGCAACGGTCGCTCGGGCAGGAAGAGCCGTGCCGGCCGCGCCTGCCCGTCGAGCCGCGCGGCGCCGAGCGCGGGCGCGATCGCCACCCCGTCGCCGTCATAGACGGTGACCGCCTCGATGGCGGTGACCGGCCAGCGGCCGATCTCGACGATGCCGGAGGCCGGCCAGTCGTCGCGATAGAGCCGGAAGGTCCGCGCCATCAGCGCGAGCCCCGTCTCGTTTTCGAGATGCGCGCGGGCGGCGGCGATCAGGCCGGCGATCAGTTCGTCCTCCGCGTCGAGGTCGATGCGCAGATGCGCCTTCGCCTCGTCCAGCGTCAGCGGCTCCGTCGCGGGCGCCGTCAGTTCGGCAATCGTCATGGGATCTCTCCGGAAATTCTGTTTCGTTGGCGGACGCGGCCGGGAGGGAAAGCCGCGTCCGCCGTCCCGCCGCCCGGGAACAGGCCGGCGGGAAGGCGCGCGCCGCTTAAGAGGCGGCGAACTTGATCAGCTTGATCGCCTCGAAATTCTGCACGCCCCCGCCGACGCGCTTCGTCGTGTAGAAGAGCACATAGGGCTTGGCCGAATAGGGATCGCGCAGCACCCGCACGCCGGCGCGGTCGACGACGAGATAGCCGGAGCGGAAGTCGCCGAAGGCGATCGAAAGCGCATTGGCGCCGACATCGGGCATGTCCTCGGCCTCCGTCACCGGAAAGCCCATCAGCGAAGCGGGCTGGCCGGGGCCGGAGGGTGGCTGCCAGAGATAGTTGCCGTCCGCATCCTTGAACTTCCGGATGTCGCCTTGCGTCTTGCGGTTCATGACGAAGACCGCGTTCTGCCGATGGCCCGCCTTCAGCGCATAGATCGTCTCGACCAGCGTGTCGGAGGGGCCGGACGCCTTGAAGGCGCCGGCCGCGCCGGTGGCGACATAGCCGAGATTGCCCCAGCTCCAGCTGCCGTCGGCAACGGCGGTGTAGGTCAGGAACCCCTTCGGCTTGTTGGTTCCGTCGCCGGTGACGAAGGCGGTGCCCTCCTGCTCGGCGAAGGCGATGTCGACCTCCGAGGCGATCCAGGCCTCGATGTCGAGCGCGGTGTCGTCGAGCAGCGCCGGCGTCGCCGCCGGCATGGCGTAGAGTTCCATGGTCGGGAAGGACATTTCCGCAAGCGTCGGCGTCGTCGTCTGGCTGCGGCTGCCGGTTTCCGCGACCCAGCCGGCGGCAAAGCCGGTCGTGGCGAAGGGTTTCTTCAGCACCGTGCCGCTCACCTGCCGCACCGTCGCAAGCGCCCGGATCGGCGAGACGACGGAGAGCCTGCGGCCGATCTCGCCGTCGGTCTGCGGGGGAACCAGATAGCCGCCATCGGCCGAGGAGCCGACCGACATCGCCTTCTGCTCGAGCGCCCGCAGGCCCTGCTCGTCGCCCTTGCGGATATAGCTGTCGAAGGCGGCGCGGTGTTCCAGATCGTCGAGCCCGGCCGGCTCGGTTCCGGCGAGCGCCGGCCGGGCACGCTTCAGCAGCATCTGGTCGATCACCCGCTTCTGCTCGTCCATCGCCCGGTTGATGCGCTCGACCTTGTCGCGGGTGACGACGTCGGCGGTGAGCTTCTTCTCGACCTCGCCGAGCCGCCGGTCGTTCACCTCCTTGAAGGCCTCGAAGGCCTGCATGAAGTCGTCGAAGGCGCTGTCGAAAGTGTCCGGAGCCGACTTGATTTCCGGTGCGGCAGTCAGAATGTCCGTCATCTGTCATCCTTCATCATGGTACGTTTCAACATCCGGGAGGCCCGCCGCAGGCTGCGGACGAGTTCGGTTTCCCGGTCGCGGAACCACCGCGCATTCTTCACGTTCGAGACCCGCGCCGAAGGCAGCATCGGGAAGGTGACGATCGAGATCTCCCAGAGATCGGCCTCGAGGATGCGGCGCACGCCGCTGCCCCGGTCGGTGCGCGAGCGCAGCGTCTGGAAGCCGACCGAAAGCCCGTCGAGCGCCCGGCCCTTGAGCAGCTGGTACACCTCGCGTGCCCGCTCCACGCCGATCGCCAGCTGGCCCTCGACGAAAAGGCCGCGTTCGTCCTCGCGGATCGTCTTCCAGGCGCCGATCGGCTCGGCCGGATCGTGCTGGAACAGCATGCGCACGCCCGAGGCACCGCGCTTCACCAGCGATTTCGAGAAGGCGCCGGGCTCGATCGCGTCCTTGCCGAGGTCCACCTCGCCAAAGAGGCTGGCATAGCCGGTGAAGCGTCCCTCGGCCCCGACGGTCGAGATCGACAGCGGCGCATAGGCCTTCGTCCGCCAGACCGGAAGGTCGTCGGTGATCATGCATGTCTCCATGTTCAGGATTAGGGGGAGGTGCTAGCCGCGCCGGCCGAAACGTTCCGCCGTGCGCACAAGCGCGCCGAGCGTCCACCAGGCGGAAAGGCTGGCGGCGGCCGAACCGCTGAGAAGCGTCTCGAAGGCCGTCAGGTCGCCGGCGATCCCGAGGCGCCCTGCGAGCCAGACGCCCGCCGGCCCGCCGAAGACGAGGCCGCAGGCAAGCGCGGTGAAGAAGCGCGACGCCGCCTCGCGCCTGCCCTTCGGCAGCATGTAGGCGAGCGCCACCGCGGCGCCGGCCGCCGCGCCGACGCCGCGCGCGACCCACAGGCCGTCATTGCCGATGTCAGCCATCGTTAAGGTCCTCATGCGATGATGAAAGCGTTGCCAAGGCCCGCCGGGCCGGTCTGCCGGAGCGAAAAGCCGGAGTCGCCGCCAGGGTTTGCCGCGTTTTGCTCAGAAAGCGATTCCGCCGCCTCATCCTCTTTCGAGGGGCGCATTGAGACCCGGAATCGCCTGCCCGCGGCAAACCACTGACGGAGAACGTCTTTCCGGAAACGTTTCCCGCGGTCACCGGATCCTCGGAAATTCTCCATCCTCTTGTATTCAATGAATTTTCCGATATCCGCGCTCGATCGCAGCCAGTCCGGCCGGAAACGCTATTCCGAATAGCCGACCGCCTGCCGCTTTTCGGCTTCGGTGAGGAAATCCGCCTCCTTCAGCCGCGACCAGACCTCGCTGCGCTCGACGGAGAGCGCGGAGACCTGGTCGAGGTCGGGCACGAGCCGCAGGTCGCCGCCGTGCCAGCGGGCGAGGAAGGCCGAGAGCGTCGACAGGGTCCGCCCGATCATCGGCAGCACGGTCAGCCGGTAGAAGGCGCGGTTCGCCTCCTGGTAGTTGGCATAGGTGTTGTCGCCGGGAATGCCGAGCAGCATCGGCGGCACGCCGAAGGCGAGCGCGATATCGCGCGCCGCGCCGTTCCTCGCCTCGACGAAATCCATGTCCTTCGGCGAGAGGCTCATCGCCTTCCAGTCGAGCCCGCCCTCGAGCAGCAGCGGCCGTCCCGCGCGCGCCGGGCCGGAATAGCCCTCCTCCAGCTCGCTCTTCAGCCGCTCGAACTGGTCGGCGGTCAGGTTGCCGCCCTCCTTCGGCTGGTAGACGAGCGCGCCGGAAGGCCGGGCGGAATTGTCGAGCAGCGCCTTGTTCCAGGCCGCCGCCGCATTGGAAAGATCGAGGGCAACTTGCGCCGCCGCCAGCGGCGGAAAGCCGAGCCGGTCGTCGAGCGGGTGAAAGAGCCGCAGGTGCAGCAGCATGCCGTCCTCGGCCGCATGGCGCCGCGCTCGTCCGCCGACCCAGTATTCGTAGGCCTCCGGCCAGCCGTCCGCCGCCGCGAGCACCGACATCCGGTCGGGCCGCAGCAGATGCAGCTCGCGAAGGCTCCCGTCGAGCGCCACCGCCTCGACATAGGCATTGCCCGAGAGCAGCAGGTGCCCGTAAAGCGTCTCGAGGAAATCGACGCCCCCCATCCGGCCGTTCGGCCGGGCGAGAAGGGCGAGGAGCGGATGGGTGTCCAGCTCCTCCGCCCCGTCATAAAGCAGCAGCGGCACAGCGGCGGCCGCCTCCGAGACCAGCCGCATCGCCCGGTAGGCGGCGGGATTGCGCATGAAGCCCTCGCGCGCCAGGCTCTCGTAGGAACGCCCCGTCCAGCGCGCCTGCATCTCCTCCTGGAAGGCGACGAAGCCGTGCGCGGCCTTGGTCTCCGGCACGGGCGCGCGGCGCCAGGGCAGACGAAATCCGTATCTCATCGTGATGATCCCGTTGAAATGTCAAAGTGCGTCGCGGTAGAGCCGGCCATAGCCCGCGATCGCCTCGGCGCAGTCGAGGCCGTTGACGATGCGGCGGGCCCCGACCCAGTCGCTTCCCGTCGCCGTGAACCGGTCGGCAAGGCGCATGCCGGTGAAACGGCCGTGGACCATGCCGTCGATCAGGATGCGCGCCGCCGTGTCCGGCTCCATCGCCGCCTCGAGCCGCTCGACGATCCCGTAAGTCGCGTAGTTCGCCCGGCCGGTGATCTGCACCAGCCCGCGTCCGCGAAAACGCCAGCCGTCGCCGGAGGCCTCGGGCCCGTTGCCGAGCCGCCCGCCATAGACGCGGTTGGCGATCCGTTCGGGCCGGTGCTGATAGGCGGCCGCTTCGGCCACGGAAAAGCGACGTGGGAACACCGCCCGCAACCGCGCGGCGGAGTAGTTGAGGTTTTCCTCGACCGCCACCATCGCCCGCCCGGTCTCGTGATGGGCGGTGGCGAGGATATAGGCGAGGAAGCGCGGATCGCCGTCCGGCCAGTCCGCTTCGAATCGGTCGAGGATGCGTTCGATGCCCGCGACCTGCGCCGCGCCGAGACGCCCGCCAAACAGCGAGGTACGTACCCGGTCGAAAAAGGAACTCCGGTCGACAATCATGCGTTAACCCCACCGCAAGTTTCAATCGATTTGAGGATTTTTAAATCGTTTAAGGATTTTTCTTGGATCTTTACAAGAAATTCGGCGCGTGAGACGCGTATCGCCGCACCACCATTCCGGGAGAGCACCATGACGACCCAGACCACGACCGATGTCGACCTCAAGCCGAACACGGTATCGCCCGCCCTCATTCAGCGCTTCGAAAATGAATGGCGCCAGATGCGCGAGCCGTCCCGGCCGACCCCGCCCACGCCCCGCGACCAGTAGTCGTCACAGACGGCGGAGGGGGGATCAGAGCTCCCGCACCCGCGGCTCGGCGCCGGTGTCGATCATCAGCGCCGTCAGCGCCCAGACCAGCGCATCGAGCCGGTCCGGCGAGCGCCCGGAGGAGAGGCCCTCCGGCCCGAAATCGCACATCTGGTCCTCCAGCGCCGGGAAATGCCCGGCATGCACCACCCGCCCCTGCTCGTAGAGCGCCGCCACAGGCTCGGCGCGCAGCCATTTGCCGCGCGTCGCCCGCACCGACGAGACGGGAAGCGAGGGATCGACGCTCGCCAGCACCGCCGCCACCATGTCGCCGCCCTGGTTGATTTCCGCGACCACCCGGTCGGCGCCGAAGCGGCGATAGGCGCGGCTGACCGCCTGTGCCCAGACCGCCGGTCCCGCGCCCTCGACGGACGCGTCGGCCAGCACTACGCCGCGACCGTCCGCCGCAAGCCCGGCGACGACGATGCCGCAGCAGGACTGCCGGCCCGCCGCCGCCGGCGGATCGACGGCGACAACGATGCGCCCCGTCGCGGCGCCGTCGCGCCGCACCAGCGCCTCGATCCGCTCGCGCGACCACAGCCCGTCGGTGCGGTCGGCGATCATCTCGCCGCCGAGCTCCTGCCGTCCGAGCCGCGTGCCGCCATAGCGGGCCTGCATCGCCGCGACGAACCCGGCGGAGAGATTGTCCGCATTGTCGACCGTGCGGATGCGCCGGAGCACCGTCGAGGGCTCGCCGGTCAGCGCTTTCAGGAGCGGGATCGGTCGCGGCGTCGTCGTCACCAGCATCCGCGGCTGCTCGCCGAGGCGCAGCGCGAATTGCAGCATGTCGAAGGTCTCCTGCGGATGTCGCCATTTTCCGAGTTCGTCGCACCAGGCGGCGTGGAACTGGGGTCCGCGCAGGCTTTCCGGATCTTCCGACGAGAAGATCTGCGCGATCGAGCCGTTCGGCCAGACGAGCCTGCGCCGCGACGCCTCGAAATCCGGCGCCATACGCCGCGCGATGGCGCAGATGCCGGAGACCCCGTCGACCATCACCTCGCGCGCGTCGCCGAGCGTTTCGGCCACCAGCGCGATGCGCAGGCCCGCCGTCGCCGTCGCCGTTGCCTGCACCCATTCGGCGCCCGCCCGCGTCTTGCCCGAGCCGCGCCCGCCCATCATCAGCCAGACGCGCCAGTCGCCCTCCGGCGCCATCTGCTCCGGCCGCCCGAGGAAGCGCCAGTCGTGGAGGAAGCGCCGCAGGCAGGCCTCCGCCGGCGCTCCGCCGTCGCCCGCCGCACCATCGACCGGCGTCGATCCGCCCATGTCCGCTCGCGCTGCATCCGTCCGGTCTCCGGCTAAAGCGTGTCGCGATCTTTCAGATTCGCTCGTACACTTTAGGTCTTTGTTTTTACGCGTGTCTTTTCGCAAAACCGCTGCACAGTTTTGCGAGACATTCTCTAAGGTGGCGCCCGCGCGCTCCAGGAGGTCGCGCCCTCCGGTCATGGTCTGCGCATGGGTCTGCATGATGGCGTCGAAGCGCGTCCGTTGGTCCGTCACGATCCGCTCCGTCGCTGCGATCCATGCCTTCGTCGCGTGCGTGTCCGCCTTGCCGCCGCGCCCGCGCCGCCTCATCCGGCTCCGTCCGGCGGCCCGGGTTCTCCCGTGCGCGCCGCGACCAGCGCGATCGCCCGCTCCTCGACCCGGCGCTCGAACAGGGCGACGAGACGGGCATAATCGGCCTCCTCGCCCGCCTCGGCGGTGCGGCGCCGGTCGGCGGCGATCGTCCGCTGCATCGCGTCGATCTTCTCGAGCGTCCGGATGATCAGCTGCAGCGCCTCGAGCGCCGCCTTGGCGTCGGCCTGCGCCTGCTTGCGGTCGAGCCCCTCGGTGGCGGCATCGGCCTCGGCCTGCCGCCGCAGCCGCTGGAACAGCTGGAGCTGCTCGCGCAGTTCCTTGGTCATGCCGTTGAGCATGTCCTGCAGCGGCCGTGTCCCGTCCGCGTCGATTTCGCCCTTGGTGTCGAGCACGGCACCGACGACCACAACCGGGCCGTTCCCGTCATAGGCCTCCGCCGGCCCCCAGAAGCCGAAGAGGTCCGCACTGACCGCATCCACCGCCGCATCCACCGCCCGACCCATCGTCCCGTCTCCGCAAACACGGATCCGCTCCGCCGCGCGAAGGCGCGCCGGCCGAACGCTCCATCGCTGTCATGATTGCCGCCGTCTAGAGGAGATCAGCCAAGCCCACCGGCCTTGGCGCCGGGCCGTTCGCCCATGTCTCCGACTGTAGGAAAAACCTACCAGAGCACCGTGACGCCGTCAAGGATTATTTTCCTATTTTCTCTCGGTTCGCCTGATCCGGACGCATCCCTGACGCCACGCCGGACCGCCGCCTTGCGCGGCCGCCGTTCCGTGCTATCCTTTCTCATGCGATCCGAAACGCTGGAAAACATGGCGCTTGCGCTGCCGGGAACGCGGGAGAGTTCCCATTTCGGCAAACGCGACTTTCGCGTCGGCAAGCATATCTTCATGTCGTTTCCGGAGCCGGGCCGCGCCGTCGTCAAGCTGACGCCGGACCAGCAGGCGCTGCTGCTCGCGACCGAGCCGGGTCTCGCCGTGGCCGTGTCCGGCGGTTGGGGCGCACGGGGCTGGACGTCGCTCTATTTCACCGAGGCCGATGGCGCGGTCGTCCGCGACGTCATCGAGCGGGCCTGGCGCAACGTCGCACCGAGACGGCTGGAGCGCGCCTTCCAGTCCATGCCGCTGCCGCCCGCCTGAGCCGCCCCTTCAGCCGGGTCCCTCCTCCATCGGCCAGTCGACCAGATAGTCCTCGTAGTCGTCGATGTCGATCCCGTCCTCCGGCACGGTGCGCCCGCGCACCGAGATGCCGGCCGCATGCACGGTCTCCGGATCGCCCGAGAGAAGCGGATGCCACCAGTAGAGATCCTCGCCGTCGCGCACCAGCCGGTAGCCGCAGGTCGGCGGCAGCCAGCTGATCTCGCGCACCGCCTCCGCCGTCAGCCGGATGCAGTCCGGCACGGTCGCCTGCCGGTTCTCGTAGTCGCGACAGCGGCAGCTCGTGCCGTCGAGCAGCGTGCAGGCGATGCGGGTCCAGGCGATTTCGCCGGTGTCCCAGTCCTCCAGCTTGTTCAGGCAACAGCGGCCGCAGCCGTCGCAGAGGCTCTCCCACTCCGCGTCGCTCATCGCCTCGAGAGACTTCGTCTTCCAGAAGGGCCTGCTTTCCGCCATGTTCGTCCTGTCAGCCTGCCGCCTTTACCGTGATCCCCGGTTTTCCCGCCAGGATCGGCACATGCAAGTAGAATAGAAACCTCCCCCATGCAAATATCGGCCCGATCCGAGGAAGATGCAGGACGCGCCGTGCCGGAACATGACGACGAGGAAACCACGCTGCTGAAGCGCCACAGGCTGCTGCGCCTCGACGCGTGGATCGATTCCACCCTCTGGACGGCGGCGACCCGCGCCGGCGAGATCGTCGAGGAAATCAACATCTTCTTCGCCCGCTTCCGCGTCACCGGCTGGAAGAAGGCCGCCTTCGAGGTGGCCGGCGAGGGCATGACGCTCGGTGCGGCCGGCGCCGTGCTGATGCTGGCGCTCGCTCTGCCCGCCTTCGAGGAGACCAAGGGCAACTGGCAGGCCCAGGGCGACTTCGCCGTCACCTTCCTCGACCGCTACGGCAACGAGATCGGCCATCGCGGCATCATCCACGAGGATGCCGTGCCGATCGAGGCGTTGCCGGACCATTTCGTCAAGGCTGTGCTGGCGACCGAGGACCGCCGGTTCTTCGACCATTACGGCATCGACCTCGTCGGCCTTGCCCGCGCGATGACGGAAAATGCCCGTGCCGGCGGCGTGGTCCAGGGCGGCTCGACGCTGACGCAGCAGCTCGCCAAGAACCTGTTCCTCTCCAACGAGCGCACCATCGAGCGCAAGATCAAGGAGGCCTTCCTTGCCCTCTGGCTGGAGGCGAACCTGTCGAAGACGGAGATCCTGCGCCTCTATCTCGACCGCGCCTATATGGGCGGCGGCACCTTCGGCGCGGCCGCGGCCGCGCAGTTCTATTTCGGCAAGCCGATCACCGACGTCAATCTGGCCGAGGCCGCCATGCTTGCCGGCCTCTTCAAGGCGCCGGCCCGCTATGCCCCGCATGTCGACCTGCCGGCCGCGCGCGGCCGGGCGAACGAGGTCTTGAGCAATCTCGTCCAGAGCGGGCTGATGACCGAGGGCCAGGTGATCGCCGCGCGCCTCAATCCGGCCTCGGTTGCCGGCCGCGCGGCGAGCGGGATCAAGGCGCCGGACTTCTTCCTCGACTGGGCCTTCGACGAGGTCCGCCGCATCGCGGCCGATTTCGACCAGCATTCGCTGATCGTGCGCACCACCATCGACATGGGGCTGCAGCGCGCGGCGGAAGAGGCGGTCGAGACCGGCCTCAGGCAGTATGGCGAGGGCTTTCGCGTGCGCCAGGGCGCCCTGGTCATGGTCGAGAACGGCGGCGAGGTGCGCGCCATGGTCGGCGGGCGCGACTATGGCGAAAGCCAGTTCAACCGCGCCACCCGCGCGCTGCGCCAGCCGGGCTCCTCCTTCAAGGTCTATACCTATGCGGCGGCGATGGAGAAGGGCATGACGCCGCAGACCGTCGTCACCGATGCGCCGATCACCTGGCGCGGCTGGTCGCCGCAGAATTACGGCCGCTCCTTCTCCGGCCGCGTGACGATGGCGACCGCGCTGGCGAAGTCGATCAACACCGTTCCCGTCCGCCTCGCCAAGGACGTGCTCGGCACCGAGATCATCGCCGAGACGGCGAAGGCGATGGGGGTCGAAACACCGATCCGCACCGACAAGACCATGCCGCTCGGCACATCCGAGGTCACCGTGCTCGACCAGGCGACGGCCTATGCGGTCTTCCCCGCCGGCGGTCTCGAATCGCGCCGCCACGGCATCGCGCAGGTCATGAACTATGCCGGCGAGGTGCTCTACGATTTTTCCCGCGACGCGCCGGCGCCGCGGCGGGTGCTCTCCGAAAAGGCGGTCGCCTCGATGAACCAGATCCTCACCCAGATCCCGGTGATCGGCACGGCGCGCAAGGCGGCCCTTGCCGGCGGCATCGTCTCCGGCGGCAAGACCGGCACGACCCAGGCCTATCGCGACGCCTGGTATGTCGGCTTTTCCGGCGACTACACCACCGCCGTCTGGTTCGGCAACGACGACTACACGCCGACCAACAACATGACCGGCGGCTCGCTTCCCGCGCAGACCTTCAAGCGGCTGATGGACTATGCCGAGCAGGGCATCGCCCACCAGCCGATCCCGGGCATCGACAACCCGTTGCCCGGGCCGTCGAAGACGGGCGAGGCGGCGGTGGCCTCCGCCGAGGACGGCGCGCTTGCGCCGCTGATGCGTCCGCGCATGCTGTCGATCGAGGCGACGCGGCTGATGAAGGCGCTCGAACGCCGCCTTGCCGAGGCCCCGGCGCTGAAGCAGCCGGCCGCCGGCCCCGTGGCGAGCCTCGATGCCGCCATCGACGGGACGGCGACGGCGTCGAGCCAGTGAGCGGGAAGACCCGATGCCGCCGGTCCTGCGTCTTCCTCTCTTCGTCGCCGTGAGCCTTGCGATCGCGTTCGGCCTCGGTATCTGGTCGGTGCTGGCCGCGCTCGCGGCTGCGCCGGGCTTCGGGACGATCGCCATCGGCGGCTGGACCGCCCGTCCGGCCGCCCAGACGGATCGGGCTGATCCCTATGCCAAGGCGGAGAAGGCGCGGGCCGGCGCGCTGCTTCTCGGCGAGGCGGAGGGCCTCGCCTTCACCGCCTCTGCCGACGACGACGGGCGGCCGCTCGACGCGCGCTGCACCTATCGCCTGTCGGGGCTGACGCCCCCCGCCCGCTTCTGGACGCTCTACGCGCTTTCGGACAGCGGCGCGCCGCTCGATCCCGGCCCCGAACTGCCGGCCGCGCTCAATGCCTGGACGGTGCTGCGCAAGGCGGACAACAGCTTCGACATCGGCGTCTCGGCCGCCTCGCAGCCGGGAAACTGGCTGGCGATCCGGGCGGAGGGCCGCTTCCGCCTGGCGCTGACGCTGCTCGATACGCCGGCGGCCGGCTCCTCGCGCGTGGTCGCGCTCACCATGCCCTCGATCCTGCGGACGGGCTGCGATGCGTAGCCTCCTCCTCGCCGTCGCCATCGGCCTCGTCGGCGCCGCCCTCCTGCACATCGTCATCATCCTCGCCCTGCCCTCGCTCTCGGCCCGGGACGCCCATGCGCGCGTCTTCGAACTCTACGAGATGGACAGTTTCTTCCAGTTGACGCGGCGGCCCGGTCCCACCGGGCTTTCGAACGGCGATCCGTTCCTAAGGGTCGCGGTCTGCGGCTATTCGGTGAAGGAAGGTCCGGTGCGATTCTACGCCGAAGGGCCGGTGCCGCTCTGGTCGCTCGGCGTGTTCGACAGCCGCTCGAACGAGGTGTTCAGCATGAACGACCGCACAGCGGTCGATCGCCGGCTCGATCTTGTCGTCGCGACGCCGGCGCAACTCGTGGCGCTGCGCAAGTCCCTGCCGCCGGGCCTTGAGAAGTCCATCCTCGTCGAACATGCGGACGATGAAGGTTTTGCCGTGCTGCGGGCGCTGGCGCCGACCGAGAGTTACGAGGAGGAAGCGCGGCAATTCCTCACCGAGGCGGTCTGCGAGCCGCTCCTCCTCGAGCCGCAAAACTGAGGCATGTCCTTGCATGAATACGCGGTGGTTCATCGCAAAGACAGTCGTAAAACCGCAGGCTTGACGCCTAACGGCGAAGCCGAAGGACAGCGATGCTCTCTGGACCGCGTCCAGTCGAAGCGAGGTTTCTTACCGACTGGCGCTGCAGCGGCAGGAAGAATGTAAATCCGGTAAGCCCGTTTTCCCGGCGTCACTGCTTCGTGGTTTTTCCCGAACCGCCCGGCGCCTGCGGATAGGACGGCGTCGCCGTCTCGAGCCGCTCATACCGGATCCCGGTGAACAAGAGGACGCGCGCGCTATGAAATTCCACGAAGCCGACCCGCTCCGGTTTTGCCCGCGGCGGTCGCGGCCTGCGGTCTGCCATGCTGATGATCTCTGCCATGCTCGTCTCCATACGAGGCTCCGAGACGGAGGAACGGGCCTATTCCATCCTGCCCGTTTCCGGGCCGGCGCATCGCGACGGTTGTCCGCCGTCCGGAAGCGCGCCTTTTTCTCCTGTCTCCCGATGTCCGGCGCCTGCCGATCTGCGGCGGGCCGGATACTGCGCATGCCATGTGGATATCGAGGCGGGCGACAGTGAGGACACCCTCGTGCCCGCCATGGCCATAGTGAGCCACGCCAAGCGTTAACAAGCCATTAAACTCTGCGGCATCGGCAGGTTCGGAATGGGGCGGCCTGTCGCCGGATCGCCCCATTCCCCTGCCTGTGTTGAAAACCGGCAACACTCCGGCATGAGAGGCGCGCCGGTGCCTATCGCCGGGCGATCAGCCCGAAGAGGAAGGAGACGCCGGCAACCGTCAGGAGCGTCGTCACCGGCTCGCGCCGGACGCGGTCGCGGACCCGCTCAGCGAGCAGTTCCGCCTCGCTCTCGACCACAGCCTTGGCGCCGGAGCCGATCGCGGAGATGGTTTCGGTCAGCCGGCTGATTTCCGCGCGCAATTCGGCGATCTGCGCCTCCACGTCGCTCTTTGCGGCCTCCGATTCCACCGAGGCCTTCGCCTCCTTCACTGCGGAAAAGGCTTCGAGTTTTTCATCCACCATGTCGGGTTCTCCTTGTTCGGGGGGCGCGCCGCGGGCGCGATCGGCGTCATGCCCGAAACGTCCCGTGACCGGCTTTGTTCCCCGCAGGCAGCCTTGCCGCAGGACTGAATCAAACGCCAAGGCCCATAGTTAACAGTCCGCTAAGGATTTTGCCGTAATTTTATCGGCATGCCCGCGTGTCGGACCGGGTCGTTGGTATTGCGTTGAGTGGATATGCCCGTGGCGGACCAGTTTCGTGAATTGGAAAGACCGCAGACCGGTCGGCTGAAAGACGTCGTCCTGATGGCGACGGTGACCGGCTTCGAAAGCCTGCGCCACCCGCGCCGTTCCGATCTCCGGCAGTTTTCCGAACTGTTCGAACCGCTCTTCCTCGCCTCGAGCATGGCCGCGCGGCGCCAGGCCGCGGCCGCCCTGTCGCGCTGCCCGGTGGTTCCGGCCGAGGCGGCCCTGCTGATCGGCACCCAGCCGATCGCCGTCGCCGCGACCTTCCTCACCGGTTCCGCTGCGCTTTCCGATCGCGACCTGATCGAGATCCTCCAGGCGACCGGAGAAAGCCATGCCCAGGCGATCGCAAGGCGCCCGGATCTCTCCCCGGTCGTCGTCGACGCTCTCGTCGGCCATCGCCGCCGCCCGCCGCCGTCGGCACGGCATGCGGAGGAGGACGAGGGCCGTCTCCAGGCGGACGAACGCCTGCGCCAGGAGCTGAAGGCGCTTGCCCGGGCCGCGGCCCCGGCAGCCCCGGAGATCGGCGCCCCGGCCGCGGCCGATCCCACCCATGTCGCGCTGCTCTGGCGTTTCGCCCGCGCCGACGAGACCGTGCTGTTCACCACCGCGCTCGCCTCCGCGCTCGGGTCGAGCCGCAGCCTTGCCGAACGCATCCTGCTCGACGTCTCCGGCCAGCAGCTCGCCGCCACCCTGCTGGTGCTCGCCATTGCCGCGGACGACGCGCGCGACATGCTGGAGGCGATCTATCCGCACCTTGCCGAGCGGCTCGGCGCCGCCACGCGCGCCCAGGCGCTGCTCGCCGCCACGCGCCGCAGCGAGGCCGAGGCACGCATCGCCGCCTGGCTTCGCGCCGACGACGAGACCGATGCCGAGGCGGCGGCCAACAGCAACCGGCCGGCAGACGAGGACGAGCCCGCCTACGGCTACGGCTTCCGCCAGGGCATGCGCGTCAACGGCTGGTGATCAGCCGCCCTCGCCGGCGAGGTCGATGAGGGTCTCGATCCGCTCGGCCTCGACCTCGACGATCCAGCAATCGGGATCGAAGCGAATCTCCCGCGCAAGAATGGCGTCGATGCCGTCCTCTCCGGCTGCCGCGCGGGCCTCGAAGAGACGGGCCCTGCCCTCGTCCCCGACGAGGCTTTGCGGCGCCGGACCGAAAAGCCGCTCCGAACCGTCGCGCCGGCGCTGGCGGATGAAGATCGCCCCCGCCTCGGCGCTTCCCTTGCGCAGCACGGCGCCGTAGTCGCCGGCCGCATAGGCGCGCCGGAGCAGCGCCGCGACGACGATGTCGGAGCGCAGGCGCGGCGTCACGCGCGCGCCTCCGCCAAGATGCCTGTCTCGATGGAGATGGCCATGGTCGCGTCCGATCCGTCAAAGCCTGTCTCTTGGACGCGCGCGGCGGTTTTTCCAGGAGACAGGTGTGAAAAAGGCCTGGAACGGCGTGGATCTTGGGGACCGCGGCATGCTCCGGGCAGGCGCGCGACCGGATGCCGCGCGCTCACAGGGCGCCGATATCCTTCATCTTGCGCAGCACCGCAAGGCTCGGCTCGCCGTTCGGCGGCAGCCGGTAATGCTTCTGGAAGCGCAGGATCGCCGCCCGCGTCTGTTCGCCCGCCACGCCGTCGACGACGATGCCGTCATAGGCGAGATTGGCAAGGCCGCGCTGGATCGAGCTGACGAGTTCGACGGTGGCCGCCGCGGGACTGTCCTTCAGCTCGCGGATACCCTCGGCGTCGCGGATCGCGGCCGCCACCGGATCGATGCCGGCCTTCGTCGAGCCCGTCTTCAGCGGCCGGTCCGCCGGGATCGCCACCGCGTCGCGCGCCGGCCCGCCGGCCGGCGCCGCCATTGTCAGCAGCGCCAGAAGGTCCTCGCTTGCCGTCCCGGTCTCGCTGCGCCCGACCCGGCGCTCGAAGGCCCGGATCGCCGCGCTCGTCTTCGGTCCCGGCTTGCCGTCGGCCCGGCCGTCGTAGAGGCCGAGGCGGTAGAGCTCGGCCTGCACGGCCGTGACGAGTTCCGCCCCGGCGGGCACGGGCTCGGTTTCGGGCTTGCGCACCGTCAGCAGGTCGCCGGCCTCGTCGGTCGAGAGGGAGGACGGATCGCCCGGCGGAAGCGACGCCGTCTCGATCCCGGCCGCCGCCGCGTCCGTCGCCGGGCCGGCACCCGCAGCGGGGGGCTCACGCTCGATGACGAAGGTCGTCACCTTGCGCGGCGCGGCGTCGGTTTCGGCCGGCGGCGCCTCCATTCCGGCGGGGAGGCGCGTGCGCATCAGCGGCGCGGGATGCATGCCCTGCTGCTGCCACATCGCATTGGCGGCGACGAAGCCGAAGACGGCGGCGAAGACGAAGCCGCCGGCGACCGGCCCCGGATGACGCAGCGCGAAGCGCCCGACGAAGGCGAGACCGCCGACGACGAGGCTGCCGGGCGCGGGCCTGCGCGCCCTTGCCTTCTCAGGCCGTTTTTGCTTGCGTGCCGGCATGGCTTGCGTCCCCGTTCCTTGCGGCCGGCTGCGGCATGCCCAGCCGGCTCCGTGCGGATGCCGCCTGCGCCGATGCGCCCGTCTCCTTCAATCGCGGCGGAAATTCGAAACGCTGCGCATCGCCACCCTCGCCCGGCCTAGCCTCCGGTTCGAGCGGAATTGTGACGGTGATGACTGTTCCCTCGTTAAGCCTGCTGCCGATCGAGAATGTGCCGCCATGGAGCGCCACGAGGCCCTTGACCAGCGACAGGCCGAGGCCTGTGCCCTCATAGCTGCGGGTATAGTCGCTCTGGATCTGGACGAAGGGCTGGCCGATCAGCGCCAGCTTGTCCTCGGCGATGCCGATGCCCGTATCGCCGACGGTGAGCACGAGGTCGCGGCCGGTGACGGCGGCATCGATGGTGACCACCCCGCCCTGGTCGGTGAACTTGATCGCATTGCCGACGAGATTGATCAGGATCTGCTGGAAGGCGCGCTGGTCGGCGGTGACCTCGCCGACGCCGCGCTGGATCCGGCTCGTCAGCGACACGCCCTTGTCGCGCGCCTGCAGGCTCAGCATCTGTTCGCAGGACGAGACCGCCTCCGCCGCGTCGAAGGCCTCGCAGACGAGCTCGTAGCGCCCGGCATCGATCTTGCTCATGTCGAGCATCGTGTTGACGACGGCGAGCAGATGGGTTCCCGACTTGTGGATCAGGTCGACATATTCGCGCTGGCGATCGTTTTCGAGCCGGCCGAAATACTCGCCGGCCAGGATGCCGGAAAAGCCGAGGATCGCGTTCAGCGGCGTGCGCAGCTCGTGGCTGACGGCGGCGAGGAAGCGCGTCTTCGCCTCGTTGGCCGATTCGGCCAGCGCCGCCATCGCGGTCGCCGCCGTGCGCAGCGCCATCTCCTCGGAAATGTCGCGCGACTGCACGACGACGCGGATCAGCCGGCCGCCGGCATCGCGCAGCGCCGAGAGGTCGGCGCGCAGATGGACGAACTGCTCGCCCTCGACGCGGATCTCCGGCCGGTCGAAGCGGATGTCGACGGTCGCGCGGTCGCCGCCCTGGCGCAGCCCGTCGATCGCCTGGAGGAAGGCGATGCGATCCGACACATGCACCTTCTCGACGAAGCCGCGCCCCTCGGGCACGCGCAGCGTCGAGAGAAGCGCCGGGGCATCGCGGCCATGGACGGAGAGCAGCGCGCCGCGCGGATCGTGCAGCGTCACGAGGCCGGGAAAGAGGTCGTAGACACGCGGGTCCGGAAGCGCCTCGGGCACGGGGACGATCGGGTTTGCGGCATCCGGACGGCGCTGCGCCAGCGTCAGCGCGGCGGCAAAGAGCGCCAGCGCCGCGACGACGGCGACGCCGACCGGCAAGGCGAGCGACAGCGGCCAGGCGACCGACAGGACGAGCGGCATGATCGGCAGCCCCGCGAGGGCGGCGGCGGCGATGAGGCGCAGCCTTGCGCCTTCCGCCGCACGCCCGCCGTCGGCCACGGCTCCCGCCGCCGCGCGGCAGGTCGCGTCGCCCGCTGTCGGGGACACCGTCCGGTCGCCAATCTTACGCAATACAGCCACTGTCTCGACCCTGTAGAACCTTAGGCGCCCCGTATCCTCGATGCCGTCTCCGCACATTCTTGCGGTGCGGTCAGGCATCGGCCCGGTGCATTCCGGATGTCGCGGCGGCGGCCTCGAAACACGATTTCCGCACCCGCGAACACAGTGCCGAATGTCGCATCGGCGGCTTAATGAAAGGATAAATGGCACCCTCCGCAAGGGGCGGCAGAGGTCCGGAACGGCGGGTTTTGGCCCGATTGGCGGGACCTTCCCGGTTTGTGGTTAACAGCGTGTAATCGCTGAATTTTCAGCACTTTTTGCTGAGGCGTTAACCTCTGTGGCGGCGCTGTCGCGCCAAAGTCCCTGTGGCGCAGCGGCGGATGCGCCCGCGGCTCTGCCCCAGTCCTTAAGATCGGCCGGTCAAATATGGCTCGAATGCGCATCAAATGCCGCTCATTCCCATTTTAGCTAAGTTTGCGCCAAATGCGTGCCGTTTTGGCAAAGCCATCTTGTCACCCGTCGCCCTAGGGTCAGGGCGCAATCCGTCGAGAACCGCCTGCGGCCCCTGTCCGCATCCGGTCCGCAGAGGTGAAGGCGATGTGGTTTCTGATCAAGGGAACGTTCTGGTTCTCGCTGGTGCTGGTGCTGCTGCCGATGGTCGACCGTTCGGCGCAGGAGACGCTGGAGGCCGGCCCGTCGGTCGAGATCGGCGGGGCGTTCGGCGCCGCGAGCGAGGCGCTGAGCTATGTCGGCGCCATGTGCGTCGAGAAACCGGACGTCTGCCAGAAGGGCGCCGAAACCGTCGTCGCCCTCGGCCACCGCGCCCGCGAGGGCGCCCGTGTCGCCTTCGAATTCCTCGACGCCCGTTTCGCGCCCTCGGACGCGCTCAAGACCGGGACCGTCGCCCGCGACGCGGGCGAGACGTCGAAGGCGGTGCCGGCGATCGCCGATGCCGGCATCGACGACATCCTCAACCTGCCGATCCCCGCGCCGAGGCCCCGGGCGGCGCCGTAGGACGCAGGGAGATTTCGCGGTTCTCATTTGGCGGCGGCTGCACTATATCAGCCGCGTCGGCGCCCGTGGTGGACGCCGCCCGCCGCCTGCAGGACTGCCATGACGCCGCTCGCCCAGATCCTTGACGATTGCGCCTATCTCGACGACTGGCAGGACCGGATGAGCTATGTCATCGAGCTCGGCCGGAAGATCCCCGACCTCGCGCCCGAGGAACGCACGGCGGCGAACAAGGTGCAGGGCTGCGCAAGCCAGGTCTGGCTGGTGACGGAGACCGCCGAGGCGGGCGACGATCCGGTGCTCGCCTTTCGCGGCGAGTCCGATGCCCATATCGTGCGGGGCCTCGTCGCCATCGTCCTGTCGATCTTCTCCGGCAAACGGGCATCCGAGATCGTGGAGACGGACGCGCTCGCCCTTTTCGACCGGATGGGCCTGATCGAGTATCTTTCCTCCCAGCGTGCCAACGGCCTGCGGTCGATGGTCCGGCGTATCCAGGACGAGGCCCGGGCGCGGCGCGCGGCCGGCTGACCTCAGCCGCCCCCCTCGCCGTAGCCGGACGCCGCCGGCCGATAGTCCTCCGCGCCCCAGTGCCGGGGCTTCGGGCCCGAGCGCTCCGGCCCGGGCGGCGCATAATGGCGGGCGAGCGCCATCAGCGCGGCGCGCAGCATCAGCTTGGCCGAGCGCGCCGGCCATTGCCGCTCCCGCTCGACCGTCTCCAGCCCCTTCTCGAAGCAGCAGACGTCGATCGCCACGCCCGACAGTTCCGGCCCCATCGCCTCGATCGCCCGGCTTAAGCGCCGCCGGGCCGCCTCCGCTCCTTCCTCCTGCGCCGCGCCGGTCGGCGCCGCCCCCTTCGTGCGGGTTTCCAGGCGTGGCGCATAGGTCATCGTCAGGCGCGGCTGCAGGCCGGCGCGGGTGAAATCGCGATGGAGCCGCTCGCCGGCGGCGATCGCGGAGGCCGGCAGGTAGGCCGCGCCCGCCTTGTCCTTCAGCCGCGCCAGGCCGGACAGCGGCGATTCGGCCAGATTGACGCGCGGCGCGGACCCGGCGCGTCCCTCCAGTTGAACTCGGCCGCCATGCTGGTCGGAAAAGGCCGTGTCACGGTCCGCGAGGACGCGGCGCAGGAACGTCCGCGCCGCCGGCAGCAGCCGCACCGTGTCGCCGGTGCGCTGCGCGAGGCCGCGCCGGCAGGCCTCGTCGAGCGTGACCGCCATCTCCTCCCCGTCGGGAACCGAAGCCCCGCCCTCGCCCGCATCACGGGAGAGCCGCCGCAAGAGCCGGAACAGCGCCGCCTCGCCCCGCGCGCCACCTGCCTCAACCATGGTCGTCCTCCACGCCGTAAACCGCGGCGGCGATGCGCTCGACGGAGGACACGAAGGCGTCGTAGACCTGATTGTCGCGCCGGTCCTCGACGACGTTGCAGGCATGGCCGACGGTGGTGCGGTCCCGGCCAAACGCGATGCCGATATCGGTCAGCGACAGGCGCAGGGCGACGTGGCAGACATACATCGAGATCTGCCGGACATGGCAGGCGGCGCGCCGCCGGTCGCGCCGGGCCTGGACCCGGTCTCCGGCAAGGAGGAAGAGCTCGGCGGTCAGCAGGCGGATGCTGCGGCAGACATGGCGGCGGTCGAGGTCGGTCGGCTGCGGCATCGGCACGCCCTCGCCGAGGCGCGGGCGGTCTTCCTCGAGGCAGGCTGCGAGCGGGATCGAATAGGATCGCGGCATTCGGCCGGGAAAAGCGGGGATCGGCGGCGGGGCCTGGCGCATGAGTCACTCCCTGAATAGGAATTAATTCATACATCCTACGGGGAGAGCGGAGATGAAAGAAACCAAGTCGCCGCAACTCTGCGTTGATTTTCAACGCTTTTTCGTAATCTCAGAAAAATTTCTAGGTTTTTTTTCCTCTACACTTCAACAAAAAATGCCGGGCTCGATCGCCCGGCCATGCTTGTCGACCCTGTTGAGGATCGGGGAGCCTATGCCTTCGGCGCGCGGCCCTTGCGGCGCTGGCCGAGGCCCATTTCGCGTGCGAGCCGGGAGCGGGCCTCGGCATAGGCGGGGGCGACCATCGGATAGTCGGTCGGCAGATCCCACTTCTCGCGATATTCCTCGGGCGACAGCGAATGATGGGTCATCAGGTGGCGCTTCAGCGACTTGAAGGTGCCGCCGCATTCCAGGCAGGTGATCTGGTCGTCCTGCACGGACTTGCGCACCGAAACGGCCGGCTTCGGCTTCTCGATGACGACGGCCGGCGGCGCGGGGCTGTTGGTGCTGTTCAGCGCGGCATGCACGTCGGCGATCAGGCCGGAAAGCTCCGTCACCGGAACGACATGGTTGCTGACATAGGCGGCCACGATGTCGGCGGTCAGCTCCACGAGAAGATGCTGCCCTGTCGCCTCGGCGGTTTCGTTCATTGACGGTCTCCTGATTACAGTAAAAGGGACCGGGCGTCGTTTGCCCGCCCGGGATCGATACAGTGGAAAGAATCCTTCACCGGACCGGCCATGCCGCCGCCGGGCGCGGGCGCGCCGGAGCGTTGACAGGGCCGCAAGCGCAGGCGGGCGTATCGCGGCCATGCCAAAGCACTTGCATAGCAAGCACTTCAAAGCAACGGCCGCGCTGCGCATCCCAGGCTGGAACTGTGATTCGAAGTAATATCCGGTCGGACACTTTTACAGGCGTCGATTATCATCGATACCCAGAAATTCCAACAATAAAATGGAGAACTCTACCGGAATTTAACTTGAAGCGTGCCGCGAGACCTGACAAAGCGCGGAAGCGCGGTTGTACCCGCCGGAAAAATCGGTTGAGTCGCGCGCTAGTGCTTGGCCTTTTCCGCTTTGCTTGCGCGTTTCATTTCGTCGACGGCCGATAGACCATATTGTTTCTGTCCGGCGGCATGGGCCGCGCGGGCGAGGAGATGGGCGGCGACCGGTGCGGTGAGGATGAAGAAGACGAAGCCGAGCAGCGCCCGCATCAGGACGGCGGGATCGGCCGCATTCAGCCCGGCCGCAAGCAGCAGAAGCCCGGAGCCGACCGTGCCCGCCTTCGACGCCGCATGCATGCGGGTGTAGAGGTCGGGAAAGCGCAGGATGCCGATGGCGGCGAGAAGGGTGAAAACCGCCCCGCCGATCGTCAGAAGCGCGACCGCGCCCGAAAGGATCCAGGTCAAGATCGAGGTCGAGGCCATCACCGTCCCCTTCCCTTGCGGCGCCGGACCGGCGCGGCGCGGCGGCGCGACCCCGCCTCCGCCCGCGCCAGGATCAGCCGGGCGAGCGCGACCGTCGCCAGAAATCCGACGAGGCCGAGGCCGAGCGCGATGTCGATATAGAGATCGAAGCCGGTCTTCATCGCCAGAAGCGCGATGAAGCCGATGGCGACGCCCGCCAGCATGTCGAGGCCGAGCACGCGGTCGGCGAGCGTCGGCCCGCGCAGGATTCGCAGCACCGTGACGAGGAAGGCGCCGGACAGCACGACGAGCGCGACGGCGACGGCGCCGGTGACGAGATCGGCCGGGTTCATGCGAACACCTCGCGGATGCGTGCCTCGAAGCCGCCGGCGATCGCGCGGCGCGTCGCCTCGGCGTCGGAACAGTCGAGCGCGTGGATGAAGAGCGTCGTCCGGTCGGCGGAGACGTCGACGGACAGCGTTCCGGGCGTCAGCGTGATCAGGTTGGCGAGAAGCGCGATCTCGATGTCGCGCGTCACACCGAGCCGGTAGGCGAGAATGCCCGGCTTCAGGTCCATTTTCGGCCGCACGACGATGCGCGCCACGCTCCAGGCCGAGACCGCGAGCTCCTTCAGGAAGAGAAGCGCCAGCCGGAGCAGCGGCACGAGCCGCAGCCGGTGGCCGGCGCGGCCGATGCCCCGGGCGACGATGGCGAGCACCAGCCAGCCGACGGCGGCGCCGAGGATCAGGTTCGGTGGCGAGACCGAGCCGCTGAGCCCCGCCCAGACGGCGACGAGCAAAGCAAGGCGAACCGCGTTTCCGCTCCTCGACGAGGTCATGGCGTCTCTCCCGCACCGAAAACGGAGCCGACATAGGCCTCGGGCGCCGCAAGGCCGGCGGCGGCATCCTGCGCCGCCTTAAGCAACGGCTCCGGATAGATCCCGGCAAGGAGGCTGGCAAAGGCGAGGATCGCGACCGGGGCAAGGTCGCGCCGCGTCGCCCGGGGCAGGACGGTGCCGTCCGCTGCCGGGCGCCACCACGCCAGAAGGAAAAGGCGGAGCGTCGCGATCGTCGTCAGGAGGCCGGCGACGAGCAGCGTCGCCGACAGCCACCAGGCGCCGATGTCGAGCGCGGCCTTCAGGATCATCACCTTCGGCCAGAAGCCGGAAAAGGGCGGCAGGCCGGAGACGGAGAGGAAGAGCATCAGCGACAGGGCGGCGAACCGTCCGTCGGCGCGGTAGAGGCCGGCGACGCCGCCAAGGTTGAAGCCGCCGGCAAGCTTCCCCGCCAGCCCCGCGACCAGATAGAGCCCCGCCATCACCACGATCGAATGCAGCGCGTAGACGATCGTCCCGCCGATGCCGCCCGGCCCCGCCACGGCGATGCCGGCGATCATCGCCCCGACGCCCGAAATCACCAGGAAGCCGAAGATGCGGCGCAGGTCGGCCATGGCGAGCGCGCCCAGGGCACCGGCGAGCATCGTCGCCGCGCCGACGAGCGCCAGCGCGAAGCTCAGGCCCTCGCGCTCGGCCGGAAACAGCATGCCGCCGACCCTGAGCATCGCATAGATGCCGACCTTGGTCATCAGCGCGGCAAAGAGCGCCGACACGGTGATCGGCGGCGTGTGGTAGGAGGCCGGCAGCCAGGCCTGCAGCGGGAAGGCGGCGGCCTTCATGGCGAAGGCGAACAGGAAGAGCGCCATGATCGTCATGCGCGGCGCCGTCACCGGCGCGGCCGCCGCCTTCACCGCCAGGTCCGCCATGTTGAGCGTGCCGAAGGTGCCGTAGAGAAAGGCGATCGCCAGGAGGAACAGCGTCGTCGCGACGAGGTTGAGGAAGCCGTATTTCACCGCGCCGTCGACCTGCCGGCGTTCGCCGCCGATCGAGATCAGGCCGAAGGACGCGATCAGCATCACCTCGAACCAGACGTAGAGATTGAAGATGTCGCCGGTGACGAAGGCGCCGCTGACACCCGCCATCAGCAGGAGGAGCATCGGGTAGAAGCCGTGCCGGACCGGGCCGGGCGCGATGTCGCGCGTCGCCGACACCGCCATGACGAGACCGACGAAGCCGGCGGCGAGCGCGAAGAGGGCGCCGGTCAGGTCGACGGTGAAGGCGATGCCGAAGGGCGGCAGCCAGCGCCCCATCATCATCGTCAGCGGGCCGTCCGCCGCGACCTTTCCCAGAAGCATGATGTCGATGACGACGAGAAGGGCGAGGCCGGCGATCGACAGCGGCGCCTGCAGCGCGGCGCGCCCGCGCAGCATCACCAGGAGCGCGCCGATCGACAGGCACCAGGCGGGCGGCAGCACGGCGAGCCAGTCCGAGGCGCCGGTCGGGCCGGCGACATAGACCTGGTCGAGCAAGGAGGAAACGGGGGCGGCCATGGCGGGTTCAGTATCCTTCCGGCGGGGCCGCGTCGCGCTTCGGCTCGGCGAGCCGCATCTGGTCCGTGTCGTCGACACCGAGGTCGCGGAAGGCGCGCCAGGACAGGACGAGAAGAAACGCGAAGAAGGAAAAGGAGATGACGATCGCCGTCAGGATGAGCGCCTGCGGCAGCGGATTGGCGATCGCCGCGACCGGCGCATCGAGACCTTCGGCGATCACCGGCGGCACCTCGCGCGTCAGCCGGCCGTTGACGAAGATCGTCAGGTTGACGGCATTGCCGAGAAGGACGACGCCGATCAGGATGCGCACGACGAATTTCGACAGCATCAGGTAGACGGCGGCGGCGAAGAACAGGCCGGTGACGACCGCGAGAACGGGTTCCATCTCAGTCCTCCCGCTCTTCGAGCGCGAGCGCGACCGCCGTGATCGCGCCGACGACGACGAGATAGACGCCGATGTCGAAGGCCATGACCGTCGACAGCGGCACCGCATAGCCGGCGATCACCGGCGTCACCCAGAGCCCGGTCATGAAGGGAACGCCGGCGGCCGCAGAGACGAAGCCGGCAAGGGCCGCAAGCAGAAGGCCGCCCCCGGCGATCGCCAGCGGATCGACGCGCAGCGCGTGGCGCACGGTCGCGACGCCGAACGCGATGCCGTAGACGGCGAGGGCCGAGACGGCGATCAGACCGCCGATGAACCCGCCGCCCGGCTCGTTATGGCCGCGCAGCAGCACGAAGACGGAGAACAGCAGCATCAGGCTGGTAAGGAACGGCGCCACCGCGCGCAGGATCAGCGTCTGCATCAGTCGTCCTCCCGCTCGGGATCATTGTCGGCGATGCGGGCGAGCGGGCGCAAGCGGATCAGCGACAGGATCGCGACCGCCGCCATCATCACCACGGCGATCTCGCCGAGCGTATCGACGCCGCGGAAATCGACGATGATGACGTTGACGATGTTGGCGCCATGCGCGACCGTCTTGGCATAGGCGGCGAAGAATTCGGAGAGACGCGCGTCCAAGGGAAGCGCCAGCACGCTCCAGAGCAGCATGGTCAGGCCGATGCCGCAGGCAAGCGCGATCGCGATGTCGGGAATGCGCTCGCGTGGCGGCCTGCGGTCGGAGGGGGCGAGATCGAGCCGGGTCATGACCAGCGCCAGGATCACCACCGACAGGGTCTCGATCATGAACTGGGTGAAGGCGAGGTCCGGCGCGCCGTAGAGGAGGAAGATCACGGCGACGGCAAAACCCTGGATGCCGAGCGAGACGATCGCCGTCAGCCGGTCGCGCGCGACGAGCACACCGGCGAGGCCGAGAAGCGCGATGGCGATGATCGCCCATTCATGGAGGGCGAGGCCGCCGGCCTCCGCCGGAAGCGCCGGCCATTCGCCGAAGACGGCGGGCGTGGCGAGAAGCAGGCAGGCGAGCGCGGCGAAGGTGACGGTCAGGTAAAGCTCGAGCCGTCCCGCCTGCAGGCGGCGGGTCAGCCGGACGGAGACGCGCAGCAGGCCCTGCATCGCCTGGTCGAAACCGCGGTCGGGCCCCCAGCCGATGTCGGCAAGGAGAAGGCCGATGCCGCGCCGGAGCGGCCGGGCGAGGACGACGGCAGCGGCGGCAAGGACGAGCGTGGCGACCGACAGGAGCAGCGCCACGCCGAGATGCGGCGCGAGGGATATCGTGACGGCGCGCGGCGCGCCGGCGATCGCTCCCGCCATCGGCGTGGTGACGGCGGCGTGGAACGGAGCGGAGAGGACGGCGGCGGCGAGACCGGCAAGGGCGAGCACGACCGGCCCGGCAAGAAGCAGCGGTGGCGCCTCGTGCGGCTTGCGCGGCGTGCTCAGCCGGGCGCCGAGGAAGGGCGCGACGCCGACGCCATAGGCGACCGCCGCCATCAGGGCATTGCCGAGGAGGACGACCGCGGCCAACGCGATGGAGCGCGCCTCGCCGGCGGCAAGGGCGGTGTAGATCTCCTCCTTGGCGAGGAAGCCGAAGAAGGGCGGCAGGCCGGCCATCGACAGTGCCGCGAGGAGTGCGGCGGCGAACGTCACCGGCATGGCGCGGCGAAGGCCCGAAAGGCGGGTGGCATCGCGCATGCCGGTCTCGTGGTCGATGATGCCGGCGACCATGAACAGCGCGCCCTTGAACAGCGAATGGGCGATAAGATAGAGCGCGGCCGCCTCGATCGCATGGGGACTGCCGAGCCCGGTCAAAAGCACGAGAAGGCCGAGCGAGGCCATGGTCGTATAGGCGAGCATGCGCTTGAGGTCGGTCGCCGCGACCGCGAGGACCGCGCCGGCGATCAGCGTCGCGCCGCCGGCAAGCGGCAGGATGATCTCCCAGGCCATCGTGCCGCCGAGCGTCGGTTGCAGGCGCATCAGCAAGTAGACGCCGGCCTTCACCATGGTGGCCGAGTGCAGATAGGCCGACACCGGCGTCGGCGCCTCCATCGCGTTCGGCAGCCAGGCGTGGAAGGGGAACTGCGCCGACTTGGTGAAGGCGCCGCCGAGCACGAGAAGCAGGATGGCGAGGTAGAAGGGGCTCGCGCGCGGATCGACCTCGAACACGGTCAGCGCGGAAAACTGCGTCACACCGCTGACGTTCCAGAGCAGGATCAGCCCGGCAAGCAGCATCAGCCCGCCGCCGCCGGTGATGACGAGCGCCTGCAGCGCCGCGCGGCGCGCCCGTTCCCGGCCGTGGTCGAAGCCGATCAGCAGGAAGGAGGTGATCGAGGTCAGTTCCCAGAAGACGAACAGCATCAGGAAGCTGTCGGAAACGACGAGGCCGAGCATCGCCCCCATGAAGGCGAAGAGAAAGCCCAAGAAACGGCCGAGGTCGGCATGGCCCTTCAGGTAGCCGCCGGCATAGAGCACGACGAGCGAGCCGATGCCGGAGATGAGCTGGACAAAGGTCAGCGACAGTCCGTCCACCAGCCAGGAGAAGCTGACATTGTAGGAAGGGATCCAGTCGAAGCCGCCGGTAACGATCTCGCCGCGCGCGACCTCGGGATAGAAGCGCGAGAAGTGCAGGAACACCGCCGCCGGCAGCAGCGCGAGCGGAAGAACGGCGCGGTCCCCCATCAGGCGGACAGCCAGCGGAGCGGCCAGCGCCCCCAGAAACGGCAATGCCAGCGCAGCAGCGGTCAGGATCGCGACATCCATGCCTTTTCCGTTTTTCCCTTCGCCAATCTCTGGTCGTAGCCCCCGCAATACGGGAACGGCAGAGCGGTCTCAAGCGTTTTCGGTTGTCGCGTGGCGCTTCGCCGCGACGGCCGATTGCGGGCCGGACACGGCCTTCCTATATTCCGGCCATGACTGCGGAGCCACTCCAGGAGGATTGCCGATGGCAGAGACGAAGACCTTCAAGGTCGAGAAGACCGACGCCGAATGGCGCCAGCAACTGACGGCGGAACAGTATCGCATCACCCGCCAGCACGGAACGGAGCGGGCCTTTTCGAGCCCCGATTTCGACCTCGGCAAGAAGGGGACGTATCACTGCGTCTGTTGCGGCCGGGCGCTTTACGGATCCGACGCGAAGTTCAATTCGGGCACGGGCTGGCCGAGCTTCACGGCGCCGCTCGCACCAGACGCGGTCGACGAGCACCGCGACCTTTCCTACGGCATGGTGCGCACCGAGATCCGCTGCGCCGATTGCGACGCCCATCTCGGCCACGTCTTTCCCGACGGTCCGCCGCCGACGGGCCTGCGCTACTGCATGAACGGAAACGCGCTGGTGTTCGAGCCGGCAGACGCCTGAGCGGTGACGCCGGCGCCCGTCAGAGGCGCGCGCCGGCGACGCAGGAGACCACCGCCGAATAGTGCACGGCGGCGGCGGCGATGACGAAGGCATGCCAGATCGCGTTCTGGAAGCGCAGCCTCTCCCAGACATGGAAGACGACGCCGAGGGAATAGATGATGCCGCCGGCGACGATCAGCGTCATCGTCGTCTCCGAAAGCGCGCTGTAGAGCTGTTCGCCGGCCAGGAGCCCGCTCCAGCCCATCGCGAGGTAGAGCAGGATCGCCAGCCGGTCGAAGCGGCCGGGAAAGGCGCATTTCAGCACGATGCCGAGCAGGGCGATCGCCCAGATGCCGATCAGCATGGCGAAGAGGAACGGGTCGTCGAGGCCGCGCTGCAGGAACGGCGTATAGGTCGCCGCGATCAGGATGAAGATCGAGGAATGGTCGAAGCGGCGCAGGAACCATTTCGTGCGCGAGGCCGGCCAGAGATTGTAGAGGAACGAGATCGAGATCGTCGCGATCAGGCCGAGGCCGTAGATCCAGGCGGCGATCAGCTGCCCCTGCGTGCTGAACACGGACGCATAGAAGATCAGCGCCGTCACCCCGACCAGCGCCAGGGCGAGCCCGATGCCGTGGACGATGCCGTCCGCGATCAGTTCGTCCCGGTCATAGCTCCATTTGATGCCCTTGATCTCCACGGCCCGCGGATCCCACCCGTTTCGTCATCATGTTTCGTTAACAAATGCCCGAAGGCCATGACGAAAATGTGCCATGCGCGGATGAACGGGAAAAGAACAGGCGGGCGTTTCCCCGCCTTTTCCAGGGACAAAGCAAAATTAGCCTTAACTGTTATGGTTGACGCGAAACCTTAACGGTCGACCAGGACGGCAACGGGGCAATGGCTGACGACGCGGCTCGCCGTCGAACCGATGAAATAGTCCTTCAGCCCCGGCCGGTGCGAGGCGATGATGACGAGATCGGCCTTCTCGTCGGTCGCGATCTCGTTGATCGTCGGCGCGGCGCCACCCGTGCGGATCTCGACGCGGGCGGCAATGCCGGTCTTTTCGGCCAGTTCCAGAAGCAGCTTGCGCGCCTGCTCGCGCGATTCCTCGATCAGCGACACCGGAAAATCGACCAGCATATAGCCCTGCGCATAGGCATGCAGGTCCTCGACGACGTTGAGGAGGACGATCTCGCCGCCTTCGCCGAGCAGGGACTGCGCGATGCGCAGCGTCCGCTCCCCGTGCGGCAGTTGATCGATGGCGACGGGAACGATGATCTTGGTGTACATGGCGTCTCCTGCCCTTTCCGGTGATCGGATGATCAGGCGATCCTAGCAGCAGGAGAGGCTTCCCGCTTGATCGGGATCAATCCTCCCGGTCAAACCGTCAACATTTGCTGAACAGTACATCGCCTTCCCGCCGTCTTTCTTGAACATGCGGGACGCACCATACTCTCTCCACGCAACAGACGACGGAAGAGACCCATGACTGAGGTCGACAGACGCGACTTTCTCGGCCTCTCGGCCGCCGCGCTCATCACAGGAGGCACCACCATGCATGCCGACGCCAAGACCGCGACCCCCGACGCACCGTCCGGGCGGCCCGTGCTGATGCCTTCCTATGTCGAGAAGGCCCATCTCGTCGTGGAAGACCTGCCGATGATGGCCGCCTGGTACGAAAAGGCGCTCGGCCTTTCCCCGATCGAGACGGGCGCAAGCGGCGTCATCCTCGGCGTGGCGGGAACGCCGCTCCTCACACTTGAGACGGACGGTGCCGCGCGCCGCCAGCCGCGCACGGCGCCCGGCCTCTTCCACAATGCCTTCCTCGTTCCGAGCCGGGCGGAGCTGTCGCGCTGGCTCGCCCATGTCGCCAACAGCCGCGTGCCGCTCACCGGCGCCTCGGACCATCTCGTCAGCGAGGCGATCTATCTCGACGACCCCGAGGGCAACGGCATCGAGGTCTATCGCGACCGCGACCGCGACGAATGGGAGTTTCTGCCCGAGGGCGGGGTGAAGATGGCGACGCTGCCGCTCGACCTGCAGGCACTTTACGACGAGGCGCCGCAGGAGCGGTGGGGCGGCATGGCGGAGGGCACCGCGCTCGGCCACATCCATCTCCAGGTCAGCAACATTCCGGAGGCCGACGCCTTCTTCCGCGACGTGCTCGGTCTCGACGTGATGGCGCGCTATCCGGGCGCGACCTTCTTCGCCTCCGGCCAGTACCATCACCATGTCGGCGCCAATGTCTGGAACTCCCGCAACCAGCCGAAGCGCAGCGGCGCGATGACCGGGCTTTCCGGGTACAGGATCCGCTTCAACGACCGCGCCGCCCTCGACACGGCGCTCGCCGCTCTGGACCGGCAGGCGATCGCAACGACGCGCGGCGGCGAGGGCGTGTCGCTGACCGATCCCTGGGGCATCGGCCTGACGCTGTCGGCCTGACGCTGTCGGTCTGAACGCGGGAGCGGGGTCATGCGCGGCGGGATCGGCGACCGGGCGCGGCCCGCGCCGATTCCCGCTTGATCCCCCCTGCCCGCGTCTCTATCTCTGGCGCACCCCGCCAAAGCCCGGAGAGCGCATCCCGTGTCGACGTTCAAGAACCTGCCCGCCCCGCCCGCAGCCGAGAAGCGCCCCGCGACGGACACCCGCCACGGGGTGACCCGCAGCGACGATTACGGCTGGCTGCGCGCCGACAACTGGCAGTCGATGTTCCGCGATCCGTCGATCCTCGATCCGGCGATCCGTGCCCATCTCGAAGCGGAGAACGCCTACCAGGCGGCGGCGATGGCCGATACGGAGGCGCTACGCAAGGTGCTGTTCGCCGAAATGAAGGGGCGCATCAAGGAGGACGATTCCTCCGTTCCGGTGAAGGACGGCGCCTACGCCTACGGCACGCTCTATGTCACCGGCGGCGAGCAGCCGCATTATTTCCGCACGCCGCGCGACGGCGGCGAGAAGACGATCCTGCTCGACGGCGACCGCGAGGCGGACGGGAAGGCCTATTTCCGCCTCTCCGGGATCGACGCGAGCAGCGACCATGCGCTCGGCCTCTGGGGCTATGACGACAAGGGCTCGGAATATTTCACCCTTCGCGTGCGCGATCTCGGCACCGGCGCGGATCTTTCCGACGTGATCGAGAACACCGGCGGAGGCGGCGCCTGGGCGCCGGATGGCCGGAGCTTCTTCTACACCGTGCTCGACGACAACCACCGTCCGTCGAAGATCTTCCGGCACGTGATCGGCACGCCGCAGGCCGAGGACCGCCTGGTCTACGAGGAAGAGGATCCGGGCTTCTTCATGGGCGTCGGCGGCTCGCTGCTCGACGACTTCATCTATATCGACATCCACGACCACGAGACGAGCGAGTACCGGCTGCTGTCGACGAAGGACCTCGACGCCGAACCCGTGCTCGTCGCCGCGCGCGAGACCGGGATCGAATATGAGATGACGGAGGGCGGCGACGTCTTCTACATCCTCACCAATGCCGACGGCGCCAAGGACTTCAAGATCGTCGAGGCGCCGGTCGGCGCGCCGGCGCGCGCGAACTGGCGCGACGTCGTGCCGCACACGCCGGGCCGGCTGATCATCAGCCACATGGCGTTCGCCCGCCATCTCGTCTGGCTGGAGCGCGAGAACGGCCTGCCGCAGATCAAGATCCGCGACCGGCGGTCCGGCGAGGAGCACGCGATCGCCTTCGCCGAGGAAGCCTATTCGCTCGGTCTCCAGGGAGCCGCCGAGTACGACACCGACGTCATCCGCTTCTCCTATTCCTCGATGACGACGCCGTCGCAGCTCTTCGACTACGACATGGCGACGCGGGAACGCACGCTTCTGAAGACGCAGGAGGTGCCCTCCGGCCACAACGCCGCCGACTACGTCACCCGCCGCGTGCTGGCGAAGGCGAAGGATGGCGCGGAGGTGCCGGTCAGCCTGCTCTACCGCCGCGACACGGCCCTCGACGGCACCGCGCCCTGCCTGCTCTACGGCTACGGCGCCTACGGCATCACCATCCCCGCCGCCTTCAACACGAGCTGCCTCTCCCTCGTCGACCGCGGCTTCGTCTATGCCATCGCCCATGTGCGCGGCGGCAAGGACAAGGGCTTCGCCTGGTACGAGGACGGCAAGATGGGGCGCAAGACCAACACCTTCACCGATTTCATCGCCGCCGCCGACCATCTGGTGGCGCAAGGCTTCACCGCTTATGACCGGATCGTCGCGGAAGGCGGCTCGGCCGGCGGCATGCTGATGGGCGCGGTCGCCAATCTCGCGCCGGAGAAATTCGCCGGCATCATCGCCGCCGTGCCCTTCGTCGACGTGCTCAACACCATGCTCGACGACACGCTGCCGCTGACGCCGCCGGAATGGCCGGAATGGGGCAATCCGATCGAGGACGCGGAGGCCTACCGCCACATCGCCAGCTATTCGCCCTATGACAATGTCGGGGAGAAGGCCTATCCGGCGATCCTGGCGCTCGGCGGCCTCACCGATCCGCGCGTCACCTACTGGGAGCCGGCGAAATGGGTGGCGCGCCTGCGCGAGAAGACGACCGGCACCGCGCCGATCCTGCTCAAGACCAACATGGATGCCGGCCACGGCGGTGCCGCCGGCCGCTTCCAGCGGCTGGAGGAGGTCGCCTTCGAATATGCCTTCGCGCTGAAGGTCGCGGGCAAGGCCTGAGATCGTTCCGGCCGCGTCCCGGCGCCTCACGCGTCGCCGGACCCGTCATTTGCCGGCATTTGCCGCCCCGCCGGCATTGCCGCGCGACAGGCCCGACACCGCCGGGCCCGTCTCCCCCGCCAGCAGGACGACGTCGTCGAGCGAGCGGTTGGCATTCGGCGCCCCTGTGACCATCACACGGATGACATCGACCGCGAAGGCCGCCTGGAAGGTGTGGGTCTGGAAGCCGCGCACCGTGTCCATGGCGATCGTTTCGGTGACGATCGTCCCGTCGCGGGTGAGACCGGTGACGCTCACCTGCTGCGGGAAGAGTTCGAACGTGTCGATCCGCAGCGACTGCAGGCGGAACGGGCCGTCGTCCTGCCGGGCGACGATGATCGCGGTGTATCCCCAGTTGGAACCGAGCGCCGTCGAACCGGCCCAAAAGCCGCGCCCGCCCTTCTCCCGCGGCGAATAGAGCGCCTCGGTGGCATCGAGGCTGCTGGTGACGACATAGCCGCCCTCGACATAGCGGTTCATCTGGTAGTAGTCGCGCGTCGTGATCTCCGCCTGCTGCGGCACGCCGTCGAACGTCATCGTGTAGGCCGTGCCCGGTTCCGCTGCGAGAGCGGGACGGACCGCGACCAGCGAAGCGATCCCGTCAAGCGCCGATGCCAGGACGGCGGCGCTCCGGCCGGCCCATCCCGCGCCGGCGGGCGACGGAACGACGGGCGGCACCGGCAAGCCGCTCCAGGCCACAGCCGCCATCGCCCAGGCGATCCCCTTCTTCCGCATCCTGCCGCTCCCCTCGTCCTGCCCGTCTCGTCGCGACTGCACAGGCCGCTCCTGTCGCAAGGTAGCGGCTCGCGAGCGATCGCGCGTCCCCCGCCCGGGTGAGCGGCTGCCGGATTTTCCCGAGGAACCGGCCCGTCCCCGGCATCATGCATCACGGAAACACCGTGCCGGCCGGTCGAAGGGCGCCATGGCGGCGGGATCAGTCCGCCTCGGTCCGGCCGCCGCGCATGTCCGCCCCGTCGCTCGCCGTGAATTTCAGGTTCCAGATCGTTGCCGCAAGCGAGATGGCGGTGACGGCGAGGAAGGCATGGGAGAAATCGGCGAGCGCCGGCCCGTCGCGGCCGGCAACCAGCATCGAGACGGAGAGCGACAGGGCGCCGATGCAGATGCCGAGCGACAGCATCAGTTGCTGGAACGTGGTGTAGAAGCTCGCCGCCGCGCTGAGGCGGTGCGGCTCGACCCTGTCATAGGCGACGGTGTTGTAGGCGGTGAACTGCAGCGACATGAAGAGGCCCGCCGCCATCAGCGTCGCGAAGATCAGCGCGACCGGCCAGCCGGGCGCGAAGAAGGCGCAGGCCGCATAGCCACCGCTGGCGAGGACCCCGTTCGCGACCAGCGTCGCGCGGAAGCCGAAGCGGCGGATGAGGCGCGGCGCGAACACCTTCATCGCGATCGCGCCGAGGGATGTGGCGAGCAGGAGCTGGCCGGAGGCTGCCGCCGACCAGCCGAAGCCGACCTGGAACATCAGCGGCAGCAGGAAGGGCTGCGCCCCTTGGGTGATCCGCGTCAGCGAGCCGGCGATCATCGCCTTGCGGAAACTCGGGATATGCATCAGCGTCGTGTCGAGGATCGGCGCGGGATGGCCGCGCGCATGGCGCAGATAGACGAGGCCAGACAGCGTGCCGGCCCCGATCAGCGCCGCCGCCGCGAGCGCCTCCTCAGGCCGGCTCGCCATTTCGAAGCCGAAGAGCAGGCAGCCGAGCGAGGCGCCGGAAAACAGGAAGCCGGCAAGGTCGAAGCGCGTCGCCTTGTCTCCCTCCATGTCCTCGATGAAGAGGGTGGCGGCGATGAAGCCGAGGATGCCGATCGGGATGTTGATGTAGAAGATCCAGCGCCAGTCGAGATAGGTGGTGATGAAACCGCCGACCGGGGGCCCGAGCATCGGGCCGAGCAGGCTCGGCACGAGCAGCCAGGACGTCGCGTCGACCATGTGGCGGCGCGGCACCGAGCGCAGGATGACGAGGCGGCCGACCGGCACCATCATCGCCCCGGCAAATCCCTGCAACAGGCGCGCGCCGACGAGGTCGGCAAGGCTCGGCGCCAGCGAGCAGAGGATGGAACTGACGACGAAGAGCAGCATCGCCGCGCGGAACACGGTTTTCGCGCCGAAACGGTCGGCCATCTTGCCGCTGGCCGGAATGAAGACGGCAAGGCTCAGCAGGTAGGAGGTCAGCGCGATGCTCATGTCCTGCGGCGCGACGTCGAAATCGCGCGCCATGGTCGGCAGCGCCGTCGCCAGCACCGTGGCGTCGAACATTTCCATGAACAGGCCGCTGGCGACGATCAGCGAGACGATGCGGTAGTGGACCGGCGGGCGGGCGCCGGTGGTGTCAAGGGTCTGGTCCGACATGGGAACGTCGGCTCGCTCCGGATGGGGCTGCCTGTCGAAACGCCAGGAGCGCGGACGATCGCGTCATGCGAACAAGGATGCACCGGCACTATAGCCTCCGAAACCGCCGGGAAGCCATGCGTTTTCTGCATGGCTCGATGCCATTTCCCCCCTCGAAACGCCACATCGGCCGCGTGTCTTCAGACGGGCAGCGTCCGCGAGAGACGCGCCCATCGCAATTGCGAGGCGCGCGGCCTATATCGGAGCTTCGAAGGCAACCGAAGAAATGACGGCGGCACGATGCCGCCGCCCGCCGCCGGGAGATCCGACATGCCGCAGCCCATCCGTTTCGACAACAGCTATGCCCGCCTGCCCGAGGGCTTCTTTGCCGCCGCGCGGCCGACGCCGGTCAGCGAGCCCTGGCTCTTCGCCTTCAACCGCCCGCTCGCCGAGGACCTCGGCCTCGACGCCGAGGCGCTGCTTGCGGACGGCGCGGCGCTCTTTTCCGGCAACAGCCTGCCGGACGGCGCCGAGCCGCTCGCCATGGCCTATGCCGGCCACCAGTTCGGCCAGTTCGTGCCGCTGCTCGGCGACGGGCGGGCGATCCTCATCGGCGAGGTCGTCGGCCGCAACGGTGAGCGCCGCGACATCCAGTTGAAGGGCGCCGGCGCGACACCCTATTCGAGGCGCGGCGACGGGCGGGCGGCGCTCGGCCCGGTCATGCGGGAATATATCGTCAGCGAGGCGATGCACGCGCTCGGGGTTCCGACGACACGGGCGCTTGCGGCGGTCGTCACCGGCGAGCCGGTCTACCGCGAGACGGTGCAGCCCGGCGCGGTGCTGACGCGCGTCGCCGCCAGCCATGTCCGCGTCGGCACCTTCCAGGTCTTTGCCGCGCGCGGCGACGTCGAGGGCTTGAGGGCGCTGACGGCCCACGTGATCGCCCGCCACTATCCCGAGCTTGCGGGACGCGACGACGCGGCGCTCGCGCTGCTGTCGGTCGTCGCCGGGCGGCAGGCCGCCCTCGTCGCCCGCTGGATGCAGGTCGGCTTCATCCACGGCGTGATGAACACCGACAACATGGCGGTCTCCGGCGAGACGATCGACTTCGGGCCCTGCGCCTTCCTCGACGCCTATGATCCGGCCAAGGTCTTCTCCTCGATCGACCGCGGCGGCCGCTACGCCTACCGCAACCAGGCGGCGATCGCCCAGTGGAACCTCGCCCGCCTCGCCGAGGCGCTGCTGCCCGTCATCAGCGAGGACCAGGAGGCGGCGGTCGCGGCGGCGAAAGAGGTGATCGCCGGCTACGGCGCGCGCTTCCAGGCCGCCTGGCTCGACGGCATGGCCCGCAAGATCGGCCTCGAGACGGTGGAGGACGGCGACCTCGAACTGGTGCAGGATTTTCTGGCCGCCCTCCATGCGGGCGCGGCCGATTTCACCCTCGCCTTCCGCGCGCTGAGCGACCTTGCCGACGGCAGCGTGTCGCAGGAGGCCGTCCTCGCGCTCTTCACCGACCCGGCCCCGGCGGCGCAATGGCTCCTCCGCTGGCGCGCCCGCTGCACCCGCGATCGGCTCGACGACACGCAACGCGCGGGCGCGATGCGCTCCGTCAACCCGGCGGTGATTGCCCGCAACCACCGCATCGCCGAGGCGATCGCTGCGGCGACCGAGGATGGCAATTTCGGCCCGTTCCACGCCCTGAACGAGGCCCTTGCCGCCCCCTATGACGACGACCCGCGCTTCAACGCCTTCCGTGCGCCGCCGACGCCGGAAGAGGTCGTCACGCGCACCTTCTGCGGTACCTGAGCTTCGCCTTGCACCGCCGCCGTTTCAGCGCCATATCCGTTCCGTCTCAAGGAAACGGGGAAGGACGCACGCCATGCTGTCGATCGGGGACCTGTCGAAGCGGTCCGGCGTCAAGGTGCCGACGATCCGCTATTACGAGGATGTCGGGCTGGTGCCGCCGCCCGAGCGCAGCGAGGGCAACCAGCGGCGCTACGACCGGCGCGCGCTCGACCGTCTGAGCTTCATCCGCCATGCCCGCGACCTCGGCCTGCCGATCGAGGCGATCCGGTCGCTGATCGAGCTCGGCGAGCATCCCGAACAGCCCTGCGCGGATGCCGACCGGATCGCCGCCGAGCAGCTTGCCGACGTGCGCGCCCGCATCGCCCGGCTGAAACGGCTCGAAGCGGAGCTCGCCCGCATCGCGACGAGCTGCGCCGGCGGGCCGGCCGGCGCCTGCCACGTGCTGAAAGCGCTCGGCGATCACGGGCTCTGCGAGGGAGACCATTGACAGGCGCGCGAAAATGCCCCATGTCGGCGTCATGATCACGACCGCAACCCATTCGACCTGGTACTTTACGCTGCTCCGATAGGCGCGGCGCGAGTGATCTCGTTCAACAAGCCGCCATCAGGCGGCTTTTGTTTTGAACAGGCACCTGGTGGGGCGACCCAGAGGAGCCGACCATGCTTGACACCGCATCCGCAGACATCCCCTCGCTTCCCCCCGCCGCAGCGATACGCACCGGCGGCATGCTGACGATCCGCGCCGCGCGGCCGCGCGACATCGACGGGCTCGCCGCGATGATCGTCGAGCTTGCCCGCGACCATGGCGACCTCGCCGCCGTCACGCCGGCCGAACTCGGGCGCGACCTCTTCGGCGACATGCCCTGGGCGCAGGCGCTCATCGCCGAGACCGGCGGCACGCTCATCGGCTTCGCGCTGCTGACGCCGCTTTACCGCGCCTGGCAGGGCATGCGCGGCATGGAGCTCAACCAGCTCTACGTCGCCCCCGCCCATCGCGGCACCGGCATCGGCCGCCATCTGGTGGCGAAAGCGCGCGAACAGGCCCGCATCGCCGGCTGCGCCTACCTCTCCGTCAGTGCCGCGACCGGAAACTTCAAGGCGCACCGCTTCTACGAATCCGAACAGTTCACGCCCGGCCCGGTGACCGGCATGCGCTACATCCAGACGCTTGCCTGAGGCCCGCAGGAAAAAGCCGCGCGGCATCCGGCAGCGCCGCCGTTGCAGGATGCGCGCCGGAAAGCCGGACTGTCGCCGCCGATCAGGGGAAACCAAAGAAGCCTGCGGCGCCGATGGCGGCGCCGCGCTGGACCGCGCCTTCCGCGTGCAGCAATACCCGTCCGCCGAAACCTTGTTGCGCGTCCTGCTTGCGCGATATATGGCTTTAAAAGACGTTTTTAAAATACGTAGCGACGGGCAAGAGAATTCCGGAAAGGATGTTTCATGAAGATCCGAGGATCGAACCGCGCCGATGTTCTCGACGGGACGTCCGAGTCCGACGTGATCTACGGCCTTGCCGGAGACGACCGGATCCTTGCGAATTCCGGGGATTTCATCTTCAGCAAAACCGCCGAGAAAATCCTGGCGGGGGCCGGCGACGACACGATCCTTGATTTCGCGATCCATCTCAAGGATCCGAAGCAATCCTTTTCCACAGGATCCGTGATCGACGGCGGCACGGGTTTCGACACGGTCGTTGTCGACATTCAGGAAAGCGGCGATGCGAAAGTCGTCTTCAACGCGGCGGTGCTGGCGAAGAACATCACGCTGAAGCATGTGGAACAGGTCTACTATACCTATAAATCGGCGCTGCAGATGGAATCCCATGTCAAGGGAACCAAGGCAAACGAGGTCTTCGACTTCACGGCCGGCATCAACAACCATATCGACGGCGGCGCCGGCAACGATCTGATCCTCGCCGGGGGCAGCCACAACGAACTGAAAGGCGGGGCAGGCAGCGACATTCTCGTCGGCAGGGGAGAGCTGACGGGCGGACTCGGCAAGGATTATTTTGTCTTCACGGCGTCGCCCTTCAAATCGAAGGACATCGTCGTCACCGATTTTCGTCGTGGTGCCGACAAGATCCTGATCGACCAGAGCATCTGGGAGGGAAGCATTTCCCTCTATTCCTGGACGCATGAGGGGCGCGGGGAAGACGGACGCGGCGAAACCGGCTCGGTCAGCGATTTCCACAAGGACAAGGAGGCGTTTGCGCAGATCAAGCTGGAGAAAGCAACCGGCGCGCTGCTCTTTCACGGCGTCGAGATCGCCATCCTGGACGGCGTCAAATCACTCGGCATCAACGACGTTCTGTTTTACTGAACCGTGTCGCGATCTTTCAGCTTCGCTCATACGCTTTAGGTCTTTGTTTTTTACACGTGTCTTTTCGCAAAACCGCTGCACACCTCTGCGAGACACGCTTTACGGCATGTCCAGCCGGAGCGGGGTCGCTTCGGCGTCGGACAAGGCGGCGAAAACAAGACATCAGACCAGCTCCCGTGATCCCCCGATCACCGGACATGTACAAGGCCCGGCGCCTCACTCCCGCGCCGGCACGGCCTTCAGATAGGCGGCGATCGCCGCGCGGTCGGAGGCCGGCAGGCGGGCGATGTTCTGCTGGACGTCGACCATCGAGCCGCCAGCGGAATCGAAATCCGGGGTGAAGCCGGTCTCCAGATAGGTGGCGATGTCCGATGCGCTCCAGCCGCCGATGCTTTTCGAGCCGGGGGTGATGTTCGGAATACGCCCCTCGCCCTCCGGGTTGGCGGCGCCGGCAAGCCAGCGGTCCGGCTCGAAGCCGCCGAGCGCATTGCGCGGCGTGTGGCACTCACCGCAATGGCCCGGCCCCTCGACGAGATATTGCCCGCGCGCGATCTCGGGATCGGAGGTGTCGACCGCGGTGCGCGGCGCGTCGGTGAGGAAGAGCAGCTTCCAGCCGCCGAGCGCGAGGCGGATGTTGAAGGGGAACGGCAGGTCGTGTGGGGCCGCGACATGGTCGCTCGCCGGCAGCGTCTTCAGGTAGCCCCAGAGATCGTTGGCGTCGCCTGCGGTCATCCGCGCATAGGAACCGTAGGGAAAGGACGGATAGAGATGCTCGCCCTGCGCGCCGACGCCGCGCGTCATCGCATCGCCAAACTGCGCCAGCGTCCAGGCGCCGATCCCGGCGTCAGGATCGGGAGAGATGTTGGGCACATGGAAGGTGCCGAAGGGGCTCTTCAGCGCCAGGCCGCCGGCAAGCGTCAGCTTGGCATCGCCCTCCGCGCCCGGCGCCGCATGGCAACTGACGCAGCCGCCGGCCCAGAACAGCTGCTCGCCCCGGGCGAGATCGGGCGCCGGCAGGCCTTCCCAGTGCGCCGCCGGCCAGGGATCCGGCCGCGTCAGGAACCAGAAGGCGCCGCCGCCCAGGAGGCCGAGAGCGACGATACCGGCGCCGATCCGCCGCAAGAGCCTGCCCATGAGATCGTCCCTTTCTCTGAAACCCGTCGCCTCGCGCGGCGGTGGGCCGACCGGCCCCGGCACGACTCCGTGCCATGCCGGGGGCCGTCCCCCGCGGCGGAGGCATTGGATGACGGCGGCGGCCGGCCACAGCCGTTGCGTTCCCTCCGAGACATCGCGGCGGCGGGGACGGATCCCGGCCGGCGAAAAGGAGGCAGAAAACGGCAGATTGCCGGCCTATCGCGTCACTTGTCGACGCGATAGACCTTGTGACAGCCGCCGCAATTCGGGCCGAGCGTGCCCACGGCCGCGCCGAGCGCTGCCTGGTCGGCCGGGGGATTGGCGAGAAGCGCATCGGCGTCGGCGCCGAGCTTTTCCGCCTTGGCCTTGAAATCCGCCATGTTCTGCCAGATCGCCGGGCTCGCCTCGGTCTCGTCGCCGGTCTCGCTGCCTTCGGGGAAGAGGGTCGGAAACACCTTCGACATCTCGCTGATCGTCGTCAGCGACTGGGTGACGACGGCCGCGTCATAGGGCTTCTCGCCCTTGGCCATGCCGGCAAGGGCGCCCATCGCGCCGCCGATGCGCTTCATGTCGGCCTGACGTGTGACCTGCGGCGAATCGGCGGCCGTGACCGCGCCTGCGGCAAGCACCGCGGACATCGCGGCGACGACCAGCATCCTGGCTTTCATTTCCATCTCCTTTGACTGTCCCCCCGCCGTCAGCCCGGCCGGGGCGCTTTCCATGATTGCATGCCGATACGCTGAAGAAAGTCACTTTTTCTTGACGTCGCGCGGGCTCAAAAAAAACGCCCCGGCGCGGGTGCCGGGGCGTCCTTTTATCCTTAGCGCGCGGCCGGTCAGGCGGCGGCTTCGTAAAGCTCGAGCACGTAGTCCCAGTTGATCAGGTTGTCGACGAAGGCTTCCAGGTACTTCGGCCGGGCATTGCGGTAGTCGATGTAGTAGGAATGCTCCCAGACGTCGACGCCGAGGATCGGGGTGGCGCCGTGGACGAGCGGGCTCTCGCCGTTCGGCGTCTTGGAGATCTCCAGCTTGCCGTTCTTGACGGCGAGCCAGGCCCAGCCGGACCCGAACTGCGTGGTGCCGGCGGCGATGAAGTCGGCACGGAACTTGTCGTAGCCGCCGAGATCGGAGGCGACCGCCGTCTCGAGCTTGCCCGGCAGGCTCTTGCCGCCGCCGCCCTTCTTCATCCACTTCCAGAAATGCAGGTGGTTGTAGTGCTGGCCGGCATTGTTGAACAGCGGCTGGTTGGTGCCGTAGGACTTCTTGACGATCTCCTCCAGCGACAGGTCGGCAAGTCCGGCATCCTCGGCCAGCTTGTTGCCGTTGGTCACATAGGCGAGGTGATGCTTGTCGTGGTGATATTCCAGGGTCTCGCGCGACATGTAGGGCGCGAGCGCGTCGTAATCATAGGGAAGATTCGGAAGTTCGAACGCCATGGCGGGTCTCCTCTTGGCCGTTGAATTCGTCAATGAAATCCGGTGCGTCGGAACATAGGCACCGGACAGTCCCGAGGCAACCGGTAACGCGGGCATAATTTTGCCGTTCCGATCATGGCCCGCGGCATGGTCCCGCCACGCCGCCGGCCTATGTCAGGGGCGTGTCCGACAGATGAAAGGAGAGATCCATGAGACATTCCCTCGCGCTTTTCGTGCCGCTCCTCGCCGCCGTGCCGCTCGCCCCGGCGCGCGCCTCCTCCGACGATGCCTGGGCGGCGTTTCGCGCCGACGTCTCGAAGGCCTGTATCGCCGCGGTCGGCGACCAGCTCTACGATCCGACCGCGGTCGTCGATCCGACCGGCTCAGAGCATTACGGGCTGGCGCTGGTCAGCGGCACGCCGAAGGGCGCGAGCGGCACCGTCAGCCATATCTGCGTCTACGACAAGCAGACGAAGGCGGCCGAGGTCGGCAGCGAGATCCCGGCCGAGGAGCTGCCCGCCTCCGGCGAGGCCGCAGCCCCCTCTCCCTGACCGGGCCGCGGCGGGTTTAACTGGCAGGCCGAAAGACCGGGCCGTTGTCGACAAGACCGGGCATGACAACATCGCCCGATCGAGCCGGCCGAGTGCCCCCCGGCAGGCGCTCAAAGCTGCGCCTCGATCGCCGCCCGGTCGATCACCGACCAGACCTCGGCGATCCTGCCGTCGCGGAAGGCATAGAAGACGTTCTCGTAGAAGCGGACACGCCTCCCGTCGACCGGAAGGCCGAGGAACAGGCCTTGCGGCCTGCAGTCGAAGGCGAGCCGGCTCGCGACCATCGGCGGCTCAGCGACGAGAAGCGCGATCTCGAAGCTGAGGTCCGGGATCGCCCTGACATCCGCTTCCAGCATGGCCCGATAGCCGTTTAGCCCAAGCGTCTCGCCGTTGCGGCTGACCGCCGGATCGACATGGGCGGCAAGCCCGTCCCAGTCGCGCCGGTTCAGGCAATCGATATAGGCACGATAGCGTGCCGCAAGCGTCTGCGCATCCATGTCGCGTCCGATCCTTCCCTGCGCCCATGTCCAAGGATCGCCGGACTGGACGCGGCCCCGCCGATCTGCTTCACTTCGTCCGTTCTTCCTCCATGCCGCATGCATCACGCAGTCGCCAGCATTTCCTGTCCGGCGCGGGGCGCGCCGGATGCCTGACCAGACGCTCAACCGTTTCACGTCATCGCGCGCAGGGCCTCTGCCCGGAGGGACGGGCCCGCCGCCACCAGGGGGACTTCCATGGCCAATCCCTTGTCCATGCTCGGCATCATCCATACCGTTATCAGCATCGCGCCCGTCGCCATCGGGCTTGCCTGTCTCGTCCGGCACGGGGCGATCCCGCCGTTCACCCGCGCCGGCAAGGCCTATCTGGCGACGCTGGCGCTTTCCTCGATCACATCCTTCGGCCTGTCCTCCACCGGCGGCTTTAATGCCGGCCATGCGATCGGCATCCTCACGCTTCTCGTCTCGGGCTTCGTGCTCGTCGCCGAGAGGCTCCCCATCGTCGGCCGCGCCTCCTACTACCTGAGGCCGCTGGCGATGTCCTTCACCTTCTTCCTGCTGCTGATCCCGGGGATCAACGAGACGCTGTCGCGCCTGCCGCCCTCAAACCCGATCGGCAACGGACCGGACTCGCCGCCGGTGCAGACGGCGACGGCACTCTTGGCGCTGATCTTCCTGACGGGGATCTGTTACCAGGCCTGGAGCCTGCATCGCGGGCGCGCCCGGCCGTCGGTCGCCTGAGACCCGGGCCCGACGCGTCTCGACGCATTCCAGAGCCGCCGATCCGCTTTGCAGATTTGTTCTTGCGCCTGTCCCGTCAGGCGTCGCCGCCGGAGCGGGCCCAGTCCATGTAGAGGTCGCGCGCCTTGGCCGTCACGGGGCCCGGCTGCAGGTCGCGCGCCTCGAGGCGGGTGACGGGCACCACCTTCGAATAGTTGCCGGAGGTGAAGATCTCGTCGGCCGTCTCAAAATCGGCGAGCGTCAGCGCCTGTTCGACGACCTCGAAGCCGGCGTCCCTGAGGAGGCCGATGACGCGGGCGCGGGTGATGCCGGCGAGGAAGGTGCGGTTGGCGGCGGGCGTGAAGACGACGCCGTCCCTGACCATGAAGACGTTGGAGGAGCCCGTCTCCGCGACATGGCCGAGCATGTCGCGCACCAGCGCATTGTCGAAGCCGCGCGCGCGGGCCTCCATCATGATGCGGGCATTGTTCGGATAGAGGCAGCCCGCCTTGGCATCGGTCGGCATGCATTCGTTCGTCGGCCGGCGGAAGGGCGACACGGTCAGCGACGATCCGCCATGGCCGCCGCCCATCGGCGCCTCGAACAGGCAGAGCGAGAAGCGCGTCGACGCCGGATCGGCGGGCACCACGCCGGCAAGCCCGTGCTCGGCCCAGTACATCGGCCGGATGTAGAGCGCCGTCCGTCCGTCGAATTTCGCAACACCCTCCCAGGTCAGCGCCTCGATCGCGCCCTCCTCCATCGTCGGCGCCAGGCCGAGGGCGCGGGCGGACGCATTGACGCGGCGGCAATGAAGATCGAGGTCCGGCGCAATGCCGTCGAACCAGCGCGCGCCGTCGAAGACGGAGGAGCCGAGCCAGAAGGCATGGCTCCTCGGCCCGAGGATCGGCGGATTGCCCTCGAGCCAGTCTCCGTCGACAAAGGTCCAGGTCCGCGTCGCGGCGGCGGTGTTGACGGGCATGGCGCTCTCCCTCCTCTTCTGCGGTCAATTTTCTTAACCCGTGACATTCCGCACGACAACGTGTTGCGCAACGATGGCGTCCTTGCGTTGCGCCTTGCCACGACTTCAGGCAACGCTGCGAATCGCAAGCCGATGGCGAAAGAGTGAGACCATGCCAGAAAATGCAAAGCGCTTCTTCTTTGGACGTTCCGACGACGACGTCGTTTTTCGCCAGTCGGACTTCAGCGCAGGGAACACCGCCGATTTCATCACACGAGCCGGCAACGATCTCGTCAATCTCTATACGATCGTTCCCGGCAACGACCAATTGGCGGCGCGTGTCTTTGCCGGCGCCGGCAATGACCGCGTCATCGGCACACCGGGTGCGGACATCATTCTCGGCGACGCCGACCGAGCCCTTGCCCTTGATTCCATAAAGGCGCGTGGCGGCCGGAGCAGTGGCTACGACGACGAGATTGAGGGCGGGCCGGGCGACGACACCATTTTCGGAATGGAAGGAAATGACGTCATCCTGGGCGGTGATGGGGACGACCGTCTTGCCGGAGACGGCGCTCGCGGTCCGCACAAGGGCTATCGGGAAAGCGAATATACGAATGTCCTGTCGTTCATCACGAACTCTTCCGCCGTCAGCGTGACGATCGACAATGGTCGCGCGTATTCCCAGACAGGAAACGACCGCTTTCGCGGCTTCCAGATCTTCCAGGGCAGCCAGTTCGACGACCGTTTCTCCGGAGCGGCGGCCGTCCTCAATTATATCGACGCCGAGAACGGGAACGACACCATCACCGGTGGTGCTTCCGGGAACATCCTTTTTGGAGGAGGAGGACAAGACGCTCTTTTCGCCGGTGACGGCAAGGACTACATCGATGGCGGCGATGACAATGACGAAATCCTCGGCGCCGGTCTGGGCGACGAGGTCTATGGCGGGAATGGCGACGATTTCATCGGCGTTTTCCGTTCCATAACCGCGGCCTCCGGCGGAAACGGCAATGATAGGTTTTCCTACATGTCAGGTGCCTCGTCGCCGGCCTATGCGGCACTCCCGGACGGGACGAAGGTGCCATCCGCGCGGGTCAGCGGCGATGATGGGGACGACGCCTTCCAGTTCTTCACCTTTTCGAGCGACGTACCGTTCGGGCATGTCTATGATGTCCATTTCGATGGCGGAAGTGGTCAGGACGTTGTGACACTGAGTGAAGACCGCTCGATGTATGTGTTTTCCATCATTGGCGAAGAAACCTTCATTCATTTCATCGATCCCGCCACGGGTGTCGCCAGTGGATTGGGCCTTGGCATGAAGGGCGTGGAGTTCCTCGAATTTCCCAATGAAAAGATCGCACTCGACAAGAATGGACATCCGAACATTCCCGATCCGCGCGATGCTTCGGCGCGCCATGCGGGAACGGGATCTCACGACATCCTTCGAGGTTATGGCGGCAATGACATTCTCGACGGAAGGATCGGCAACGACCTTCTCATCGGCGGACTTGGCGACGATACCTACATCATCGACAGCGACGGTGACAGGGTCGACGAAGTTTCCGACAGCGGAGACGGAAACGATACAGTGCGGAGCACCGTCAGTTTCAGCCTGTCGCCGACAGGCCCCTTCGTCACCGGTGATGTCGAGAACCTGATTCTTGCCTCCGCGGCAAACCTCGATGGGACAGGCAACGGCCTTAGCAACAGGATGGTGGGTGGCGCGGGCGACAACCGTCTCGTAGGTGGCGATGGCGCCGACGTTCTTTACGGCCGACAGGGAAACGACATTCTGATCGGCGGCGACGGCGCGGACCAGATGTGGGGAGGCCGTGGGCGCGATCTCTTCGTGTTCCGCTCGGCGTCCGATTCAGGGCCGGCAGTTTCCGACAAAGACAGGATCGACGATTTTCAGCGCGCCGACCGCGACAGGATCGTTCTCTCTTCGATCGATGCCGATACGCTCAAGGCAGGCAACCAGGCATTTGCATTCATCGGGTGGAAGGCGTTCAGCGGCAAGCCGGGCGAATTGCGATTTACCATGACGGAGGCAGACACCACGATTCTTGCCGACGTCAACGGCGATCGCCAGGCAGATCTTTCCATTCACCTCGATCTGCCTGTAACAATGGTGAAGAACGACTTCCTGCTTTGAAGTGCCGCCCTGGCGCGTGGGCAGATCAGAGGCAACTGCGACGGGACGTGCCATGAAAGCCATGTACTACGACGCCTTCGGCAAGACACCGGAGATCCGTAGCCTGCCCGATCCCGAGCCTGCCGCCGGCGGGGTCGTCATCGAGGTGACGGCGAGCGGGCTTTGCCGCAGCGACTGGCACGGCTGGATGGGCCATGATCCGGACATCCGCCTGCCGCATGTCCCCGGCCACGAGCTTGCCGGGATCGTCGCCGCGACCGGACGCGAGGTGAGGACGGTGCGCGTCGGCGAGCGGGTGACGGTGCCCTTCGTCTCCGGCTGCGCGCGCTGCGCCGAATGCCGCTCCGGCAACCAGCAGGTCTGCGAGGAACAGTTCCAGCCGGGCTTCACCCATTGGGGCTCGTTCGCGACCCATGTCGCCATCGACCATGCCGACCACAATCTCGTCCGCCTGCCGGACGCGATCGACGACGCGACGGCGGCGAGCCTCGGCTGCCGCTTCGCCACCGCCTTCCGCGCCATCGTCGACCAGGGGCGGGTGCGCGGCGGCGAATGGGTGGCGGTGCACGGCGCCGGCGGCGTCGGCCTCTCGGCGATCATGATCGCCGCGGCGATGGGGGCGCAGCCGGTCGCGATCGACATTTCGAAGGACAAGCTCGCGCTCGCCGTCAAGGCCGGCGCGGTGGCGGCGATCAATGCAACGGAAACGGACGACATCGCCGGCGCGGTGCGCGAGATCACCGGCGGCGGCGCGCATCTGTCGATCGACGCGCTCGGCTCGCCGGTCACCTGCTTCAACTCGATCCGCAACCTGCGCCGGCGCGGCCGCCACGTCCAGGCCGGGCTGATGCTCGGCGACCAGGCGACGCCACAGATCCCGATGGCCGAGGTGATCGGCCGCGAACTGGAGATCTACGGCACCCATGGCATGCAGGCCTGGCGCTACGGCGCGATGCTCACGATGATCGCAAGCGGCGCGCTGAAGCCGCAGCTGCTGATCGGCCGGACGATGAGCCTCGAGGAGGCCGTCCCGGCGCTGGTCGGCATGGATGCGTCGCGCGAGACCGGCATCGGCGTCATCACCCGTTTCTAGAGCATGTCCAGCCGAAGCGGGATCGCTTCGGCGTCGGACACTGCGGCAAAAACAAAAGGAGAGGGTACCCTGGGTGAAACGGTGTTCACCGAGGGCGCTTTACTGTGTCGCGAGGTTCCAGCGTCGCTCGTTCGCTGCAGATCCCGGACGTTACGCATGTCCCGGTAACGACCGGCGGACCAGACCCGCTTTCTCCTTCGGTTTCTCCGGAAGAACCGGCGCCGAGGCGATCCCGCTTCGGCCGGACACGGCTCCGGGCATGGCCGGTCGAGGCGGGATCGGTCCGGCCCCGTGGGGCATGCCCGTGATCCCCGGCTTCGTCGGCGGCAGGTGCACGGCGTCAGGAGCGGCGGTTGCCCGTGATCGTCAGATGCGGAAAATCCGGCGCGCCGGCGATCAGCTCGCCCGCCGTGCGCGCGTTCCAGCGATAGCCGGCGATCGCCGCTTCCCGGCAGGCCTCGAACAGGTTGTCGGCGACGAGCGCGCTGCCGGCCCCCTCGACCACGGTGACGGCGCAGCCGACGGCCGCGTCGCGCACGATGTTGCCGGTCGCCGACACCGCGCGCATGTAGGGGCCCCAGCCGAGCATCAGCCCGTATGTCGGCGCGTTCTCGACGACGTTTCCGGCAATCGCCGTGTCGGCTTCGGCGGCGATGCCGAAACCGAAGCCGGCGCCGTCATGCACATAGGGCCCGTCGAGGCGAAGGTTGCGGACGATGTTGCCGGAGACCGTAGCAAGCCGGCCGCCGACGTCGAGATTGACGACGAGGATGCCGTTCGCCGCGCCGTCGACGAGGTTGTCGGAGACGATCGCGCCTTCGAAGGCGAATTCCGCGTAGATCGCCGTCTCGCCGGAGGAGAGGCACTGGTTGCCGCGGATCATCGCGCCGGACCCGCTGTTGACGCGGACGGCGGAAAAGGCGCAGTCGGAGACGTGGTTGCCGGAGACGATGACGTTGCCGGCGCGAAAGACGTTGATGCCGTTGCCGTTTTCGCCCGTGCCGCCATCGCGCGCGGCGATGCGGAGGATACGGTTGCCCTCGACGAGCGTGCCGTCGGGGCCGATCTTGGAGCGGTGGACGAGAATGCCGCCATTGCCGCAGTCGCCGACACGGTTGCCGGCGATCGCGAGCCCGCGGCTGTCGAGCGCGAAGAGGCCGGCCGCGCCGGCAGACTGCAGGACGCACGCCTCGACCCGGCCGCCGCAGCGGTCGAGCGAGACGCCATGGCGCGACGATCCCTGGACGCGGCAGTCGCGAAGCGAAAGGTCGGCGACGTCGACGCAGTCGAGAAGACCGGCGGCGGACGGGTCGAGCGGCCTCCCGCCGCCGTCGAGCGTCAGCCCGGCAAGGGTGATGCGCGCCGCACCCCGGGCGCGCAGGAGCGGGCCGTCGCCGACGGCGACGAGCCGGGTACGGCCGGCAAGGCCCGAAAGGTCGGTCCCGTCCGGCAGGTCGAGGGTGGAAATCCGGTAGTCGCCGCCGGGCAGGACGGCCGGCTCGCCGCGCGCCGCCGCCCGTTCGAGGCAGGCGGCAAGCGCGGCCGTCTGGTCGAAGCGGGCGCCTGGAACGAGGCCATGGTCGGCCCCGGCGCGGGCGGCGGCTGCCGTCGCCAGACCCGCCAGCCCGCCGCCAAGCGCAAGCAGATGGCGGCGCGTCAGCATGACAGGGTTTTCCCGCGGACACCGCACAAGCCCGGAATGTGCCATATCGGCACGGCGACGGGCGAAATCTGTTTCAACATGGACGGGCACTCCGGGGATTTCCGGACGACCAGCAAGTTTTGCGCCACGCGGAAAGAGCGATCCGTTCAGGGAAGAATAACCCTTGGCTGTTATCGTCCATGCGAACGGGAAGGGGAGAGGGCCGCGCGCGACGGCCAAAGGGCGCGCGGCTGGCGGGCGAGGAACAGCATGTCCTATTCTCGAAACAGGATCGACAGGAATGCCAGCGTCGACGACGACACGCTGAAGCTCATCGCCGCGAGCCACCGGCTGGCCGAGGAAGCCGCACGGCTCTTTCCCGCGGCCTCCGACATGGCCCGCCATACGGAGTGGCTGGCGACCATCGTCGACCAGATCCCCGACCATCTCTATGCCAAGGATCTCGACAGCCGCTTCGTCGTCGCCAACCGCGCCACGCTCGCCGACCATGGCCTTTCCACCATGGCCGAGATCGTCGGCAAGTCGGATTTCGACCTGCACGCGCCGGAGGAGGCCGAGGTGTTCCGCGCGGCGGAACGGCAGATCATGGCGACCGGCGAAGCGATGTTCGGCATCGAGGAACGGGCGGTGTCGCGCGAACTGCCCGACCACTGGTTCCTGACCTCCAAGCTGCCGATGCGCGACGCGACCGGCCGCATCGTCGGCCTGATCGGCATCTCGCGCGACATCACCGAGCGGCGCAGGGCCGAGGCGCTGCATCGCGGCCAGGCGCGCCTCCTCGAGATGATCGCCAAGGGCACGCCCGACCAGACCTTCTTCGAAGACCTGATCCGGATGATCGAATCGCAACTCGACGGGGTCGAGGGCTCCGTCCTCCTCCTGTCGCCGGACCGCCGCCACCTCCTGACCGGGGCCGCGCCGAGCATGGATCCCGCCTACAGCGCGCTGATCAACGGCGTCGCCATCGGTCCGCGCGTCGGTTCCTGCGGCACGGCGGTGTGGCGCGGCGAGCCCGTGATGGTCGAGGATATCCTGACCGATCCGCTATGGGCGGAATATCGGGCGGCGGTGGCCCCCTTCGGCTACCGTGCCTGCTGGTCGACGCCGATCCGCTCCTCCCATGGCGAGGTGCTCGGCACCTTCGCGCTCTATTCTAGGACGCCGGGCCTGCCGGCCGCTTCCGCCCTCGACCTGATCGCGGTCGCCACCCATCTCGCCGGCATCGCCATCGAACGGCGCGAGACCGAGGCCCGCATCCGCTTCCTCGCCCAGCACGACGCGCTGACCGGCCTGCTCAACCGCCGCTCCTTCGACGAGCGTTTCGACGCGGCGCTGAAGGCGGCGCGAGATGCCGGCCAGTCGGTGGCGCTCGCCTTCATCGACCTCGACAATTTCAAGCTCGTCAACGACAGCCTCGGCCACCATGCCGGCGACGAGCTGCTGAAGATCGTCGCCAGCCGGGCCGAGGCGGCGATCCGGAGGAGCGACATCGCCGTGCGCCAGGGCGGCGACGAGTTCATCCTTCTCATCAACGACATTCCGCGCGACGAGCGGCTGCTCAGCAAGAGGCTGGAGGCGATCCGCGCCGCGATCGCCCAGCCGATGGTGATCGACGGGCGCAGCCTGCAGATCACCTGCAGCATGGGGGCGGCCTGCGCGCCGCAGCACGGCGAGACGGCCAGCGAACTGCTCGCCCATGCGGACGCGGCGATGTACCAGGCCAAGGCGCTCGGCCGCAACGCGCTCCTCCTCTACAGCGCCGACATGGCGGACGACACCGGCGAGCGGCTGAACCAGCACGCCGAGCTGCGCGACGCCGTGGCGCGCGCGGAATTCGAGCTGCACTACCAGCCGCAGGTGAACCTCGCCAACGGCGCCGTCTTCGCCTGCGAGGCGCTGGTGCGCTGGCGTCATCCGACGCGCGGCCTCGTCCCTCCCTGCGATTTCATTCCGCTCGCCGAGGAGACCGGGCTGATCGGCGCGATCGGCGACTGGGTGCTCGGCGAGGCCTGCCGGCAGAACAGGGCCTGGCAGGATGCCGGCCTGGCGCCGATCACCGTCAGCGTCAACGTCTCGGCACGCCAGTTCATCGAGCGCGACTTCGCCGAGCGCGTCGCCTGCGCGCTGTCGTCGAGCCGGCTCGATGCGCGCCATCTCGAGCTGGAGCTGACCGAGAGCCTGATCATGCAGGACATGCAGACGGCGATCGAGACCATGCACCGGCTGGAGGCGCTCGGCGTGCGCCTCGCCATCGACGATTTCGGCACCGGCTATTCGAGCCTCAGCGCGCTGAAGAGCTTTCCCGTCAGCCGGCTGAAGATCGACCGTTCCTTCATCACCGCCATTCCCGACGACGAGGACGACATGGCGATCACCAGCGCCATCGTCTCGCTGGCGCGCAACCTCGACATGCGGGTGATCGCCGAGGGGGTGGAGACGCAGGCCCAGGCCGACTTCCTGCGCCGCTGCGGCTGCCAGGAGATCCAGGGCTACCTCTTCAGCAGGCCGCTGCCGGCCGGGCAGATGGAAAAGCTGCTCGCCGCCGGCCCCTCCGGCAGGCCGCCGGCGGCCTGATGTGGCGTTTATGTTACAGCCGCCCGCTTGCGACCATGAAATCGTCGCGAGGACGGCGCTCAAGCCTCGTTCCAGCCGCATTTGCGCTAGTTCTTCATCGGGCAGCGACGCCTGGCCGGTTCCTCCCCCCGGACGGGCGCCGCCTTCCCGACAGTTGACGCATCGGTTCGTTTGAAACCCGCTGCGCCCCGTTCAACATTCGCGTAGCGGTCGTGCCGGAACGGTGTCCGGCCCGACCGTGGCAGGACCCGTTCCGTCATGACGTCATCTCCCCTCCTCGACCGCCGGCGCATTCTCGCATGGACCGGCCTTGCCGCCGCCTCGGCGGCGCTGTCCTCCTGCACCTCGACCAGCACGGCGCGCTTCCGGCAGGAAACCGCGCCGGTCTTTCGCAACCCCGCCTACGAGAACCGTTTCGCGGACCGGCTGGAAGGCCGCGTCGGCGAGCCGACGGGCCTGCCGCCGCAGGACGACCGTTATGCCGAAATCTACGGCCCCGTGTATGACGAGGGCTATGCGATCCCGGCCGTGCCCTACCGCCAGATCGATCCGCGCTACTATCGCCAGGAGGTCTCCGATCCCTTCGGCGAGGCGCCGGGCACGATCATCGTCGACACGTCCGACCGTTTCCTCTACCTGACCCAGCCCGGCGGCACGGCGATGCGCTACGGCGTCGGCATCGGCCGCGAGGGCTTTGCCTGGTCGGGCCGCGGCGTCATCCAGTGGAAGCAGAAATGGCCGCGCTGGAAGCCGCCGAACGAGATGGTGGCGCGCCAGCCCGAACTCGTCAAATACTCGATCGAGAACGGCGGCATGCCGCCCGGCCTCGACAACCCGCTCGGCGCGCGCGCGATGTACATCTTCCAGAACGGCGAGGACACGCTCTACCGCCTGCACGGCTCGCCGGAATGGAAGTCGATCGGCCGCGCCGTCTCGTCCGGCTGCGTCCGGCTGATGAACCAGGACGTGATCGACCTTTACGACCGCGTGCGGCAGAAGGCGCCGATCCTCGTCGTGTGAGGCTCAGAGCGCGTCGAGCCCGGCGATCTCGGCGCGCACCCAGGCCTTGAAGGCCGCGACCGCGCGGCTTTCCCTGCGCGACGGCGAGGTGACGAAATAGTGGCCGAAGCCGGTCGGCGCACGCTCGGGAAACGGCGCGACGAGCTGGCCCGCCTGAAGCGCATGGGCCGCAAGCGTCGCCCAGCCGAGAAACACGCCCTGCCCCGCCACCGCCGCGTCGAGGCAGAGCGAGGCGTCGTTGAAGACGTGGCGCACCCGGACCGCGGCACCCGCGAGGCCGACTGCCTCCAGCCACAGATCCCAGCCGAACATCGCCCGGTCGTCGATGACCACCGGAAGGGAAAGAAGATCGGACGGCGCCCGCAGCCGCTCGGCGAGCGCCGGCGCGCAGACGGGAAAGACCGCCTGCGGCAGCAGCAGCTCCGAGGTCACGCCCGGCCAGCGGCCGGCGCCGACGCGGATCGCGATGTCGACATCGGACGTGTCGAGGTTGACGAGGCGCGTCGTCGCGTCGATGCGCAGGCGGATGTCCGGATGGGCGGCGGCGAAACGGTCGAGCCGGTAGACCAGCCAGCGCGCGGCAAAGACCGGCGCGACGGAAATGACCAGCACCCCCTCCTCGCGCCGGCGCGCGGCCGCCACCCCTTGCGCGATCTCGCCGAAGCCGCCGGTCAGCCGCGCGACCAGCCGATCGCCGGCCTCCGTCGCCACGAGCCCCTTCGGCGTGCGCTCAAACAGCGTCCGTCCGAGCTGCCGCTCGGTGCGGATGATCTGCTGGCTGACGGCGCCGACGGTGACGCCAAGCTCGGCCGCCGCCGCCGCAAGCGAGCCCAGCCGTCCGGCCGCCTCGACGGCGCGCAATCCGTTCAGGTGAAGGGCGTTCAGGTCGCGCATATAGATTTTCTATAGTGGCGTCCCGGCAATCTCAATTGAATTCACGGGGGTGAAAGCGAATGATCGTGTCGAGATCACAGGGAGAGAACGATGCTCCATCCTCTTTCGACATCCGCCGGCGCGGCCGACTGGCGCGCCGATCCGCTCGCCCATCCCGCGCTCGACGCCCTCGACCAGCGCGGCCTCGGCGACCTGCCGATGCCGGCCTATGACGATCCGACGGCGGCGAGTGCGGCCTGCACAGCGGGGCGTTTCTCCATCGCACGCGTGTGGTCGGCGATCCTGTCGAAGCGGGCCGGATCGACGCCGTCGCCGGCAAGCCAGCCGGCGATCGTGTAGAGATAGGCGTCGGCGATGCTGTAGCGCGCGCCCATGACCCAGGGACCGGCGACCATCGTCGCCTCGATCAGCTCGAAGCAGGCGGCCATGTTGCCCGGCATCTTCGCCTTCATCGCCGCGACCGCCGCCGGATCGTCGGCCCAGCGGCTGCCGCGCCGGCCATGGGCATGGGCCACATGCACGGTCGAGCAGAGATAGCTGTTGAAGGCCTGGATCTCGGCGAAGGCGAAGGGATCGTCGAGCGGCGCAAGCCCGGCATCCGGATAGGCCTGGGCGAGGAAGGCGAGGATCGCCGGCGTCTCCGTCAGGATGCCGCGATCGGTCGAAAGCGCCGGCACGCGCGACTTCGGATTGATCTCCCTGTAGGCCGATCCGTATTGCTCGCCCTTCCCCGTGTCGATCCTGACGGCCCGATAGGCCGCGCCCACCTCCTCCAGCACGATATGGCTCGCGAGCGAGCAGGTGCCGGGGGCAAAATAGAAGGTCATCATCGTCGCTTCTCCTCTTCGAAAGACCCGCCCGGCCTTCATCTCACGGGATGCACGCGGCCGGAAGTGCCGGTCGACCGATCGCATCCGCGCCGACAATCGTCGGCGACGGCTGGCCGGCGATCGCGATCGCGGAGATCGTCAGCCGCCCGGCCGGCCCGGCGCGGCGCTGGCGGCAGGCGATCCCTCGGACCAGGACCGCCGACGCCGCGCAGAACGCCTATCGGCCCGCGCCGCGGTCTTCACCGCGGGCGGGCCGAGGAACGGGCGGCGGCGACGGTCAGGCGAGCGTGACCGGCACTTCCGTCGCCGTGCGCATGGCGTGGCTGTAGGGGCAGACGATATGGGCGGCGGCGACGAGCTTTTCGGCCTCAGCCCTGTCCATCCCCGGAATGTCGACGGAGAGCGCTACCTCGATGCCGAAGCCGGTGCCGTCCTCGCGCGGGCCGATGCCGACGGTCGCGGTGACCCTGGCATCCTCCGGGATCTTCACCTTCTCCTTGGCGGCGACCGCCTTGAGGGCGCCGAGGAAGCAGGCCGAATAGCCGACGGCGAAGAGCTGCTCGGGATTGGTGCCGGTGGCGCCGTCGCCGCCGAGCGCCTTCGGCACGGTCAGCGTCACGTCGAGAACGCCGTCTTCGCTGGCACCATGGCCGGCGCGGCCGCCAGTGGCGGAACCCTTGGTGGTGTAGAGGATGGGCATCGTCTGTCTCCCTGTTGTTCGGTACGGGAATTTCGATAGCGCATATTTAAATTGCGCGCAATAGAATTTTGCAAATTGCATTTCCGGCCGAGACCTGCGACACTCTTCCCCATGACAGGAACCGACGAGAGGATGGCGACAGCCGACGAAACACCCGAATCCGGGCTGACGGATGCCGACATCGCGCCGGCCCGGCTGCTCTGTTTCGCCGTCTATTCCGCCGCCCACGCCTTCACCCGCGCCTACAAGCCGCTCCTCGACCGGCTCGGCCTCACCTATCCGCAATATCTGGTCATGCTGACGCTCTGGCAGGGCGACAGGCTGCCGGTGAAGCGGCTCGGCGAGGAACTCGGGCTCGATTCCGGCACGCTCTCGCCGCTCCTCAAGCGCCTTGAGGCATCAGGCCTTGTCAACCGGCGGCGCGACCGGGCGGACGAGCGGCAGGTGATCGTCAGCCTGACCGAACGGGGCCTGGCGATGAAGCCCGAAGCCTTCGGCATCCTTGAGCGCATCGGCCGCGCCGCCGGCTGCACGGCGCAGGAGGCCGCGGCGCTGCGCGACGCCTTGCAGCGCCTGAGCAACGAACTCAACGCCGATCGCGTCGAAGACGGACCGTCTCCCATGTCGCACGACGCCGGCGATGGGATTTCGGCCGGGGCGATTTCCAAGACGGAAACGCTGCTGTAGAAGGCGGCGCGACACTGCAACCGGAGGCCTCGCCCATGTCCAGTCCCGTTCTCGTCGAGGCCACCCGTGGCGGGCGCGTCGAAAGCCGCCATCGCGGGTCCGTCGCCATCGTCGACGGCGACGGCGCGCGGGTCTTCGCGCTCGGCGCCGTCTCCGATCCGGTCTTTCCCCGCTCGGCCTGCAAGGCGATGCAGGCGCTGCCGCTGGTCGAGAGCGGCGCGGCGGACGCCTATGGCTTCGGCGACGCGGAACTGGCGCTCGCCTGCGCCTCGCACAATGGCGAGCCCGAGCATGTCGCGCTTGCCGGGCGGATGCTGCAGGTGGCGGGCCTTCAGGCGGAGGCGCTCGAATGCGGCGCGCACTGGTCCTTCGACCAGCCGACCCTGATCGGCCAGGCCCGCAGTCTCGACCGGCCGACCGCCCTGCACAACAACTGTTCCGGCAAGCATGCCGGTTTCCTCTGCGCCGCCTGCCATTCCGGCATGGAGCCGCGCGGCTATGTCGCCTACGGCCATCCGCTGCAGGCCGAGATCCGCTCCGCCATGGAGGACCTGACGGGAACGCTGATCGACGCCGACCGTTGCGGCATCGACGGATGCTCCATCCCGACCTATGCCGTGCCGCTTGATCGGCTCGCCCACGGGTTTGCCAGGATGGCGACCGGCATCGGGCTCGGGCGGCTGCGCGCGGAAGCCTCGCGCCGGCTGATCGCCGCCTGCATGGCCGAACCCTTCTATGTCGCCGGCACCAAGCGGGCCTGCACGACGCTGATGCGGCTCGCCCCCGGCCGCATCTTCGTCAAGACCGGGGCGGAAGGCGTGTTCTGCGCGGCGATCCCGGAGAAGGGGCTCGGCATCGCGCTCAAATGCGAGGATGGCGCCACGCGCGCGGCCGAGGCGATGGTCGCGGCGGTGCTCGCGCGGTGCTTGCGCGACGACCCGGCGCTCGAGGCGGCGCTTCTCGCCGAGGCGAACCGCACGATGCGCAACTGGAACGGCACGGCCGTCGGCGAGATCCGCGTGAGCGACGCGCTCACGCAGGCATGACGGCGATGCCGAGCGCGCGATAGGGCGCGAGCGCCGCGTCCTCCAGTCCCTCCGGAACGATCAGCCGCGACAGCCTGTCGGTCGCCATGATCCGGTGCGGCGAGACCGCGTCGAACTTGTCCGCTGCGGCGAGCAGCACCGTCTCCGCCGCCTGCCCGGCGATCGCCCGCTTGATCGCCGCCTCCTCCATGTCGCCCGTCGTCAGGCCCGATACGGGATGGAGGCCGGTGACGCCGAGGAAGAACAGGTCCGGCCGCATCGTCGCGATCGCCGACAGCGCCAGGCTGCCGACCGCCACCATCGAATGCTTGTAGAGGACGCCGCCGACGAGGATGACCTCGGCGGCATGGCGCTCCAGTTCGGCGGCGATCGTCGGGCTGTGGGTGGCGATCGTCGCCTTCATGTCGCGCGGCAGGGCGCGGGCGAGCGCCGCATTGGTGGTTCCCCCGTCAAGGAAGACGAGCTGGCCGGGGCGGATCAGTTCCGCCCCTTTGCGCCCGAGCGCCTGCTTCACGTCGGCGCCGATCGCCCGGCGCTCGGAGAAATCCGGCAGCGCCGGTTCGAGCGGCAAGGCCCCGCCATGGACGCGGCGCAGCAGACCCTCCGCCGCCATCTCGCGCAGGTCGCGCCGGATCGTGTCCTCCGAGAGAGCCAGTTCCTCCGACAAGGCCTTCGCCACGACCTCGCCGTCGCGGGAAAGCCGCGCGGTGATCAGCGCGCGGCGTTGCGATGTCAGCATGATGGGACCCTCCGATGCCTCTTGACATTTCCTATTTTTGCATGATTTTTTATTTTATCAAGAAATTTCGTGCAATTTCGTGATATTCATCTCTCGACCCTTGGAAGGAAACACGCATGCTCATCCTGATCGCAGGACCCTATCGCTCGGGGACCGGGGACGACCCGGTAAAGATGGCGGACAATCTGAAGGCGCTGGAGGCGCCGTCCCATGCGCTGTTTCGGGCGGGCCATGTGCCGATGATCGGCGAATGGGTGGCGCTGCCGGTCTGGCATGCGGCGGGCGGGCAGCATGTCGGCGACGACCTCTACGAGGAGATCTTCCATCCGGTGGCGGGCAGGCTGCTGATGCTCTGCGACGGCGTGCTCCGGCTGCCGGGCGCCTCGAAGGGGGCGGACAATGACGTCCGGATCGCCCGCGAGCGCGGCATCCCGGTCTGGTTCGACCTGAACGAGGTTCCGGGCGTGGCGAAGGCCGCGTGAGGCCGGCGGCGGAACGGGGGAAGCCCCCGTCCCGCTCCTGTCTTTCAGACGTACTGGCTGAGGCCGGGAACGGAGGCGACGACCTGGTCGACGACCTCATCGCCGGCATATTGCTTGGCGACCGCGATCGTCTCCTTGGCGAGCGCGCCGATCTCGCCCATGCCGAGGCCCTCGCCCATCAGCTGCTGGCCGAGCGCCATCACGCCGCCGCCGAGGCCGACCGAGCCGAGCAGCCCGCCGAGCAGGCCGCCGCCGCCGGAGCCTTCGCCGTTGAAGCGCGCCACCAGGTCCGGCCCGCCCGGAATGGCCTCGATCATCTGCGCCACCGGCCCGTCGGCCGCCTCGCGCTGCAGGAAGCCGAGGATCATGCCCATCGCCTTCTCGGCCAGCGCCGGTTCGATGCCGACGCGCTCGGCAATGCCTGTGATCAGTTCGTTCATGGGTTCAACTCCTCAAGGATGATGGCGACGGGCAAGGTGCCCTTGCCGGCGGCAGGGCGTGAAACGATGCCTCCTGCCGGCATCGTTTCACGCCGGGCCGGCGAATACAATGCCCGCCGCGCGCGCGAAAGCGCGGCATCTCGTCGTCGCCTGCGCAAGGGCACGGGGCCATCATGTTGCCGGTTTGCGGCCCGCACCCTATAAGGAGCCGACGACAGCCCGATGAAGGCCCGGCAGGAAGCGGAGAACGCAGGCGATGATGCAGGATGGCAAGCTCTTTATCGGCGCGAGCCGCAAGCCGGACGACACGATCAACAAGGCCGAATATCTCGACCTGAAGTTCGGCAACCGCCACGGCCTCGTCACCGGCGCGACCGGCACCGGCAAGACCGTGACCTTGCAGATCCTCGCCGAGGGCTTCTCCGAGGCCGGCGTGCCGGTCTTCTGCGCCGACATCAAGGGCGACCTCTCCGGCATCGCCGCGATCGGCCAGCCGAAGGATTTCCTGCAGAAGCGCGCCACCGAGATCGGCCTCGACCCCTACGAGTTCCGGGAATTCCCGGTGATCTTCTGGGACCTCTACGGCGAGAAGGGCCACCGCGTGCGCACGACCATGTCGGAGATGGGGCCGCTGCTGCTCTCGAGGCTGATGAACGCGACGGACGCGCAGGAAGGCGTGCTCAACATCGCCTTCAAGATCGCCGACGAGGGCGGGCTGCCGCTCCTCGACCTCAAGGACCTGCAGGCGCTGCTGAACTACATGGGCGAGAACGCGACGGCGCTGTCGAACCGCTACGGCTTCATCTCCAAGGCCTCGGTCGGCTCGCTGCAGCGCGAGCTGCTGATCCTCGAACAGCAGGGCGCGGAGAACTTCTTCGGCGAGCCGGCGCTGAAGGTCTCCGACATCATGCGCGTCACCAATGACGGGCGCGGCGCGATCTCGGTGCTCGCCGCCGACCGGCTGATGATGAACCCGCGCCTCTATGCCACCTTCCTGCTCTGGCTGATGTCGGAGCTCTTCGAGGAACTGCCCGAGATCGGCGACCCGGAAAAGCCGAAGCTGGTCTTCTTCTTCGACGAGGCGCATCTCCTCTTCAAGGACGCGCCGAAGGTGCTGACCGAGCGCGTCGAGCAGGTGGTGCGCCTGATCCGCTCCAAGGGCGTCGGCGTCTATTTCGTCACGCAGAACCCGCTCGACGTGCCGGAAACGGTGCTCGCCCAGCTCGGCAACCGCGTCCAGCACGCGCTTCGCGCCTATTCGCCGCGCGAGCAGAAGGCGGTGAAGACGGCGGCCGACACGTTCCGTCCCAATCCCGATTTCGATTGCGCCACCGTGATCACCCAGCTCGGCACCGGCGAGGCGCTGGTCTCGACGCTCGAAGGCAAGGGTGCGCCGTCGATGGTCGAGCGCACGCTGATCCGCCCGCCGGCCTCCCGCCTCGGCCCCTTGAGCGAGGACGAGCGCCGCCAGGTGATGGCCGTCAGCCCGGTGCGCGGCCTCTACGACGAGACCTTCGACCGCGAATCGGCCTACGAGATGCTCGCCGCCCGCGCGGCGAAGGCGACCGAGCAGGCGGAAGCCGCGAAACAAGCCGAGGAACAGGAGGCCTCCGGCAAGAGCCGTTGGACGCTGCCGGGCTTCGGCGACGACGACGCGGAAAAGGCCTCAACCGCCGGCCGGCCGCGTGCGCGCAGCGGCTACCAGCGCGAAACGGTGATGGAGGCGGCGATGAAATCGGTCGCCCGCACCGTCGCCACCCAGGTCGGCCGGGCGCTGGTGCGCGGCATCCTCGGCAGCCTGAAGCGCTGACGCCTGTCGCGCAAGATCGGGCCGCGGTCTTGCGATGAGATCCGCATGACAGCAAGGATCTGGGGCGCCGGCGCGGATCCGGAAGACCGCGACTGCGCCCTACGGCACGGCGCTTCCGGCGCACGCTAAATTAGCACCAAAAATGACGCGTTTGGGATGCTTGCCGCCGGGCGCGCAAGCGGATTACCTGCTGACCGTTTCCCCGCCGACCGCTTCGTCGGCGGCACCGTCAGCAGAGGGATTTTACGCATGGCCGTGTCATCGACGCCGATCCGCATCACCAAGCCGCCGAAGACCGCGATCGACGACAAGCCCGTGGTCGTGGCGACGGACAAGGGCTTCCTCGCCGTCTGGGTGCGCGCGGACAACAAGCCCGGCGCCATGAAGACGTCGCTGATGGCCCAGCGCTTCGACCTCGACGGCACGGCGGTCGGCAAGCTTCTCACCATCGCCTCCGGCAAGCTCGGGCCGGACGCCCCGGCAGGCGCCGCCGACGTCATCGACATTGCCGCCGGCAAGGTGGCGATCGTCTTCCAGACCGGCGTGACGGTGAAGGGCGTGACGCTCGACACGCGCACCGGCGCGCTCGGCCGCACCGCCGTGCTCGGCGAGAACCAGATGGACAACGAGCACAAGGCGGTCGCGCTCGGCGGCGGCAAGTTCGCCGTCGCCTTCCACAGCGTCGAGTCCGACACGGCCGCGCTGAAGGCGACGATGACGCAGAGCCTCGCCGTGTTCGGCGCGACGATGAACCAGGTCGGCACTGCGAAGGATGCCTATTCCGTCACCTACAGCCTGTTCTCGCCGCCCTTCACCGCGCCCTCCGACGAGGCGATGGTGGAAAACGGCCGGGGCGGCGTCTATTTCTACCGCAACTACACCGACCACCAGATCTATGGCAGCGCCTTCAACGCCGCCGGCAAGCCGGCCAAGGCCTTCCAGCTCAACACGACCCGCACCGAGGAACTGACCGCCTTCGACGCCGCCTCGATGCGCATCGAGACGGCGGAGCTGAAGACCGGCTTCGTCGCGGTCTGGACGTCGCGCGAAAACTACGGCAACGCGCTCGACTTCGACATCCGCGCCCGCGTCTTCGCCGAGAATGGCAAGGCGATCGGCAAGGACATCCTCGTCAATGTCGAGCGCGCCGGCGGCCAGTTCCAGCCCGACGTGGTGGCGCTGAAGTCCGGCGGTTTCGCCGTCGCCTGGTCGACCGGCGGCATCCTCGGCTCGCCCGAGCTCGACCATGTGATCCGCTATTTCGATGCGCGCGGCAAGGCGGTCTCCGGCGAGATCGTCACGGAACACTTCGACTATCTGAAGACCCCCGGCGAAATGGGCACGATGAACGGCCAGGCGAGCTATGCGACGCTGAAGGACGGCTCGATCGTCAAGATCTTCGGCGACTTCAACTTCGGCAAGCCGATGCGGGCCGACGGCATCCTGGCGGCCAAGATCGGCAAGGCCGGCTCCGAGACGCTGAACGGCACGGCCAAGGCCGACCTTCTGCTTGCCGGGGGCGGCGACGACAAGGTCAAGGCCGGCGCCGGCAACGACGTTGTCGACGGCTTCACCGGCAACGACACGCTCGCGGGCGGCGCGGGCGATGACGTGCTTTACGGCGGCGACGGCAACGACAGCCTGGACGGGGGCGCGGGGCGGGACGTGCTCGTCGGCGGGCCCGGCAACGACACGCTGACCGGCGGCACGCTCGCCGACATCTTCGTCTTCGACAAGCTCTCAGGCCTCGACCGCGTCACCGACTTCCAGGGCGGCACCGACAAGCTCGACCTGACCGCCTTCGACTTCACCACCGCGACCGACGCGCTCGGCCATGCGTCGCAGGCCGGCGCCGACGTCGTCTTCCGCTTCGAGGGCGGCGCCGAGGTCTGGCTCGCCAACACGCAGCTCGCATCGATCGGCACCGGCGACCTGCTCGTCTAGGCGATCGACGGAGGATCACGGGCGGCATGACGCCGCCCGTCAAACCCTCAGCGCTTCGGCGCGACCAGCGCGAAGAAGGCGCCCTGCGGATCGACCCCCTGGACGATCCAGCTTCCGCCCGGAACCTCCTGCGGCCCGAAGACGATCTTGCCGCCCTTCCCCGTGACGCGGGCGATCGCCGCGTCGATCGCCTCGACGTTGAGATAATAGCACCAGAAGGCCATCGGCATCGTCGCCGGCCGCTTCATCATGCCGCCGACCGGCTCGCCCTTGTAGGCGAAGATGCGGTAGACGCCCATCTCGCCCATGTCCATGTCCTGGTTGACGGTCCAGCCGAAGAGCTTCGAATAGAAGGCGAAGGCCTCCTCGAGGTCGCCGGCGTAGAGTTCCTGCCAGCCGACCTGGCCGCGCGCCACCATCGACGGCGGCGGCGGCGCGTCCGGCATCGGCAGCGGCGTCATGATGCAGACCACGCCGCCATGGGGATCGGCGATCACGGCGAAACGGCCGATCGAGGGAATGTCCTCGGCCGGGCGCCGGACGCTGCCGCCGAGCGCCACGGCGTCGGCAACCGAGCGGTCGACGTCGTCGACGGCGATGTAGCCGGTCCAGTTCGGCGGCACCTTGCCGTCGAGCTCCGGCGGGATCGTCATCATGCCGCCGACGCCGTGGCAGACGCCGCCCTCGTCGTCCATCTCGAAGACATGGTAGGTCCCGATGTCCGGCATGCTCATGTCCCGCACCCGCCAGCCGACGACATCGCCGTAGAAGGCCCCGCCCGCCGCCGTGTCGGTGGTCATCAGTTCGGCCCAGATGAGTTTTCCGTGATATCCGGACATGGGGTCAGACCTTTCTCTTGAAATCGGAGGACATGAACTCGCGGAAGGCGCCGTCCTCCTGCTGGATGCTGCCGGCGAAGCGGCGGTGATCGTCGTCAAGGAGCGTGATCACGTCGCGATAGAGCGCCGTCCCCTCCCCGTCCATGCGCGGCCCCTCGGCCTCGAGGATGAGGGTGTGGCCGTCCGCCTCGACCCAGCCCTTGTAGATCCAGAGCTTCGTCATCATCGAGCCGATCCAGGTGCCGACATAGTGGCCGGCCTCGGCATCGTAGCCGAGCGTCATCACCATGTGGGCGGGGTCGCCGTCCGGCATCGTGCCGTGCCCCTCGCTGATGAACCACAGGCCGCCGACTGAGCGCGTCGTCTCGACCCAGTTCAGGTCCTCGGCGCCGCGCGTCGTCTCGCCGTGGCGCTCGGAGACCGCCACCCATTCGCCGACCAGCCGCTGCAGAAACGCATGCTCCCTGCCGGGCTTCGAAAACTCCATCGCTCATTCCTCCTCTTGCGGTTTCATCCCTTGTATCGCGCCGTCCGTGACGGCCGCGTGGCGCCCCCGACGCCCTGCAGCGGCGTCCTCGACCGGCTCCCGCGAAAACGATCGCCGACCGCGTCCCCCTCAAGCACGAAGCCGGCCGCTTCCGCATCGCGAACACGGCGCTAAAAACAAGGGCCCGGAGCCCTCGGCCGCGCCGATTTTTCAACGGCCCTGCCGGACGGGCGCCTTGACGTGAAAGGTTGATATCAACATAATTACCCCATGTCAAAAGATGATTCCGTTCCCTTCCAGACGACGCTGCTTGTCCGCGACACCTGCCTCTGCCTGCATGCCCAGCGGGCGGCGCGCGCGCTGGCGCGGCGCTTCGACGAGGCGCTGCGTCCCGTCGGCCTGACCAACGGCCAGTTTTCCCTGATGATGTCGCTGAACCGGCCCGAGCCGCCGCCGATGGCGCCGGTCGCGGCGCTGCTCGCCATGGACCGCACCACGCTGACGGCGGCGTTGAAGCCGCTCGAGCAGCGCGGCCTCGTCAGGGTGACGCCCGACCCGAAGGACCGGCGCTCCCGGCGGCTGAGCCTCACGGAAAGCGGCATGGCGGCGCTCATCGCCGCGGTGCCGATCTGGACGCGGCTGCACCGCGACATCGAGGCGGAGCTGCCCGGCGGCGACGCGCTCAGGCTGCGCGCCGATCTCGTCGCGCTGAGCCGGCCGCCGGCTGCGGGGCGCCTCGCCGCCTGAGCGCCGGGATCAGCCGACGGTGACGACGATCTTGCCGATATGGGCGCCGGCATCCATCTCGCGATGGGCATCGGCAATCCGCGCGAGCGGCAGGACGGACTGGATGACGGGGGCAACCGCGCCGGAGGCGACGAGCGGCCAGACCTCCCGCAGGAGATCGTCGCGGATCGCCTGTTTCTCGGCCGCCGTGCGCGGCCGCATCGCCGACCCCATCACCTGCAGGCGTCGCGACAGGATCGGCGCGAGGCTCGCATCCGTCACCTTCGCCCCACCGAGGAAGGCAATGATCGACAGGCGACCGTCCGGGGCGAGCGCGGCGAGGTTGCGGCCGAAATAGGGGGCGCCCACCATGTCGAGGATGACGTCGGCGCCGGCACCGCCCGTTTCTTCCCTGACGACGGCCACGAAATCCTCCGTCCGGTAGTTGATCGCGCGGCGCGCGCCGAGCGCCTCGCAGGCGGCGCATTTTTCGGCACTGCCGGCCGTCGCCAGCACGGTCGCGCCGCGCGCCCAGGCGAGCTGGATCGCCGTCGTGCCGATGCCGCTCGATCCGCCGTGGACGAGCAGGGTCTCGCCCGCCCTCAGCCCGGCCATGGAAAAGACGTTGGCCCAGACGGTGAAGAAGGTTTCGGGAAGCGCGGCGGCGCGCACCGCGTCGTAGCCGTCCGGCCAGGGCAGCGCCTGCGTGCCGGGAACGGCGCAGTATTCGGCATAGCCGCCGCCGTTGCACAATGCCGCGACGCGGTCGCCGATGCGCCAGCCGGTCGTCCCGGATCCGAGCGCCACGACCTCGCCGGAAATCTCGAGGCCGAGGATCGGGCTCGCATCCGGCGGCGGCGGATAGGCGCCCTCGCGTTGCAGCACGTCGGGCCGGTTGATGCCGGCGGCGGCGACCCGCACGAGGATCTCGCCCGGCTTCGGCACGGGCACCCGCCCGGCCACGAGCCGCAGGTTCTCCGGACCGCCGGCCGCCACGAGATCGACATGGGTCATGGTCTGCGGCAGCGTCATTCTCGCCTCCTTCTGGTGTTCTCCCTCCGGTTTAAGCCCGTTCGCGGTCTTTTTGAAGCGCGGGCGTTCAGCCGGCGTCGCCGAAGACGCGCAGCGTCAGGCCCTCGCCGCTGTCCTTCGCCAGCGCCTTGACGGCGGCGATCGCCGGACCGATGCGGGTCGTATCGTCGAGAAGAAGCCCGGCCGGCAGTTCCAGCACGCCGATCGAGCAGCGCAGCAGCGGGAACATCCGCTCGACGCCGTTGCGGTCATGGCCGAGGATCTGGCCGGCGCTGCGGTCCTCGGGCGAATAGAGCGCGACGACGTCGTCGTGGAAATCGCCGAGCAGGCGTTCGAGGATCTCGACGAGGTCGTCGCGCTGCCAGCCGGACAGGCCGATGAAGAAATCATCGCCGCCGACATGGCCGAGAAAGCTGCCTTCCGAGAAGACGTATCGCCGCATCAGCGCGGCGAAAAGGGAGATCGCGTGGTCGCCGGCGGGGAAACCGTAGGTGTCGTTGAACGGCTTGAAATTATCGAAGTCGCAGTAGCAGAAGAAGCGCGTCGCGTCCTCGTCGCGGCCGGCCGACAGCATGAAGTCGCCGATGGCGCGGTTGCCCGGAAGGCCGGTCAGCGGGTTCTGGTCCTGGGCGCGTTTCAACCGCTTCTCGTTGATCACGCGGATCAGCGAGGCGGCGGAGACGACGCCGGCATAGCGCATGTTCTCCGTCAGGATGATGCAGGCGCTGCCATCCATGTCGGCAAAGATGGTCATCAGCCGTTCCGCCCCGGCATCGAGGCCGACGATCGGCGCCCGCTCGACGAAATAGGAGACGGAGCGCTCGTAGACCTTGTTCTTCAGAAGGTCGCGGCCGAAGGGCCGGTAGATGTATTCCTTCAGGTGGTACTCGTTGATGACGCCGCGCGGCTCGCCATTGGCGTTCAGCACCGGGAAGAAGGCCTGGCGCGGATTGCGGCGGAAGAGCTCGAAGACCGTGTCGATGCCGTCGTTCTCGAAGACGGTCGGCAGGTGCTCGATCTGGCGGCGGATCAAGATCTCGTCGAGGCTTGCCGTCGAGGACCGGTGAAGGGTCGCGCGGCCGAGATGGGGGAAGGCTGCGGGAAGCTCGGCCGGATGCACCGTCGGGCGCGCGACGTACCAGCCCTGGATCAGGTCGACGCCCTGTTACCGGCAGGCGAGGACCTCGGCCTCCGTCTCGACCCCTTCCGCGATCACGCGGATGCCGAGCACATGGGCGGTCGCGACGATGGCCTTGACGATCTGGCGCTTGCGCGGATGGCGGTCGATGCCGGATACGAAATGACGGTCGATCTTCAGGTAGTCGACGGGATGGTCGCAGAGCAGCTTCATCTCGCCATGGCCGACGCCGAAATCGTCGATGGCGAGCTTGAAGCCGGCCCGGCGCATCCGCTCCACCAGCGCCGCGAAATCCGGCACGCTGGTGTTGTCGACGCGCTCCGACAGTTCGAAGCAGAGCGAGGACGGAGGGATGCCGGCCTTGCGCAGGTGCTGGACCAGGCGGTCGAGCACCTCGCCGCCCGTGCCGATCAGCCGCGCATCGAGATTGAGGAACAGCGTCGTCGAGGCGAAGTCCGGCAGGGTCGCGAACTTCGCCAGCGCGCGCGACGCCAGAAGCTGCTCGACGGCGAGAAGCTGGCCGCTCCCGGCGGCCTGATCGAGCAGCATCAGCGGCGTCTCGAAGCCGAGCCGCTCATGGCCGCGCATCAGCGATTCATAGCCGAAGACGCGCCCGGTCGCGACCTCGACGATCGGCTGGAAGGCGGTCTCGAGGACGAGCTTGGCAAGCGTGATCATCTGGGCGCCGGCATAGCGTCGGACGAGGGCGGGTTCGGGCGCTTTTGCGGTCAGCATGGCTTATCTCCGGGCATCGCCCCCTCCCGCGCGGGAACGGCGGCGTCGCCGCGGAAGATGACCCCATTTGCTCAAGAAACACTTTCCCCGGCATGAAGGTTTGATGACGCGGCGCGTTGAACAACGCGGCCCCGAAGGAACGCCTTGACACGGCCCGGCAAACGAAGATCATCGAGCGCTGTTGGCAAGGATTTCATTTATCAAGGATTTTATCATGAACGATTTTATTCACGTCGATCCCGCCCTGCGCGTTTTCGTGCTGGAACTCGGAACGCTCGGCTACGTCAAGAATGACGTCGTCTACGTCAAGGTGACGGGGAATTATGTGGGGCGCGCCCTTGACGGCGACGGCTTCGCCAACGTCTTCATGCAGACCGGCACCTCGACTTTCGAGATGTCGCTGCAGAACTTTCACCGCATGACGCTCGATCGCGGGGTGACCATGCGCATTCGCAACGGCGACAAGGTTCTCGGCGACAATGTCGACCCCGACGGCGATTTCGGCTTCGAACTGAAGCCCGGCCTGTTCACCAGTTTCAACAACACGGTCGATTTCAACGCGCTGACCGCCAAGCAGGCCGAGGCGATCGCCGCCGGCGAGGCACTTTACGACGCGATGGGCGGCAACGACGTCGTCTTCCTGCCGAATGCCGGCAGGATCGCGGGCTGGAAGGCCGCGACCACCTTTCTGGCCGGAGAGGGCAACGACACGGTCACCGGCGGCAATCGCAACGATCGCATCGACGGCGGTGCCGGTGACGACACGCTGGCGGGCGGCGCGGGCTCCGACCGGCTGACCGGAGGCCTGGGCGCCGACGACCTCCATGGCGGCGCCGGCAGGGATGTCTTCCTCTATCGGGCAACGGCGGACTCGACGCCCGGCGCGCGCGGTCGCGACACGATCTTCGACTTTGCGGCCGGCGACCGGATCGATCTCAAGGCGATCGACGCCAATGGCAAGGCAAACGGCAACCAGGCCTTCACCTTCATCGAAACGGCCGCCTTCAGCGGCAAGGCCGGCGAGCTGCGCTACGAGACCAAGGCCTCCGACACCTATGTCTTCATGGACGTCAACGGCGACCGGAAAGCGGACATGGCGATCCATCTCGACGATGCGCTCATCCTTGCCAAGGGCATGTTCATCCTCTGAGAGCCGGCATCGTCAGATCTTCAGGCTGAGGAGAACGACGCCGGCGCCGATGAGGCCGACGCCGAACCAGTGGGCGGGCGACAGTTTCTCGCCGAGGAACAGGACCGCGAAGACGGCGACGAGAACGACGCTGAGCTTGTCGACCGGGGCGACGCGGGCGGCGTCGCCGAGCGTCAGCGCGCGAAAATAGCAAAGCCAGGACGCGCCGGTCGCCACTCCCGACAGAATGAGGAACAGCCAGCTCCTGCCGGAAATCGTCGACGGAGCCTGCCAGCCCCGCGTGGCGGTCAGGATCGCCGCGACGACGACGAGGATCACCACTGTGCGCACCAAGGTCGCGACATCGGGGGCGACATTCTCGATGCCGATCTTGGCGAAGATGGCGGTGAGCGCCGCAAAGACCGCCGAGGCGAGTGCCCAGAACGTCCAGGAAAGCATCATTCCGGTCATCCTCCGTCCATGTCCGCCCTGCCCGTCCTTGCCACACGGCGCCGCTCTGTTCCACCCCGAGACCCAGACGAAAAAGGATCGGCACGGACGGGTCGCCTTGCCGCCGCCGGTCGAACGGCAAACGTCGCGATTTTGATTGATTGACCGATCAATCAAAAATACACTTTCTCTTCTGGACAAGGATAAAGCGATGCCGAAGACCGGAATGGAGCCGTTGCGGCGCAGGGCGCTCGTCGATGCGGCGCTGCGCGTGATCGGCGACCAGGGGACGCTCTCCGTCACCATGGCGGACATCGCCCGCGACGCCGGCGTGTCGGCCGCCCTCGCCCACCACTATTTCGGCAGCAAGGAGCGCCTGCTGCTCGAGACGGTGCGCAGCCTGCTGCGCCAGCTCCGCCAGGACGCGGTGGCGGCGCTTCGGGCCGCGCGAAGCCCGCGCGCGCGGGTCTCCGCCATCATCGCCGTCAGTTTCCAGGCCGACCAGTTCGATCCCGCGACGGTGGCCGCCTGGCTCGCCTTCTATGTCGACGCCCATCGTTCAGACGAGACGCGCCGCCTGCTGACGCTCTATGCGCGGCGGCTCCGTTCCAATCTCGTCTCCAGTCTCCGCCCGCTCTCAGGCCGGGCGGAAGCGGCACGGATCGCCGAAGCGGCGGCGGCGATGATCGACGGCCTCTATATCCGCCGCGCGCTGAATTCCTCGCCGCTGACGAGCGCGGAGGCGATCGCGCTGACCGACCGCTCCATCACCCTGCATCTGAACGCCCTCGAAGGACAGCGCGCATGACCGCCGACCGGCCGAACATCCTGATCCTCATGGTCGACCAGCTGAACGGGACCTTCTTTCCGGACGGCCCGGCCGATTTCCTGCACGCACCGAACCTGAAGCGGCTCGCTCAGCGCTCGGCCCGCTTCCGCAACACCTACACCGCCTCGCCGCTCTGCGCGCCGGCCCGCGCCTCCTTCATGGCAGGCCAGCTGCCGAGCCGCACCGAGGTCTACGACAACGCCGCCGAATACGTCTCCTCGATCCCGACCTTCGCCCATCACCTGCGCCGCGCCGGTTATTACACGGCGCTCTCCGGCAAGATGCATTTCGTCGGGCCGGACCAGCTGCACGGATTCGAGGAACGGCTGACCACCGACATCTATCCCGCCGATTTCGGCTGGACGCCGGATTACCGCAAGCCCGGCGAGAGGATCGACTGGTGGTACCACAACATGGGCTCGGTCACCGGCGCCGGCGTCGCCGAGATCACCAACCAGATGGAGTATGACGACGAGGTCGCCTTCCTCGCCAACCAGAAGCTCTACCAGCTTTCCCGCGAGGCCGACGATGCCGGCCGCCGTCCCTGGTGCCTGACCGCCTCCTTCACCCATCCGCACGACCCCTACGTGGCGCGGAAAAAATTCTGGGATCTCTATGAGGACTGCGCCCATCTGATGCCCGAGGTCGGCATGCTCGACACGCAGGATCCGCATTCGGCCCGCATCCTGCACTCCTGCGATCATGCCAGCTTCGCGATTGCCGACGAGGATGTCCGCCGCTCGCGCCGCGCCTATTTCGCCAACATCTCCTATCTGGACGAGAAGGTCGGCGAACTGATCGACACGCTGACGCGCACCCGCATGCTCGACGACACGCTGATCCTCGTCTGCTCCGACCATGGCGACATGCTCGGCGAGCGCGGATTGTGGTTCAAGATGAACTTCTTCGAGGGCTCGGCCCGGGTGCCGCTGATGATCGCCGGGCCCGGGGTGAAGCCCGGCCTGCATCTCGCGCCGGTGTCCACGCTCGACGTGACGCCGACGCTCTGCGATCTGGCGGGCATCTCGATGGACGAGGTGATCCCCTGGACGGACGGGGAAAGCCTCGTGCCCGTCATCAACGGCGCGGCGCGGGTCTCGCCGGTGCTGATGGAATATGCGGCGGAAGCATCCCACGCGCCGCTGGTCGGCATCCGCGAGGGCAAGTGGAAATACATCCATTGCGACCTCGACCCGGAGCAGCTCTACGACCTCGATGCCGATCCGCGGGAGCTCGACAACCTCGCCACCTCGGACGCTCCGGTGATCCGCGCGACGCTCGACGCCTTCCGGCAGATGCGCGAGGCGCGCTGGGACATGGCCGCCTTCGACGCGAGCGTGCGCCAGAGCCAGGCGCGCCGGTGGATCGTCTACGAGGCGCTCCGGAACGGCGCCTATTATCCCTGGGACCACCAGCCGCTGCAAAAGGCCTCCGAACGCTACATGCGCAACCACATGAACCTCGATACTCTGGAAGAATCGAAACGTTATCCGAGGGGAGAGTGAGGCATGCGGAAAACCAGGAAGCGCGAGGGGCCGCGCAAGGCCATTTTCCACGAAGGCGGTTTCGGACCGGATATCGACAGCCCGGCCGATGACCTCGTCAGCGAGGCCTGGGATGCGGAGACCGCGGCGCAGCGGGTGAAGCTCGCGCGCAAGGCGATCGACGTCGATCTCGACGCGCTCGACGCCTACAACATCCTCGGCATCCATGCGGCGACCCATGGCGAGCGGATCGCGCTGTTTCGCGAGGCGGTGCGGATCGGCGACCGGCTGTTTGCGACCGTGATCGCGCAAAGCGCCGGGGACGAGGAAGGACTCTGGGGCTTTCTCGGCATGCGGCCGTGGATGCGCGCGCAGCACAATCTCGGCCTCGCGCTGGTGCAGGCCGGCGACCGCCCCGAAGCCATCGACGTGTTCAAGCGCCTGAAGGGCTTCAATCCCGGCGACAACCAGGGCATCCGCATGCTGCTGCTGCAGATGGCGGCGGAGGACGGCGACTACGGCACCTGTAAGGTCCTCTTCGCCGACTATCCGGACGACTGGTCGATCGAATTCATCGCGACGCGCCTGCTCGTCGATATCGCCACACGCAGGAAGATCGATTTCGCCGCGCATGTTGCCGCGATCGACGAATGCAACGCCCATGTGCTGCCGGCACTTGCTATCGCCGCCCGCGGCGGCGCATGGCCGAGGCCGCCGAAATCGGACTTCGTCGCCGCCGGCAGCAAGGAGGCGGCGGCGATCTATCTCGACGCCTTCAAGGCCGCCTGGACGCGGCAGCCGAAACTCCTCGAAACATTCTTGCAGGCCCACGAGGCCCGGACGCCGGAGAACCGCGCATGAAAGCCCAGCCGAAAGCCTCGCACTTCATCGACGGCACTTATGTCGAGGACATGGAGGGCGCGCCGTTCGACAGCGTCTATCCGGCGACCGGCGAAGTCATCGCCAAGCTGCGCGCCGCGACGCCGACCATCGTCGAGATGGCGGTCGCGGCGGCGAAGCGCGCCCAGCCGGAATGGGCGGCAATCAGCCCGACCGCGCGCGGCCGCATCCTCAAGCGCGCCGCCGAGATCATGCGCGCGCGAAACCGGGAGCTTTCCGAGCTCGAAACGCTCGACACCGGCAAGCCGATCCAGGAGACGATCGTCGCCGATCCGACCTCGGGCGCGGATTCGCTCGAATTCTTCGGCGGCATCGCGCCCGCCGCCCTCAACGGGTCGCATATCCCGCTCGGTGGCGACTTCGCCTATACGAAGCGGGCGCCGCTCGGCGTCTGTGTCGGCATCGGCGCCTGGAACTATCCGCAGCAGATCGCCTGCTGGAAGGCGGCCCCCGCGCTTGCCGCCGGCAATGCGATGGTGTTCAAGCCCTCGGAAATGACGCCGCTCGGCGCGCTGAAGATCGCCGAGATCCTGATCGAGGCCGGCCTGCCCAAGGGCCTCTTCAACGTCATCCAGGGTGACCGCGCCACCGGGCCGCTCCTCGTCAACCATCCGGACGTGGCAAAAGTGTCGCTGACCGGCTCGGTGCCGACGGGGCGCAAGGTGGCGGCGGCCGCCGCCGGATCGCTGAAGCATGTGACGATGGAACTCGGCGGCAAGTCGCCGCTGATCGTCTTCGACGACGCCGATCTCGACAGCGCCGTCTCCGGCGCCATGCTCGGCAATTTCTATTCGACCGGCCAGGTCTGCTCGAACGGCACCCGCGTCTTCGTGCAGAAAGGCATCAAGGACGAGTTTCTCTCCCGCCTGAAGGCGCGCACGGAAAAGATCGTCATCGGCGATCCCATGGACGAGGCGACCCAGCTCGGCCCGATGGTGTCGAAGGCGCAGCGCGCCAAGGTGCTGGAGTATATCGCCAAGGGCCAGGCGGAAGGCGCGCGGCTCGTCACCGGCGGCGCCATCCCGAATTCCGTGCCGGCGGAAGGCACCTACATCCAGCCGACCGTCTTCGCCGACGTCACCGACCGGATGACCATCGCCCGCGAGGAAATCTTCGGCCCGGTCATGTGCGTGCTCGACTTCAAGGGCGAGGACGAGGTGATCGCGCGCGCCAACAGCACCGAATTCGGCCTTTCCGCCGGCGTCTTCACCGCCGACATCGCCCGCGCCCACCGCGTTGTCGACCGGCTGGAAGCGGGCACGCTCTGGATCAACACCTACAATCTCTGCCCGGTGGAAATCCCCTTCGGCGGCTCGAAGCAATCCGGCTTCGGCCGGGAGAATTCGGTCGCGGCACTGGAGCACTATACCGAGCTGAAGACGGTCTACGTCGCCATGGGCACGTGCGAGGCGCCGTATTGATGGGCGCCTCAGTCCGGCTCGACATCGACGACAAGATCGTCGAGATCGACGCGGAGCGCCTTGGCGATGCGCTTCAGCACGTCGACCGAGCCTGTCTTCTTGCCGTTCTCGATCTCGGAGAGGTAGGGCTGCGAGATGCCGGCGGCCTCTGCGAGTTCGGTGACGGTCATGCCCCTGTAGGTGCGATAGGTGCGGATGCGGCTGTCGGTGCTCAGGAGTTCCACGACGAGTGCGTGCGGCCACGTCTCCTCGCCGGCGGCGACCCGTGCCATGATTTCCGCAGCCTGAAAGCCATCGACCAGATCCTCATAATCCTTCTCGCTCAGAAGAACGTAGTTCTTCCCGTTGATGGTGATTTTCTGAGCGTCGCTCATCTGACGTCATTCCTTGGAGGTGCCACCGCGAGGACCGGCATCGATCACCATGACAACCATTCCCTTGTCGTCGATGATGACCCGATCCTGACCGACCCGCATGCGGTGGAATTCGCTTCCCTTCATCTTGCGGATATCAACCACGGCGCCGAGCGCATAGGCTTCGAGTTTCGCGATGATGGCCGCGTTACGCTTCGGCTGCAGGCGCGCCAAGCGCTTCACGGCAGCAGGCGAATAGCCGATCCGCTTCATTCGCCAACCATCCATATAAGCGATATTTTCCGCAACCAGACCATACACGCCCTTGCGGCTGCAGCGGACACGAGGCACTGATATCATGACCAGCGCAGACTTCATCATCGTCGGCTCCGGATCGGCCGGATCGGCGCTGGCCTACCGGCTCTCCGAGGACGGGAAGAACACCGTGCTGGTGCTCGAGTATGGCGGCTCGGATTTCGGGCCGTTCATCCAGATGCCGGCCGCGCTCGCCTGGCCGATGAGCATGAAGCGCTACAACTGGGGCTATCTTTCCGAGCCCGAGCCGAACCTCAACAACCGCCGCATCACCGCGCCGCGCGGCAAGGTGATCGGTGGCTCATCCTCGATCAACGGCCTCGTCTATGTGCGCGGCCATGCCGAAGACTACAACCGCTGGGAAGCGCTCGGCGCGCGCGGCTGGAGCTACCAGGACGTGCTGCCCTATTTCAAGCGGATGGAAACCTCTGACGGCGGCGAGGAGGGCTGGCGCGGCACGGACGGGCCCTTGCATGTCCGGCGCGGGCCGGCGACCAATCCGCTGTTCCATGCGTTCCTCGATGCCGGAAAGCAGGCCGGCTTCGAACTGACCGAGGATTACAACGGCTCCAAGCAGGAAGGTTTCGGCCTGATGGAGCAGACGATCCACAATGGCCGGCGCTGGTCGGCGGCGAACGCCTATCTGAAGCCGGCGCTGAAGCGGCCGAACGTCTCGCTCATACACTGCTTCGCCCGTCGTATTGTCGTGGAAAATGGCAGGGCCACCGGCGTCGAGATCGAGCGGGCCGGCCGGATCGAGGTGGTGAAGGCGAACCGGGAGGTGATCGTCTCGGCCTCCTCGTTCAACTCGCCGAAGCTGCTGATGCTGTCGGGCATCGGCCCGGGTGAGCACCTCAAGGACATGGGCATCGAGGTGAAGGCCGACCGGCCCGGCGTCGGCGCCAACCTGCAGGACCACATGGAGTTCTATTTCCAGCAGGTCTCGACCAAGCCGGTGTCGCTCTATTCCTGGCTGCCCTGGTTCTGGCAGGGCGTGGCGGGCGCGCAATGGCTGCTCTCCCGCACCGGGCTCGGTGCCTCGAACCAGTTCGAGGCCTGCGCCTTCCTGCGCTCGGCGCCGGGGCTCCGCCAGCCGGACATCCAGTATCATTTCCTGCCCGTCGCCATCTCCTATGACGGCAAGGCGGCGGCGAAGAGCCACGGTTTCCAGGCCCATGTCGGCTACAACCTGTCGAAGTCGCGCGGGCATGTGACGCTGCGTTCGGCCGATCCGATGGCCGATCCGGTGATCCGCTTCAACTATATGAGCCATCCGGAGGACTGGGAGAAATTCCGCCACTGCGTGCGCCTCACCCGCGAGATCTTCGGCCAGAAGGCCTTCGATCCGTTCCGCGGCCCCGAGATCCAGCCGGGCGAAGGCGTGCGGACGGACGAGGAGATCGATGCCTTCCTGCGCGAGCACCTCGAAAGCGCCTACCACCCCTGCGGCACCTGCCGGATGGGCGAGCGCGACGACCCGATGGCCGTCGTCGACCCGGAGACGCGGGTCATCGGCATCGAGGCCCTGCGCGTCGCGGACTCATCGATCTTCCCGCATGTGACCTACGGCAACCTCAACGGCCCGTCGATCATGACCGGAGAGAAGGCCGCCGACCATATCCTCGGCAAGCGCCTGCCGCGCTCCAACCAGATCCCCTGGCAAAACCCGCGCGCGGCGGTCAGCGACCGGTAGGCGTCAGAGAAAGCCGATCCAGCGCCCCGCAAGCACGGCCGCGACCCAGACGACAAGGGAGAGGATCGCATGGATCCGCAACCTCACGGAGACGGGGCCGCCCGCCAGCACCCGGCTCCAGTCACCACCGAAACGGATGGCGGCCGCGTTGGCGAGACCGAGGGCGGCCAGGCCGATCTTTGCCAGAAAGGCCGAATTGGACGCATACTCCGCCGGCCGCACGCTGAAAAGCGCAAGTCCGGTGACCACGGCGCAGGCGACGCCGGTCGCCGCGACACGCGACAGGAAGGGTGCGATGACGCGGAGCGGCACGGCGCGCAGGGCACCGGCCAGCCGCAGGTCGAGCGGCAGGATCGCGCCGACGATCAGCCCGATCGACAGGATGTGCGCCGCGTTGATCACGAGATAGGCCGTGGCGGACGCACGCAGGAGCCTGGCGGGTTCGCTGGCCGCCAGCGCGTCGAGGAAGGGCAAGAGCACGGATCATTCCGTGTGGATGCGTTCCGGATAGACGTCGAAGGCCTTGCCGGCGATCGTGATCCGCACCGCCTTCATCCGCCTCTCGCCGGCCTGCAGCGCGCGGTTGCCGAGGACGACGACCGGGTCGCCGGGCCTCGCCGATTCCTCGGTGAAGCCCGCGCGCTCGGTCTGGCGCGGATTGCCGAGCTCGATCCGCCACACACCGTCCGAGGCGGTTTCCACTTCCAGTGACGGATGCGGCGGTGCGACGACGACGCTCAGGATCGTGCCGCTCAGTTCCGTCTGCTCGTCCTCCGCCCAGTTCCAGCCATGATGGGCGACGGCACCGCCGGCCGCGAATGCCGCCGTCGCCACGACGCCGGCTGCCAGGGTCATTCGCATGCACACCTCCCTTGGTCGAAACGCTCCCCTGCGATCTGTGTCGCGGGTGGCTTGCGAAAAGGGGTGCTCAAGTTTTGTTGATGCGCATCCGCCGGGACGTGAAGGAGCGGCGCCGGTTGGAAGCAGAACATCGCTCGGAAAATAGCCCGCCGGCATGCGGGCGGCAAAGTTTAAATAAGTCAATCTACTGATTTACTATAATTTTTGCCGAACTTCCTCGGCGTGGTCATATTTGCTCAAGGCCCGCGCCAATAGAAACCGCTTTTGCTGTTTCTTTGCCTTCGCGGCTGCGATAGTGGCTCGCATCGGGTGGCCGCCATGTCCGTCGTTGCGACGGCAGGGTGGCCTTTCGGTTCTACGAACGGATGCGTGCTGCGCGGCAGCGCCGCATGGTGTCCGCGCCAGACAGGAATTGCCGTCATGTCCGCCGACAGTCTTGAAGACACCGCCCTGGCGCTCGACCGCCAGCTCTCCTCCCTCACGCTCGCAGAACGTCTCGCGCTCATCGCCTGTCGCGGCGGGCGGGCGGTGTTCACCACGTCTCTCGGCATCGAGGACCAGGTGATCACCGACGCGATCGGCCGGCACGCGCGTGCCATCCGCGTCGCAACGCTCGACACCGGCCGCCTCTTCAACGAGACCGTCGCGCTGATCGAGCGCACCGAGCAGGCGACGGGGATCATGATCGAGCGTTTTCATCCGGAACAGGCCGACATCGACGCCTATGCGGCGCGCTACGGGCTGAACGGCTTCTACGAGAGCGTCGAGGCGCGGCATGCCTGCTGCGGCGTGCGCAAGCTGAAGCCGCTGGCGCGGGCACTCGAAGGGGCCGACTACTGGATCACCGGCCTTCGCCGCGGTCAGTCCGGCGCAAGGGCGGAAACGCATTTTGCCGAGGTTGACGCCGAGCGCGGCCTGATCAAGGTCAATCCGCTCGCCGATTGGGATATCGAGGCGATCCGCGCCTATGTTCTGGCGAACGACGTGCCGGTCAATCCGCTGCATGCGCGCGGCTATCCCTCGATCGGCTGCGAGCCCTGCACCCGCGCCATCAAGCCGGGCGAGCCCGAACGGGCCGGCCGCTGGTGGTGGGAGAACGACGAAAAACGCGAATGCGGCCTGCACGTGCCCGAAGCCGCTTCGACCCTTCTGCCCGAGGCCGCGAGTGCCAGCCATTGAGCCCGCAGCCCGTCCCGCTCTTTCGGAGACCCGACATGTCTGAAACCCGTCCGGAAACGGAACTCCACAACCCGCAGAGCGTCAAGCCGCCGCTCGATCCGCACCTGAAGGCGCTGGAGAACGAGGCGGTGCACATCTTCCGCGAGGTCGCCGCCGAGTTCGAGCGGCCGGTAATGCTCTATTCGGTCGGCAAGGACTCCTCCGTCCTGCTGCATCTCGCCCGCAAGGCCTTCTATCCCGGCCGCGTGCCCTTTCCGCTGCTGCACGTCAACACCGGCTGGAAATTCGCGGAGATGATTTCCTTCCGCGACCGCATCGTCAAGGAATACGATCTCGACCTGATCGAGCACATCAATCCGCGCGGCAAGGCCGAGAACGTGACGCCGTTCACCCACGGCTCGGCGCTCTACACCGACATCATGAAGACGGAATCACTGCGCCAGGCGCTCGACGCCGGCCAGTATGACGCCGCCTTCGGCGGTGCGCGGCGCGACGAGGAGGCGAGCCGCGCCAAGGAGCGCATCTATTCCTTCCGCACTCCCGACCATCGCTGGGACCCGCGCAACCAGCGCCCGGAACTGTGGAACATCTATAACGGCATGATCAGAAAAGGGGAAAGCGTGCGCGCCTTCCCGCTGTCGAACTGGACCGAGGTCGACATCTGGCGCTACATCCAGGCCGAGGACATCCCGATCGTGCCGCTTTATTTCGCCAAGAAGCGCCCCTTCGTCGAGCGCGACGGCATGATGATCATGGCCGAGGACCCGCGCCTCGAACTCCTGCCCGGCGAGACGAGACAGGAAGGCGTCATCCGCTTCCGCACGCTCGGCTGCTTCCCGCTGACCGGCGCGATCCGCTCGACCGCCACCACGCTCGACGACATCATCGCCGAACTCGAAACCGCCACCGTCTCCGAGCGGCAGGGCCGCGCCATCGACCGCGACCAGTCCGGCTCGATGGAAAAGAAGAAACGCGAAGGATATTTCTGATGACCGCCTCCCCGAAGACCGCGGCCGTTCCCGCCGAGGACGCGGCCCATCGCCCCGCCGCCGGGCTGCACCCTGTCACCCGCGACACGCGTCCGCTGCGCCTCATCACCTGCGGCAGTGTCGACGACGGCAAGTCGACGCTGATCGGCCGGCTGCTCTGGGACACCAAGGCGGTGAAGGAAGACCAGGCCGCGACGCTGAAGCGCGATTCCTCCGGCAAGCAGAACGATCTCGGCCTGCCCGACTTCGCGCTGCTGCTTGACGGCCTGCAGGCCGAGCGCGAACAGGGCATCACCATCGACGTCGCCTACCGCTATTTCGCCACAGACAAACGCTCCTTCATCGTCGCCGATACGCCCGGCCACGAGCAGTATACGCGCAACATGGCGACCGGCGCCTCGACCGCCGATCTCGCCGTGCTTCTGGTCGACGCCCGCGCGGGCCTCCTCGAACAGACGCGCCGCCACGCCACGATCGCGACGCTGATGGGCATCCGCCAGTTCGTTCTGGCGGTGAACAAGATCGACCTGACGAACTACGATCGCGCCCGCTTCGACGAGATCAGCCACGAGTTCCGCGAGCTTGCCCTGTCGCTCGGCGTGCGCCAGGTCACCGCGATCCCGGTCTCGGCGCTGAAGGGCGAGAACGTCGTCTATGACGGCCGCGCCTCCATGCCCTGGTATGACGGCCCGACGCTGGTCGAGGTGCTGGAGCTTGCGACGGTGCGCTCGGCGCAGACGGTCGGCTTCCGCCTGCCGGTGCAGCGCGTCTCGCGCCCGGGCGAAAGCTTCCGCGGCTATCAGGGCACGGTCGCCGGCGGCGCGGTGAAGCCGGGCGATTCGGTCGTCATCCTACCCTCCGGCATGGTCGCCAACGTGACGAAGATCGTTACCTTCGACCTCGTGCGCAACGCGGCGGTCGCCGGCGACGCGATCACGCTGGTGCTCGACCGCCAGGTCGACGTCGCGCGCGGCGACATGATCGTCGCGATCGACAGCCAGCCGCAGACCGGCCTTGCCTTCGACGCGCAGCTCGTCGCGCTGCAGCCGGGCGGCATCGAGCCGGCCAAGCGCTACTGGCTGAAATCCGGCAGCCGCCGCCAGCGCGTCGTCGTGCAGCCGACGAGCCAGCTCGACCTGAAGACGGGCAAATGGGCACCCCATTCCGAAACGCTGGCGATGAATGCCATCGGCAAGGTGCATCTCGCGTTCGACGAACAGGCGGTCTTCGACCCTTATGAGCAGAACCGCACCACCGGCGCCTTCATCCTGATCGATCCCGACACGAACAATACGGTGGCCGGCGGCATGATCCTCGGCAAGCGCGCCAATGTCGGCGGGCTTAATGCCGGCAATGCCCGCGTGCTGCTGTCGCTGCCGGCGGACCTCGCCGACCGCCTGCTCGCCTCCGAGGTTTTCGCCGACCGGCGCGACGAGGTCGAGGTGCGCCGCATCTCGACGGCCCGCGCGCAGGAGATCCTCGACGGCCTCGACGGCTGACGCGCCGTCAGAGCCGCCCGCGCTCCGCTGACGGGGACGCGGGCGGAACCGGACGGGCGGCCGGAGGACCGCGCGGCGGCACGGCCCGCCTGTCGCGCGGTTGCGTCCCCGGCGCGTCCGCGCGACGGCTTCCAGTCTCCTCACGCATGCGCACTGCCGCTCCGGCCTTGCCTTGAGAATACCGCGAAGCTCCGGTTGATGGCCGAAAGACCGTCAGGGAGCTCTCATGTCCTCACGCCGCATTGCCGTCCTCCTTCTTCTGTGCCTGCCCTTTGCCGCCCCGGCATCCGCGCGCGAGATCTGCACGCTGGTCGCCGATACGGATACGGGCGCGGTGCTGATCGAGGACGGCGACTGCGCCCGCCGCGTGACGCCCGCCTCCACCTTCAAGATTGCGCTCGCGCTGATGGGCTATGAGTCCGGCTTCCTGAAGGATGCCCACGCACCGCGGCTCGCCTATCGCAAGGGCGACGCCGATTGGGGCGGGGCAGCCTGGAAACAGCCGACCGATCCGCGACACTGGCTCGAGCATTCTGTCGTCTGGTACTCGCAGCGCATCACCCATGCGCTCGGCAGCGCGGCGTTCGAGCGCTATGTCCGCCGGTTCGACTACGGCAACGCCGACGTCTCCGGAGATCCGGGCAAGGCGAACGGGCTCGACCGCGCCTGGATCGCCTCGTCGCTGGCGATCTCGCCGCGCGAGCAGGTTGCCTTTCTGCGGAAGCTCGTCACCGGCAGCCTTGATGTCGGCAAGCCGGCCATCGCCGCAACGCTGGACGTTGTCGAGCGCCGCCACCTCGTGGACGGTTCCAGCGTGCAGGGCAAGACCGGCATGGCCTATCCCCGCGACGCGCGCGGCCGTTTCGACCGGGCGCATCCGTGGGGCTGGTATGTCGGCTGGGGCAGGATCGCGGGCCGTTCCGTCGTTTTCGCCCGGCTGATCCAGGAGGAGGCGCGCCAGCCCGGCTCGGCCGGCGCCCGGGCCCGTGATGCCCTGCTGGAGGCGCTGCCGGCGCAGCTCGCCGGCCGCTGATACCGGAAATGCGCCTCAGGCCTCCGTTTCTGCTCCCGAGAAGAGGAAATCCGGCGATTTCGACCTCGCCACCGGCTCGACACTCCCGCGCCCGCGCCCCATATGGAACCGCGGTCCGCACAATCCATGCAATGAGGAAGGGAGCGATTGTCGTGCAAGCCGGCGTCACGGAACGGGGTGACGGCCTTCGCCCGACAGCGATGCGGATCTCTGAACAGGTCTCGCCGGCGCATGCAGCCGTGTCGCGAAAAGACGGGCGTGGAGATAAATGCCTCCGGCATCGAAGCGAAGCTGGACGATCGCGACAGGTTTCAGCGCATCATCCGACCGGAGGGACACGAGGATCGGCGCGCTTGTGCTCCAAAGAAAATCCCATGGCGCACCGTGCCGGTTCGACAGGATCGAACAGCGCTTTGGCAGCCCTATCCCTTCGACCCGTCCTTTCTTCTCGCGAGGCGTGATGGAATCCTTCGTCCAGGCCATGATGACGTCGCTCGGCCCTTTCGGCATCGCGCTCTTGATGTTCCTGGAGAACATCTTCCCGCCGATCCCGTCCGAACTGATCATGCCGCTGGCGGGGTTCCGCGCGACGCAGGGCGACATGTCGATCGTCACGGTCATCCTTTCCGGGACGATCGGGTCGCTCGCGGGCCTCGTGCCGTGGTACTATGCCGGCAGGGCGCTCGGCGAGGCACGGCTGACGCGGCTGGCGGCGCGGCACGGGCGCTGGCTGACGCTGACGCCCGCCGACATCACCCGTGCCAACCGCTGGTTTCGCGACAGGGGACCGCTCGCCGTCCTCTTCGGCCGGCTGGTCCCTGCGGTCAGGACGCTGATCTCGCTGCCGGCCGGGATCGCGGCGATGAGCCCGCCCGTCTTCCTCGCCTTTTCCGCCGTCGGCACGCTGCTCTGGACCTCGGCGCTGGCACTGTCCGGCTACCTGCTCGGCCAGGCCTATGACACGGTCGCGGCCTATGTCGATCCGGTGTCGACCGCCATTCTGATCCTGATGGTCGGCCTCTATGCCTACCGCGTCGCCACCTTCAGACCGGAGGGGGACGCGCACTAAAGCATGTAGCGATCTTTCAGATTCGCTCGTACGCTTTAGGTCTTTGTTTTTACGCGTGTCTCGCAAAACCGATGCACGCTTTTGCGAAACACGCTTTAGCTGCGGCGGGAGAGACAGCCCCGCCTGCCCTGATCAGGCGCGGAAGCGGGGACGACCGGCCCCGCTTCCCGGGCCTTACTCCGTCGTTTGCTGCTGGACCTGCGTTCGCTGCTGCTTCAGAAGCACCACGTCCTTGGGCGCCTCGTCGGCAGGCACGCTCGCCGTCGTCATCGTCCGGTCGACGTCGACGGAGGCATTGACCTTGTTGTGATAGCTGCATTCGGCGAAGGCGGCCGAGGCGGAAAGGCCGAGAGCGGCGGTGAGCACGAAAAGTCTGGTCATCGTCCCATTCTCCGTTGAGGGTGCACGGGACAAAGCCTAACCCGGAGCGTCCGGAGGCCGAAATCACGTTTGCGGCACTGTCGGGCGAAGAGACGACGGCAAGCCGCGGCGCCAGCGGGCGTGCGGCGTCATCATAGACAAAAATAAGTTTTAAATCAGGGGATTGACTGGTCGGAGTGGCAGGATTTGAACCTGCGACCCCGTCGTCCCGAACGACGTGCGCTACCAGACTGCGCTACACTCCGTGACCAGCGGCGCCTCTATAGAACAGCCGTTTTGTTTCCACAAGCGGCAAAAGGAGGTTTTTGACGGAGTCGTGAAACTTTTGCCCATGACACCCGGACCGCATCCGGGACATCCCGATCAAACCTCTGATAAGCCTCGCGATTGTTCCACCCTTGACCAGAGCGCGGCGGGCGTGGCGCAAATCCCATAGCGGTGCAAAATCGCGATGTCCGTCGTCCTGCGCAATTCTCATCGCCGTGGTTTGACGCTAAAGCGTGTCGCGATCTTCCAGATTCGCCCGCACGCCCCAGGCCTTCGGTTTTACGCATGTCTTTTCGCAAAACCGCTGCACGTTTCCACGAGACGGGCTTGAAGGCCGAGGGCGGACGCTGGCGCCACCACGCCGGGGCAAGCGCGGCGCGCGATTCTCTGCCATCCGCATATAGAGGGACAACGACATGAATTTCCGCATGATTGCAGCCGGCGCCTCGACGCTGGCCCTGACTCTGGCGCTGACCGGCTGCACCACGGTCGGCCTTTCGACCAACGCCGTCGAAACGCGATGGAACGGCAAGCCGGCCGGCATGTTCTTCGCCAAATACGGCCCGCCAGCCTCCGACGTCGAGAGCGGCGGCAGCACGGTCTACGCCTGGAAGGGCGGCTACAAGACCAGGCGCATTCCGGCGGAATACGAAACGCTGAAGAACGGCAAGCGCGGCAAGCGACTGAGCCCTGCCCGCACCGTCTCTCTGAGCTGCTCCGTCCAGATCACCGTTTCGGAAGACTACATCATCCGCTCCGTCCGCATCCTCGGCGACCGCAAGAGCGATGCCGGCCAATCCTATTGCGAGGAATTCCTCGGACGGGACTGACGGGTTCCGGTGCATGGCAGGCGGGCGCCGCCAGACACGTCGCCCGCCCAGTCCTTGAAGCTCCCCATGCCGGGCACGCCGCAGCTTGATGTCGTGCAGGTCTCGTGAACGACCGAGGGCCTGCGGTTAAGGCAGAGCCCGATGCCAGAGAACCTCAGGGAGATTTGCGCGATCCCGGTGAAGAATAATGCTGATCTTCGGAAAGTCCTGCATCGGTCAAACGTGGCAGAAAGGCGAACAGATCTCGATCGGCAGACACTCTGCTTGCAGGAACTCGGCCTGAGCCTCGGCAATACGCTGATCGATGCGTGTATGATGGGCTTTGCCACTACCGTATGCCATTTTCAAGAAACGCCGCATCGTATCGGTCAACGATTCCCTGGACCCATGGGGGTATGCGCGATGCAGTGATGCGCCATTCCTGAAAATCACGTACTGCTTTGTCCCAGTCGGGAAAGCTTTCCGCCGCGGCAATTTTTATCTTGTTTTCCTCTGTTTGCCTCATCAACGCCAATGCGAATGATTGCTGCTCATCCAGAAATTTCACCACGGTCAGATGTATTTCAGGATGATCTATTGCAATCTGAGACGCCAGCCGTTTCAGGCGCGGTGTCGCCAACGACAGAATATCGAGTGTGCGGCCAACGTCACCGGCAACCTCGGCATTCAGGCGCGCCACCTCAGCCCGCCTGTCGCTCTGATGCATGGCGCGATCACTGCGGATGCCGATCAACGCAAGCAGCCAAGATATGAAATCCATATGACCTCCCCAACGCCTCGCTCTTAAGTTGCGCAGAAATCTAGGGATTGGCAAGAGGCGTGGAATAGTCACATGGTCTGCGTGGATTACCCACCAAGTTGTAACACTTAGCGCCGTTTAATGACTCGCAAATATTTAATTTCATTGAATAAAATAGAAATGGCTGGGGCGCCTGGATTCGAACCAGGGGATGGCGGTACCAAAAACCGCTGCCTTACCGCTTGGCTACGCCCCAACGCGGCCGGCCGCTGCCTGCGGGCCTTGCGCTGTCCGGCGCGTGATAGCAAAAGCCGTCACGGCCGACAATCGCTTTGTCGGCCGGGACGGCGAATTTAAAAGGCCGCACGGCGCTTCAGGCCTGTCCGGCGAAGACGGACTCAGGGACATGCCCTCTCCCTCTGACTTGTCGTCGGGCCCGGGCGCCAGCTCCGATGCGGATTGGGCCGCAGATGCGCCGGTCCCTCCCCCTTCAACAGACAAGGCGGGGATTGGCCTTTGCGGCGTTTCCCGCCGCGCCGAACTGCGCTAGGGTCCGGCAAGATCGGCGCGGCATCGCCGCAGCAAGCGCGTTCCGGAGACCACCATGCCCTATTCCGCCCGGCCACCGGCCATGCCCACCCTGCTTCTCGAGGACGACAAGGTGCGCGTCACCCGCTGGGATTTCGAGCCCGGCGCGGCGACGGGCCACCATGTCCACGGCCTCGACTATGTGGTCGTCGCCATGACGCCCTGCGCTTTCCTGATCGAGGAGACGGCCGGCGCGCGCCGGGTCGACATCGCTGAGGGCACGGTTTACCGCCGGGATGCCGGCGTCGAGCACAATGTCGTCAATGCCGGCGACGCGCCGATGGCCTTCATCGAGATCGAGTACAAGCAGAGCTGACCGGACGCATGGAGACGCCCGAATTCGAGCTGGCCTTCGAGCCCCGCCACGGACGGCCGGTGCGCGTCGCGGCGGGTGTGCTGCGCGTCACCGCGCCTAATGCGGGCCCGTTCACCTTCCATGGAACGAACAGCTACGTCGTCGGAGGAAAGGACGTCGCGGTCATCGACCCCGGTCCCGACGACGCCCGCCACTTCGCCGCCCTCGTTGCCGCGATCGAGGGCCGGCGCGTCCGCCTTATCCTGGTGACCCACACCCACCGCGACCATTCCCGCCTCGCCCGGCGCCTCGGCGCGCTGACCGGCGCGCCGGTTCTGGCGGAAGGCCCGCACCGGTCGGCGCGCCCGCTCCATGCCGGCGAGACCAACCCGCTTTCGGAGGGCGCGGACACGGATTTCGTCCCCGACCGGACGATCGCCGACGGCCAGCGCCTCGTCTTCGGCGACGATGCGCTGACGGCAGTCGCGACGCCCGGCCATGCGGCCAATCACCTCGCCTTCGCGCTCGACGGCGCGGCGCGCATCCTCTTTTCTGGCGACCATGTCATGGCCTGGTCGACCACCATCGTCGCACCGCCGGACGGATCGATGACCGATTATCTCGCCTCGCTCGACCGGCTGATCGCGCGCGACGACAGGCTGCTCCTGCCCGGCCATGGCGGGCCGGTCACGCGGCCGCAGACCTTTCTCCGGGCATTGAGGGCGCACCGCCGCCTGCGCGAACGCGCCATCCTCGAACGCGTCATCGCCGGAGACGGCAAGATCGGCGCCATCGTCCGCGCGCTCTATGCGACGACGGATCCGCGCCTGCATCCGGCCGCCGCCCTCTCCGTGTTTTCCCATCTGGAGCGCCTGGTGGAGAGCGGCGCCGTTGCGACCGACGGCCCGCCCGCGCTCGACGGGCATTACCGCCCGGGCTGATCCGGGAGATTCCGGCCGGAGCGCGGACCTGCCGACCGCAGCCGGATGCCTGGCCCGCCTTGCCCGTCAGTCGCCGGCGATCCCGAGCAGCTTGGCATCCAGCGCCCGCAGGAACCGGCCGGCGAAATCCGCGCCGAGCCCGAGACCGTGCCGGCCGAAGCGCGGCGCGATGCGCATGTCGACCAGTGTCGTTTCCGCGTCCTCCCGCAGGCGAAAGACCACGTCGTAGCGAAGGCCGACGAGGGGCGTGCGCCACTCGCCCTGGAGGAGGGCCTCGCGCGGCTGGCCGATGGCGGCGAGATCGCCCGGAAGCACGGGGCGGGCGCTCGGGACCGGCACCGTGTCGGGAAGCGGCTCTCCCGCCTCGCTCGCAGGCGTTCCGGCGGGGGGCTGCGCAGGACCGTCCGTGCTCTCTTCGGCTTTCCGAAGCACGACGCCGTTCTCCTGCGCCACCTGCCGCAGGTCGGAGAGGACGCGGTCGAGGCCGCCATCATAGCGCCGGCCGATCAGCTCGGGATAGGCCTGCGCCTGGGCCGCGTGATCGGCGGCAAGGCTTGCCGGCGTCGTCGCCGCGACAGCAAGGGGTGGAACGACCCAGGCGGGCGGATCGGCGGTGTCGCTGCTGACGTCGTGGATCGCCGGCCGCAGGAGGAAGGCCGCGAGGAAGAAGCCGGCAAAGGCCAGCGGCGGCGCCGCGTAGAGCAGGGCCGCGAGCGAGGCTCGCCCTCCCTTCGCCGCGACCTGCCAGAGCCGGACGAGACCGACGACGGCGAGCAGGCAGGCGGTCGCGGCGATCAGGGCCGTGCCGATGGCGATGCCGAGGAACTGCGCCGTCGGTAGGGCGCCGAAACGGTGGAGGCCGAGCGCGACGAGGAAGATTGCGCAGGCGAGCCTTGCCAGGATGCGCGCCAGCGAAGCGGATCGGGAATGCGGGCGCTCGTAGCGGATCATCGGCTTCCGGATGTCGCGCCGCCCGCACGGGCGGCGAGGGTCATGGCTCGCGCGACTATAGGCGAAATCGCCCGCCGCGCGAAAGCCGCCGCAAAGGTCGGTTCACAGGCATTGCGCAACGGACGCGGTCGCCGTCGCGACCCGCTGTCTTCAGGGAAATCGCGGCGGAGACGTTCCGTCCGCCGCGACGCGGGCCCCATGTCAGCCGATGATGAAATCGGCGTGGCCGAGCAGGGCCTTGTTGTCGAGGATCGCGAACGTCACGGCGGAAAAGGCCGCACCGCTGCCGTCCCGATCGAAGGAGAGCACGCCGGTCGAACGATTGTAGAGGATGCGGTCGCTGTCGTCGACGGTGGCGCCGGCAACGCCCAGGTCCTTGAACGCCGCCTCGCCGAGCCCGCCGGCGGAAAGGCCGGTGAAGATGGCGGAGGACAGGCGGATCGTGTCGTCCTGCGCGGCGTCGAAGTCCGTGATCCGGTCCACATTGCTGCTGCCGAGCGCCGTGGAGAAGACGAAGGTATCGAAACCGCCGCCGCCGGCCAGCACGTCCCTGCCCGCGCCGCCGTCGATCAGATTGTTGCCGACATTGCCGGTGATGGCGTTTGCCGCGCTGTTGCCGGTGCCGTTCACCGGTTGCGCGCCGAGGAGGACGAGATTTTCGAGCGCCTGGCCGGCAAGCGAGAAACTGACATAGGAGCGGACGGTGTCCGTTCCCTCGTTCTTCGCCTCGATCACCCGGTCGCGGATGTGATCGACGATGTAGATATCATCACCGCCCTTGCCCGCCATCAGGTCGGCACTGCCGCCGCCGTCGATGAGGTTGGCGGCGGAATTGCCGGTGATCGTGTTGGCGCCGCTGTTGCCGCGTGCATTGATCGCGGCCGTGCCGGTCAGCGTCAGGATCTCGATTTCCTGCCCCTCCATCGAGAAGGTGGCGGAGGCCAGCACGGTATCGGTCCCACCGCCGCGCGTTTCCAGCACGACGTCGCGAATGTGGTCAACGATGTAGGTGTCGTTGCCGAGGCCGCCGACCATCACATCGACACCGATACCGCCGTCGAGGATATTGGCCGCGGCGTTGCCGGTGATCCGGTTGGCGCCGGAATTGCCCGTTCCGTTGATCGCCGTGGTTCCGGTCAGCACCAGGTTCTCGATCGCCTGTCCCGCCAGCGAGAAGCTGATGGAACTGTTGACCGTATCGGTGCCCTGGTTGCTCGCCTCGATCACGCGGTCGCGAACGTTGTCGACGAAGTAGACGTCGTCACCCTCCTTGCCGGCCATGAGATCAGCGCCGACGCCGCCGTCGATGATGTTGGCGGCGGCGTTTCCGGTGATCGTGTTCGACCCCGAATTGCCGGTTCCGTTGATGGCGGCGGCGCCGGTCAGGACGAGGGCCTCGAGCGCCTGCCCCGCCAGCGAGAAGCTGACGGACGCGTTGACCGTGTCGGTGCCCTGGTTCGCGGATTCGTAGACGCGGTCGCCGGCATTGTCGACGACATAGGTGTCGTTGCCGGTCCCGCCATACATGCGGTCGGCGCCGGCGCCGCCGTCGATCGAGTCGTTGCCGCCGAGCCCCGTCAGCGTGTTCGCCGCGCGATTGCCCTTGATGACGTTTGCGATCTCGTTGCCGGTGCCGTTGATCGCCGCCGTCCCCATCAGCGTCAGGTTCTCGAAGACGCCTTCGGAGCTCGCCACCGAGAGCAGGGCATAGGTGTAGAAAGACCGGACCTCGTCGATGCCGCCGGCATTCGCTTCCGTGATATAGTCGTTGGTGCCGCCGGCGCTCTGGATATAGATATCGTTGCCGAGGCCGCCGCGCGCGGCGGCGCCGCCAGCGCCGAGGTCGAGCGTGTCGTTGCCGTCCTGGCCGTAGAGATAGTCGTAGCCGGCGCCGCCGATGAGCGTGTCGTTGCCGGCGCCGCCGTCGAGATTGTCGCTGCCGCCATTGCCCGTCAGCGTGTCGTTGCCGCCATAGCCGGAAATCGAATCGTTGAGGTCGCCGGTGGTGATCCGGTCATGGCCGGAGCCGGTGTCGATGTCGAAGCTTTCGACGCCAGTGACGGTCGTGCCGTCGCCGACGAGCGTGGTGACGCCGGACGGTCCGGTGAAGGCGAAGGTCAGGCTCGCCTTCGCCTTGGTACGGTCGAGCGTCAGATAGTCGGTGCCGGCGCCGCCGTCGATCGTGTCGCGGCCGGCATAGGAGGCGATCGTGTCGTCGCCTGCCCCGGCATCGACCCGGTCGTTGCCGCCGACGTCGTTGTAGTCGTCGGCATAGATGTAATCGTCGCCGCCGCCCGAGGAAATGTCGTCGGAACCGTGGCGGCCGTAGATCGTGTCACGGCCGTCGCCGGCGGTGATCGTGTCGTTGTCGGCGCCGCCATCGGCGAAATTCGAGCCGCCCCGAAGCAGGATGGTATCGCTGCCCGCGCCGCCATAGACCGTATCCGACCCCTCGCCGGCATCGACGGTGTCGTCGCCGGCGCCGGTGTCGATCCGGTCGTCGGCGTCGGCAGTGGTGATCCGGTCATGGCCGGAGCCGGTGGCGATGTCGAAGCGCTCGACATTGACGACGGTGGTGCCGTCGTTGACAAGCGTCGTCACCGCGCCCGTCGCGGTGACGACGAAGGTCAGCGAGGCAGTGGCGGAACTGCGGTAGAGCGCCAGATCATCGAAATCGGCGCCGCCATCGATCGTGTCTGCCCCGCCGCGCGAGGTGATGTAGTCGTTGTTGGCGCCGCCGTCGAGGATGTCGTTGCCGGTCGGATCGTTGGAGTCGCCGTCCGTGATCGTATCATCGCCGCCGCCGCCGTGGATCTCGTCGTTGCCGCCCTCGCCATAGAGCGAGTCCGCCTCGTCACCTCCGTCGATGAAATCGTTGCCGAGTCCGGCATAGACGGAATCGCGACCTGCGCCCGAGCGGACCGTGTCGTTGCCCTCGCGGGTGGTGATCTGGTCGGCGCCGCCGCCGGTGACGATCGTGTCGTTGCCGATGCCCGTGGTAATGCGGAAGGTCTCGACGCCGGTGACCGTCGATCCCTCGCCGACGAAGGTCGTGACCGCGTCGACGGAGACGAAATTGAAGGTGATTCCCGTCAGGACGTAACTGCGGTCATACTCCAGGGAATCGTTGCCGAGCCCGCCGGAAATCGTATCCCTGCCACCGTATGACGAGATCGTGTCGTTGCCGTCATCGCCGTAGAGCGTGTCGCTGCCACTGGCGTCGTTCCACGCGCCGTCGACGATGTAATCGTCATTGCCGCCGCCATAGATCGTGTCGTTGCCGGCCTCGCCGTAGAGCGTATCATAGTCATCGCCACCATAGAGGGTGTCGTTGCCGATGCCGCCATAGGCGCTGGCGCCGCCTTCGCCGGCATAGAGCGTGTCGTCGCCGGCCTCGCCGTAGAGATAGTCGCGGCCGGCACCGCCATGGATCGTATCCTTGCCGCCGCCGCCATAGATGACATCGCCGCCGCCATTGCCATAGATCAGGTCGTCGCCGGTATCGGTCGTGGTGTCGCCACCCTGGGCCCAGCCGTAGATATAGTCGCCGTCCTCGGTGCCGTCGCGCCGTTCGCTGCCGTTCGTGCCGTAGATCTCAGCCATTCCGTCCCCCAGGGCATGGCCGGCGGCCCGCGCCGCTCCGGCCTGCGTCATCATCGCGTTCGTGTCGTCCGGGCGGGCGTCGCGCACGGAAGGCCCATCGGCCCGCGTCTCAGCCAGGCACGCCAAGCCTGTCGTTCCGTCGCGGGGACGCACACATTTCTACGCCGGTCCCGCACCCTTCGGAAGGACCAGATTTGGTTTCTTTAGAAATTGTTGACCTTATGATAAATGCCGGTCAGCCGCCCTGGCCGATCGCCGCCTGGGCGGCGGCGAGCCGGGCGATCGGCACGCGGAAGGGCGAACAGGAGACATAGTCGAGCCCCGCCTCCTCGCAGAAGCGGATCGAGGTCGGGTCGCCGCCATGCTCGCCGCAGATGCCGAGCTTCAGCCCGTTCTTCGTCCGCCGGCCGCGCTCCGAGGCGATCCGGATCAGTTCCCCCACCCCGTCATAATCGAGTTCGACGAAGGGATCGCGGCTGACGATGCCCTTCTCGATATAGGTCTGCAGGAAGCGGGCGGCGTCGTCGCGGGAGATGCCGAAGGTGGTCTGGGTCAGGTCGTTGGTGCCGAAGGAGAAGAAATCGGCGGCCTCGGCGATGCTGTGGGCCTGAAGGGCGGCGCGCGGCAGCTCGATCATCGTGCCGACCAGATATTCGATGCCGATGCCGGACTCGTCGATGATCTCGCGCGCGACGGCGTCGATGACGCCCTTGACGTAGTCGAGCTCGGCGCGAAGGCCGACGAGCGGCACCATGATCTCGGGGACAACCGGCGCGCCGGTCTCGCGCGCGGCGTCGACGGCGGCCTCGAAGATCGCGCGCGCCTGCATCTCGGCGATTTCCGGATACGAGATCGCCAGCCGGCAGCCGCGATGGCCGAGCATCGGATTGAACTCGTGCAGCGCATCGACCCGGCGGCGCAGCGCCGCCGGCTCCATGCCGAGGCCGAGGGCGACATCGGCGATCTCGGCGTCCGTCTTCGGCAGGAATTCGTGCAGCGGCGGATCGAGCAGGCGGATCGTCACCGGAAGCCCGTGCATGATCGAGAAGAGGTCGGCGAAATCGGAGCGCTGCATCGGCAGGAGCTTCGCCAACGCGGCCCGGCGCCCCTTCTCGTCCTCGGCGAGGATCATTTCGCGCATGACGTTGATGCGGGCGCCCTGGAAGAACATGTGCTCGGTGCGGCAGAGGCCGATGCCCTCGGCGCCGAAGGAACGGGCCGCGCGGGCATCCTGCGGCGTTTCGGCATTGGTGCGCACGGTCATGCGCCGCGCCGCGTCGGCCCATTGCATGATGCGGCCGAAATCGCCGGACAGCTCCGGCTGCAGCATGGCGATCCGCCCTTTCAGCACCTGGCCGGAGGAGCCGTCGATGGTGATGAGGTCGCCCTTGTTGAGCACGATCGGGCCGGCGATGATCTGCTCGTTGCGCAGGTCGACGCGGATGTTGCCGGCGCCCGAGACGCACGGGATGCCCATGCCGCGGGCGACGACCGCCGCATGGCTGGTCATGCCGCCGCGCGTCGTCAGGATGCCTTCCGCCGCATGCATGCCGTGAATGTCCTCGGGGCTGGTCTCGATGCGCACCAGGATGATCTTGCGCCCCTCCTTTTCCGCCGCCACCGCCTCTTCGGACGTGAAGACGATCTCGCCCGTGGCCGCGCCCGGCGAGGCCGGCAGGCCGGAGCCGATGATGTCGCGGCGCGCGCGCGGGTCGATCGTCGGATGCAGCAGCTGGTCGAGGGCGGCGGGATCGATGCGGGCGACCGCCTCGTGGCGGGTGATCAGGCCTTCCTCGGCCATGTCGACGGCAATCCGCATCGCCGCCTTGGCCGTCCTCTTGCCGGAGCGGGTCTGCAGCATCCACAGCGTGCCGCGCTCGATGGTGAACTCGACGTCCTGCATGTCGCGATAATGCCGCTCCAGCCGCTCGCAGATGGCGGAGAAGCTGGCAAAGGCCTCCGGCATCAGCTTTTCCATCGACGGCCGGTCGCCGCCCGACGCCAGGCGCGCCGCTTCCGTGATGCTCTGCGGCGTGCGGATGCCGGCGACGACGTCCTCGCCCTGCGCGTTGACGAGGAACTCGCCGTAGAGCGCCTTCTCGCCGGTCGAGGGATTGCGGGTGAAGGCGACGCCGGTCGCCGACGCATTGCCGAGATTGCCGAAGACCATCGCCTGGACGTTGACGGCCGTACCCCAGGCGGCGGGGATATCGTGCAGATGGCGATAGGTGATGGCGCGCGCGTTCATCCAGCTCGAGAAGACGGCGGCGATCGCCCGCCACAACTGTACCTCGGGGTCCTGCGGGAAGGGCTCGCCGAGCGCCTCCTCGATCGCGTCCTTGTAAAGCTGGACGACATGCTGCCATTCGACGGCGGAAAGCTCGGTGTCGAGCTCGTGGCCGAGGCGGGCGCGCTCGTCCTCCAGGATTTCCTCGAACACCTCGTGGTCGAGGCCCATGACGACGTCGCCATACATCTGGATGAAGCGGCGGTAGCTGTCCCAGGCAAAGCGCGCATCGCCGGCATCATGGCCGAGCGCCTGCACCGAACGGTCGTTGAGGCCGAGATTGAGCACGGTGTCGAGCATGCCGGGCATGGAGGCGCGCGAGCCGGAACGCACCGAGAGCAGAAGCGGCTTCCTCGTGTCGCCGAAGGTGCGGCCGGTGATCGCCTCCATGCCCGCGATCCCGGCGCGGACCTGATCCTTGAGCCCCGGCGGCAGCGCCTTGCCATGGGCATAGAACCAGACGCAGGCATCGGTGACGATCGTCAGTCCCGGCGGCACCGGCAGGCCGAGACTGCACATCTCGGCAAGATTGGCGCCCTTGCCGCCCAGCCTGTCGCTCTCGCCAGCGCCACCTTCGGCTTTTCCCCCGCCGAAAGTGTACACCCACTTGGTCATCGCCCTTCTCCACCCGGAACTGATGTTTCAGAGGTTTAGCGCAAATGCACGTCCTTGGAAATGACGAAGCCGGATAATCTTGCTGCATTGCAGCATAATTGCGACAGAGCCTGTCTCGGCGGAAGGGCTAGACCGCCTCGCGCATCTGCTCGGCCGTCTGCAGGTCGACGGAGACGAGCTGGCTCACGCCCTGCTCGGCCATGGTCACGCCGAAGAGGCGGTTCATGCGGGCCATGGTGATCGGGTTGTGGGTGATGATGACGAAGCGGGTCTCGGTCGAGGCCGCCATTTCGTCCATCAGGTTGCAGTAGCGCTCGACATTGTGGTCGTCGAGCGGTGCGTCGACCTCGTCGAGCACGCAGATCGGCGCCGGATTGGTGAGGAAGACGGCGAAGATCAGCGCCATCGCCGTCAGCGCCTGCTCGCCGCCCGACAGCAGCGTCATCGTCTGCGGCTTCTTGCCGGGCGGGCGGGCGAGGATTTCGAGGCCGGCCTCCAGCGGATCGTCGCTTTCGATCAGCTGCAATTCCGCCGTGCCGCCGCCGAAGAGATGGGTGAAGAGGCGCTGGAACTCGCGGTTGACCACGTCGAAGGCGGCAAGCAGCCGCTCGCGGCCCTCGCGGTTGAGGCTCTGGATGGCGGCGCGCAGGCGCCGGATCGCCTCGATGACGTCCTCGCGCTCGGCGAGCAGGCCGGAGAGCTTTTCCGTGAGGTCGGCCTGCTCCTCGTCGGCGCGCAGGTTGACGGCGCCGAGACGCTCGCGCTCGATCTTCAGCCGGTCGAGGTCGCGCTCGATCGTGGCGACCTCGGGCAGCGGGTCGGCCGGCCCGAGCCCGGTCAGCCGCATGACGTCCGCCGGCAGCACGTTCAGCGTCTCGCGGATGCGCGTCTCGGCCTCGACACGGCGCTCGCGGGCGGAGACGAGGCGTTCCTCGGCCCGGCCGCGCGTCTCGCGCGCCTCGGCAAGCGCGGAAAGCGCCGTCGTCGCGATGCGGTCGCTGTCGCGCTGGCGGGTCTCGGCCTCGGCCAGCGCATCGGCGGCGGCGCGCCGGGCGGCCTCCGCCTTCGTCAGTTCGTTCATGAGCGCGCGGCGTTTGTCCTCGAAGAGATCCGGCGCGTCGGTCAGTTCATCGATCGCCTCGCGGGCCTCGGCCTCGCGCTCGCGCAGCGTCTCGACCTGCGCCTCGGCGCCCGCCATCCGATCGGCCCAGCTGCGACGCTCCGCCGCGATGGCGAGAAGACGGCGGCGGCGCGCCTCGCTTTCGCGCGCCAGGCCCTCATGGGTGGCGCGGGCCTCGGCGAGCCGCGCCCGTTCGGCGGAAACGGTGGCGGACTGGAGCGCGAGCCGACGGTCGAGGTCGGAGACATCCGGCTGCGCTGCGCGGGTCTCGGCCGCTTCCTCGATCTGGAGATCGAGATCCTCGCACTGGGCGTCAAGGTCGGCGCGCGCCTCCTGAAGCGCGGCGCGGCGGGTCTTCAGCTCGCCCGAGGCGCGTTCGGCCTCGGCGAGCGCGGCGCGTGCCTCGGCGAGGCGGCGCTGCGCGTGGCGCTCCTGGTCGCGGGCGCGCGCCTGCTGCTGGTCGGCGGCGCGCACGGCCTCGGCCGCCTCGGCAAGGCGCGCCTCGGCGCGGTCGCGCTCCTCCAGCGCCGCCTCGGCCTCATCCTCCAGGTCCGAGAGACGGTTCTTCTGTTCGAGCCGGATCGCCGCCGGGCTCGGCGCGTCGGCGCCGGCGACATGGCCGTCCCAGCGCCAGACGTCGCCCTTGCGCGTCACCAGCCGCTGGCCGGGCCTCAGGAAGGGAAGCAGGCGCTCCGCCACCGCCGCGTCGTCGACGATGCCGACCTGCCAGAGGCGGCGGGCGAGAAGCTCGGGGGCGGAGACATGGGCGATCAGCGGGATCGCTCCGTCGGGCAGGGGCGGATCGCCGGCGCGGCTGCCGGGCTCGCGCCAGTGGGCGGGCGCCGACGGATCGGCGGGGGAATCGAGATCGTCGCCGAGGGCAGCGCCGAAGGCGGCCTCGAAACCGCGATCGACACGGATGCCGTCGGAGACCGGCGGCAGCGCGCCGCCCGGCGCCGACGCCTCCATGAGACGGCGGATGGTGCGGGCCTCCGTCTCGATCGAGGCGGCGCGGGCGCGGGCGGTCTCGGCGAGCGGCCGGGCGGCCGATTCGGCGCGGCGGGCGGCGGCAAGCGCAGATTCGGTCTCGGCGGCAGCGCCCTCGGCCTCCATCGCCAGTTCCGCGGCCGCCTCCGCCAGTTCGCGTTTCTCGACGGGATCGGCGATCGCGGCGATGCGGCGGTCGAGATCGGCAAGCTCGGCATCCTGCGCCGCGCGCTGGCGCGCGAAGCGCTCGCGCCGTCCGGCGAGATCGCGGATAAGCCGTTCCAGTTGCTGCGAGAGCGCCTGGGCCTCGGCCCGCTCGGCCGTCAGCCGCGCCATCTCCGCCTCGCTTTCCGCGAGCGTCGCGGCGGCGGCATTGAGCGCCGCGCGGGTCTCCTCGCCGGCCTCGCCGCCATCGGCGGCGGCCTCGGCGAGGTCCTCTTCCTCCGCGTCGAGCCGGGCGATCATCGAGGCATTGTCGGAGAGCAGCCGCTCCTCGCGGCGGATGTCCTCGGCAAGCTGCAGGAGCCGCCGCTGCAGCTCCTCGCGCCGGCGCAGCGCGCGGCCCGCATCCTCCTCCAGCTGCGCGCGGGCGATCTGCAGCCGCTGCAGCGTCGCGGCGACCGTCGCCTCCGCCTCGCGCAGTTCCGGGAGCTTCAGGCTGGCGATGGCCTGCGTCTTCACCGCCTCCATCTGCGCCTGCGCCTTCTCGGCGACGGCGGAGGTCGCCTGGTTGAGCTGGCTCGTCGCCTCGCCTTCGGCCTCCTTCGCCTCGACCCAGCGGATGTGCAGCAGCATCGCCTCGTGGCGGCGGATCTCGGCAGAAAGCATGCGGAAGCGGTTCGCCTGGCGCGCCTGGCGCTTCAGGCTCTCGATCTGGCTTTCGAGCTGGGTGGTGACGTCCTCCAGCCGCTCCAGATTGGTTTCCGCGCCGCGCAGGCGCAGTTCGGCCTCGTGCCGGCGGGAATGGAGGCCGGAAATGCCCGCCGCCTCCTCGAGCAGCTGCCGGCGCGCCTGCGGTTTCGCCTGGATCAGCTCGCCGATCCGCCCCTGCCCGACCATCGAGGGCGAACGCGCCCCGGTCGAGGCGTCGGCGAAGAGGAGCTGCACGTCCTTCGCCCGCGCCTCCTTGCCGTTGATGCGGTAGACCGAGCCGTTCTCGCGCTCGATGCGGCGCGTCACCTGGATCTCGTCGCTGTCGTTGAAGGCGGCCGGCGCGGTGCGGTCGGAATTGTCGAGGAAGAGGCCGACTTCGGCGGTGTTGCGCGCCGGGCGGTTGCCGGAGCCGGAGAAGATGACGTCGTCCATGCCGGACGCGCGCATGTTCTTGTAGGAGTTCTCCCCCATGACCCAGCGCATCGCCTCGACGAGGTTCGACTTGCCGCAGCCGTTCGGGCCGACGACGCCGGTCAGGCCGCGCTCGATGACGAATTCGGAGGGCTCGACGAAGGACTTGAAGCCGACGAGGCGGAGCTTGTTGAACTTCATGGGCCAGACCGGACAACGGCGGACGCGCGGACGCGCCCGCCGGAAAAGACCCTGTTTTCCGGACGCCTAGAGCAGCGTGTCGATAAGGGCCGACATGGTGTCAACCGACATGTCTCCGGAATAGCGCGTGCCGTTGATGAAGAAGGTGGGCGTCGACTGGACGCCGAAATCCTTGGCTCCGCGCTGCATCACCGTGTTCACATCATCCAGAAGCTTCTGGTTCGTCAAGCAGGCCTCGAAGCTCTGCTGTGTAAAACCGGCGAGCTTCGACATCTGCAGGAGGGCATCGCGCCCGTTCTCGGCCGCCGCCCACTGGCGCTGCTGCTTCATCAGCATCGACACCATCGGGAAATACTGGCCCTCGGGGGCGCAGCGCGCCAGCATGAAGGCGGCCGCCGCGCGCGGATCGAAGGGGAACTCGCGGATGACGAAGCGGACCTTGCCGCTGTCGACGTATTTTTCCTTGATCGCGTCGAAGGTGTTGACGTGGAAGCTGGCGCAGTGCGGGCAGGTCATCGACATGTATTCGACGATGGTCACCGGCGCGTCGGCCTTGCCGATCGACATTTCCGGCAGCGCGCCCGGCTCCATCAGCTTGGCCACGTCGACCGTGCCCTCCGCCTCGGGCAGCTCGGCCGCCGCCGTCGTGGTCGCGGTCGTCACGGGATCGACGCCGGGGGGCGTCGCGGTCGAGGCCTGTTCCTCGCCGCTGCAGGAGGCGAGCGCGAGCGCCGCGACGGCCGCCGCCGTCCCAGCCATGAAGCGCCGGCGGGCGAGGAGGGAAAGGCGCGAGCTCTGTTCGTTCAGGGACATGGTTCACCCGTGAAGGAGGAGGGATGGAAAGCGTGTGAGACCGGATAACGCGCCGCCATGGCGGCCACAAGGTCTGTGAGCAGCAGCGAATTCAAAGAATTGTGACTGCGTCATGATGGCGCCCGTTTTTTGCCCGCCTGCGCCAGCACCGCCGTGCCGAGCCGGGTCAGCGCCGCGCGCAGCCGCTCGTCCTCGACCTCGCCGACCATCGCGTCGAGCCTCACAGCGGCAGGCCCGTTGAGGACGGGAGCCCGGCGCGGCCGGCGCGAATCGGCGACGACCGGCTTCTGCACGATGCGGATCCGGCCGATCGCGGGAAAGCCGAAGAAGCCGTTGATCCGCTGCATCAGCTCGCCCTGCGCATGGCTGAGGAACAGCGCGCGCGATCCCTCGCAGGCGATCGTCAGCACGCCCGGCCGGTGGCCTTCGCCGTCCCGCGCGTTCATGCCGCGCGCCGGCCAGGCGATCTGCTCCGGCCGCGTGCAATCGGCGAAATCCGCGCCGGCGATCTCGTCCCAGGAGCCGAGCAGCAGCGTGTTGATCCCGGCCCGGCGCGTCAGCACCGGGTCGATCAGGCGGTTCGCCACATCGCTGATCTGCGTTGCGCCACGCGGTCTGTAGGCTTGCTTCACGGGTCTCACTCACCGGGGCGCCGCCTTGCGGATCGCGGCGCGCTCGGCCATCTATAGCGCGAAACCGATCCTCCCGGCAAATGATGACCGACCCAGAGCAAAGCCCCCTCCCCGCCCGCCTGATCCTTAACTGGTACGACCGCCACCACCGCAGCCTGCCCTGGCGGATCACGCCGCCGATGGCGAAGGCCGGACGGACGGCCGATCCCTACCATGTCTGGCTGTCGGAGGTGATGCTGCAGCAGACGACCGTGCAGGCGGTCAAACCCTATTTCGAGACGTTCCTCTCGCTCTGGCCGACGGTCGACGCCCTCGCCGCCGCCGAGACCGAGGCGGTGATGCAGGCCTGGGCCGGGCTCGGCTACTATGCGCGGGCGCGCAACCTGAAAAAATGCGCCGAGACGGTCTCGCGCGACCATTCCGGGCGCTTTCCCGATACCGAGGAGGCGCTGAAGCGGCTGCCGGGCATCGGCGACTATACGGCGGCGGCGATCGCGGCGATCGCCTTCAACCGGCAGAGCGCCGTGCTCGACGGCAATGTCGAGCGCGTCGTCTCGCGCCTCCACGCCGTCGAGACGCCGCTGCCCTCGGCGCGCCCCGCACTTCGCGCCTTGACGGCGGCGATCACCCCGGCCGACCGGCCCGGCGATTTCGCACAGGCCATGATGGACCTCGGCGCGACGATCTGCACGCCGAAGCGGCCGGCCTGCGCGCTCTGTCCTCTGAACGGCCTCTGCCGCGCCCGGCGTGACGGCGATCCCGAGCGATATCCGCTGAAGGCGGCAAAGAAGACGAAGCCTGAGCGCAAGGGCGCCGCCTTCGTCGCGATCGACGGCGACGGCGCGGTGCTTCTCAGGAAGCGCGGCGGCACGGGCCTCCTCGCCGGCATGACCGAGGTGCCGGGCAGCGCCTGGACGGCGCGGGCCGACGGGGAGACGGACACCGGCGCCGCCCCCTTTCCGGCGCGCTGGGAGGCCTGCGGCGGCATCCGCCACGTCTTCACCCATTTCGCGCTGGAACTTACCGTCTACCGCGTCCGGCTTGCCGCCAGGGTCAATCCGCCCGAAGGCTGGTGGGAACCGTCGGCGACCCTTGCGGCGCAAGCCTTGCCGACCGTCATGAAAAAGGTGATCACGCAGGCTATACCCGGCGCGTTCCCGCGAAAGGATATCGTGACATGACCGCCATCGACCACATCGTCTTCGACATCGGCAAGGTGCTGATCCACTACGATCCGAACATCCCGTTTTCGCGGATCATCCCGGACGAGGCCGAACGGCGCCGCTTCTTCGAGACCGTCTGCACCCATGACTGGAACCTCGAGCAGGATCGCGGCCGCAGCTGGCGCGAGGCGGAGGACCTGCTGATCGGCCTCCACCCGGAGCAGGAGGAACGCATCCGCGGCTTCCGCCGCCACTGGATCGAGATGGTGCCCCATGCCTATGACGGTACGGTCGCGATCCTTAAGCGCCTGATCGGGGACGGCCGCGACGTCACCATGCTGACCAACTTCGCCGCCGACACGCTGGCCGAGGCGCGGGCGAAGTTCCCCTTCCTGACGATGTCGCGCGGCGTCACCGTGTCGGCCGAGATCGGCCTGATCAAGCCGGACGTCGCGATCTACCGGCATCACGCGGCCCGCTTCGGGCTCACGCCGGAGCGCACCCTTTTCATCGACGACAGTCCGGCCAATGTGGACGGCGCGCGGGGCGCCGGATGGCAGGCGGTGGTGTTCACCGACCCCGAACGGCTCCGCCTCGATCTTGCCGGCCACGGCATCGCGGCCTGACGGGAAAAGGCCGCGGAAGCGCCGCCAAAACGCCCAGAATGGTTCAGGCATGGTTCATGGATTAGCGCCTATCGTCACGTCATCTTTTTAGAAAACGCTTTGGGAGCGACATCCATGACAGTCATCATCGACGGCACCAACCGCAACGACGTCATCTACCAGGACGGTGACATCGAAGTGGAAATCTACGGCTATGGCGGCAACGACAAGATCTATCTCGATCTCGTCGGCCCCGATGGCGGCTTCAACTATGTCGATGCCGGGACGGGCAACGATCGGGTCGAGAACGATTTCGAGGGGGGCAACAAGATTTATCTCGGCGCCGGCAACGACACCTACATCCTCAACGCCTTCGACGGACTCGACGGCGATTTCGACATCGTCAAGGGCGGCGCCGGCGACGACTATTTCGAGATCCTCGGCGTCGAGAGCGACTATTACGGCGAGAGCGGCAACGACACCTTCCTGTCGGTCGGCTTCAACAACTACTTCAACGGCGGCACCGGCATCGACACGATCAGCTACGAGCTGCAGGACGAGGACGACGTGGAGGCCGGCCGCGGCGTGACCATCGACCTCGGCGGGAAGTTCGCCTCGACCGGCGCCGGCCGCAGGGAGACGCTGATCAGCATCGAGAACGCCGTTGGCACCGATTCCGACGACGACATCACCGGCAGCAGCGCCAAGAACGTGCTCTCCGGCCTCGACGGCGACGATTTCCTCTTCGGGCTCGCCGGCAACGACACGCTTCTCGGCGGCACGGGCGACGACACGCTCGAGGGCGGCACCGGCAACGACACCCTCACCGGCGGCCTCGGCTACGATTTCCTCAAAGGCGGCGCGGGCGCGGACGTGTTCAAGTTCGCCTCCATCGACGACAGCGCCGTCGGCCGCTACCGCGACGTGATCCTCGACTTCAGCCGCGCCCAGCGCGACAAGATCGACCTGCGCGACATCGACGCCAACGAATTCCGTGCCGGCGACCAGAAGTTCACCTTTATCGGCAAGCTCGGCTTCAGCGGCACCGCCGGTGAACTGAACTTCCGCGGCGGCGTCGTGTCGGGCGATGTCGACGGCGACGGCGTCGCCGACTTCCAGATCAAGGTGAGCGGCGTCTCGACGCTGACCCTCGGCGACTTCTACGTCTGATCGGCGCCCGTCGCCCCGACGACGGAACCCCTCGCCCGCACATTGCGGCGAGGGGTTTTTTGTTGCGCATGCATCATCTCATGCGGCGTCGCAGGCCCCTCAAACGCGATCACCCGGGGTTCTTGCGAACCCCGGGTGCGTCTCGTCCGTGCCGTCCGGGACTGAAGGTACGAAAACCGGACGTCGGGACGTTCCCCCGTCAGGCCGTCGGGTGGTTGATCACCCGATGGCCGCCAGGCTGTTGCGGACGACGGTCCGGAGATCGTCGATGGGCTTCAGGGCTCGCCCATCCTCGAAGTGCCAGAACGTCCATCCGTTGCATGCATCAAGGCCCTGCACTTTCGCGCCCAGGCGATGAATCGATCCGGCCTCGCCGCCGCTCGCCAGCGTGCCGTCGGCCCGCACGATGGCGCTGTAGCGGCGCTTGGCGTCGGTCAGCACCGTGCCGGGGCGCAGGAGACCGCCCTCGACCAGCGTGTTGAAGGCGACGCGCGGCTCGGCCTTCTTGCCGGTCATCACCGACAGCGTCGCGCCGCCGAGCGGCTCGACCGCCGCGATACGGGCCGTCGCCGCGTCGATATAGTCCTGCTCGCGCTCGATGCCGACAAAATGGCGGCCGAGGCGCTTGGCCACCGCCCCGGTGGTGCCGGAGCCGAAGAACGGGTCGAGCACGATGTCGCCGGGCCGGGTCGAGGCCATCAGGATGCGGGCGAGCAGCGCCTCGGGCTTCTGCGTCGGATGGGCCTTCTTGCCGTCCTCGCCCTTCAGCCGCTCGGAGCCGGAGCAGATCGGGAACAGCCAGTCGGAGCGCATCTGCACATCGTCATTGGCGGCCTTCATCGCATCGTAGTTGAAGGTGTAGCCCTTGGCCTTGGCATTCGGCGCGGCCCAGATCAGCGTCTCGTGCGCGTTCTGGAAGCGCCGTCCCTTGAAGTTCGGCATCGGGTTGGTCTTGCGCCAGACGATGTCGTTGAGGATCCAGAAGTTCAGATCCTGCAGCGTCGCGCCGACGCGGAAGATGTTGTGGTAGGAGCCGATCACCCACAGCGTGCCCGTCGGCTTCAGCACGCGGCGCACGGCGAGCAGCCAGGCGCGGGTGAAGGCGTCATAGGCTTCGAAAGAGGCGAACTGGTCCCACTCGTCGTCGACGGCGTCGACCAGCGACTGGTCGGGGCGATGCAGCGCGCCGCCGAGCTGGAGATTGTAGGGCGGGTCGGCGAAGACGGCATCGACGCTTTTGTCCGGCAAGGCCTCCAGCGCGGCGACGCAGTCGCCCTTGATGATCGTATCGACCCAGCCGGTCGAGACGGCGTGGCGGGGGGAGGATTCCGGCGAAAACCTGGAAGACAATCGGGCCATGGACAACACGCACCTTACGCTTACTCGGGAACTTCGAATGTCCTTATGGTTACCGAAGATGGTTACCAAAGCCTGAAGCGCCTGCATCAAATCGCGAAAATCATCCGCAAATGGACAGGGACGGACACGACGCATGGCAGCCATCCGGCCATGGCGATTGAGGTCGCAGGCCATGTCGTGTATGAGACAGGCCATCGCTCCAAAAGGATTTTTCCCCGACATGAATGGCATCGACCTCATCCTCTTCGACTGCGACGGCGTGCTCGTCGATTCCGAGATCATCGCGGCAGAGGTGGAAGCGTCGCTTTTGACGGAGGCCGGCCATCCGATCAGCGCCGAGGAACTGGCGGTGCGCTTCGCCGGGTTGACCTTCAAGGACATGCTGCTGACGATCGAGAAGGAAGCGGGCGTGCCCTTCTCCGCCTCGCTGATCGACAAGGTCGACGGGCTGCTCGACAAGCGCCTCGCCGCCGTCAAGGCGATCGACGGCATCGCCGCGACGCTAGCACGCCTGACGCTGCCGAAGGGCGTCTGTTCGAACTCGACGACGCCGCGCCTCGACCTGATGCTGTCGGCGACCGGGCTCAAGGGCCATTTCGGCACGCATATCTATTCGGCCCGCGACCTCGGCGACGACCGGGTCAAGCCGAAGCCGGACATCTACCTGCACGGCGCACGGCAGTTCGGCATCGATCCGTCGCGCGTGCTCGTCGTCGAGGATTCGGTGCACGGCGTCCATGCGGGACGGGCCGCCGGCATGCGCGTCGTCGGCTTCACCGGCGCCTCGCACACCTATCCGGGCCATGCCGACCGGCTGACCGATGCCGGCGCCGAGACGGTCGTCTCGCGCATGAGCATGCTGCCGGGCGTCATCGCCGCCCTGTCCGAGTGGCAGGAGAGCCTGTCGGCCTGAGGGGCCCGTCCACGCTTCGCAGCGGCGGGGAAAATTCCGGCCGCACCTGTCGGAACCGGGCCTCGCCGGCCGTCTTCATGGGAGACAGCCAGGGAGGGCCGCCATGGCCGCGACGATTTCCGTGTTCGAACGTTCGCCGGATGGCGGCAGGGGCCTTGCGCGCGACATGGGCGTGCGCTGGGCGCTCGAAGAAGTGGGCGAGCCCTATACGGTGCGCGCTCTTTCCTTTGCCGACCTCAAAGGCGAGGCGCATCTCGCCCGCCATCCCTTCGGGCAGATCCCGACCTTCGAGGAGGCCGGCCTGACCCTTTTCGAATCCGGCGCGATCGTGCTCCACATCGCCGAGCGCCATGCGGGCCTGCTGCCGGCGGAGGCCGATGCGCGGATGCGCGCGATCGCCTGGATGTTTTCCGCGCTGAGCACGATCGAGCCGGCGATCGTCGAGCATTCGATGGCGCTTCTCTTCGAACGCGACAGGCCCTGGCATGCCGAACGCCTGCCGCTTCTGGAAGACCGCGTCCATGCGCGGCTCGCGCCCCTCTCCCGCCGGCTCGGCGGGGCCGAATGGCTGGAGGGCGGGTTCACGGCCGGCGACCTGATGATGGTGACGGTGCTGCGCCGGCTCGGCCGCTCGGGCCTCCTCGACGCCTATCCAAACCTTTCCGCCTATGTCGCGCGCGGCGAGGCGCGCCCCGCCTTCGTCCGGGCCTATGCGGCGCAGCGCGCCCTCTTCACCACCGCTTCGTCCTATTGACGGGCGGGACGGCGCCGGAAAGCGCTGTCCGTCGTGCGGGGCTGCGGCCGGTCAGGAGGTGCGCTTCTTCTTCGGCGGCGGGCCTTCGTCGAAGCCGACGAAGATCTTGGTGTCGGCGCCGGCACCGGCGGGGATCGTCACCTCCGCCTTGGTGAAGACGAACTGGGTCGTGCCGGTGGCGGGCACGGAGACCGGATATTGCGTCAGCTCCGAATAGAGCGTCGAGGTTCCGTCGGCGGCGGCGACGCGGATCGGCAGGTTGACCGTGCCGGGCCCGCCGGCGGGACCCGCGACGACGCGGCCCTGGACGACGACCGTGACGGTCAGCTGCGTCGCGCTCTGCACGCACTGGCGCGTCGTGTCGGCGAGCGAGGCCTGGTAGACGACCTTGGTCGGATCGTCCTTGGCGCCCTTGGCATAGGTGCGGTAGCTCGCCGTGCCGTCGCGCAGGTAGACCTGCGGGCAGGCGCCCTGGATCACCGCCGGCGTCGGCGCGGCGGCGCTGCCGCCCGCCTCGATCGCGCCGCCGGTGTCAGGCGTGTTGCACCCCGCCAGAAGCGGGAGGACGGCGGCACTGACCGCGAGAAGACGCCGGGAAACTCTGCCAGACACGTTCGAAACCCTCACCCTGAACCGCATCGCGCCGCCGTTCCCGGCCGGTCGCCGGAAAGATCGCGCGGGGTCTTTCTGGACCCGTCGCGATGCTCTATAGCAGCGGCCAACGGAAAAATCGATTGGGGGCGGCGCAAAAATGCCCGCGCGCCCGCCGTCGCCCGGCTGAGGCGGAACCGCATCCTGCGAGCGGACTGTCCCGGCGCGGCCGACGGCCTGACGAAGGATGTGACCGGTGAAATATGTCTCCACCCGGGGCGAGGCCCCTGCCCTCGATTTCCGCGACGCGCTGATGGCGGGGCTTGCCCGCGACGGCGGCCTCTATATTCCGGAAACCTGGCCGCAGTTTTCCGCCGACGAGATCCGGGCGCTGCGCGGAAAATCCTATCAGGAGGTCGCCTTCGCCGTCATCGAGCGCTTCACCGACGGCGAGATCGCGCCGGAGGCGCTGAAGGGGATGATCGAGGCGGCCTATGCCACCTTCCGCCACGAGGCGGTGGCGCCGCTCGTCCAGATCGGCGCGAACACCTTCGTCATGGAACTGTTCCACGGCACCACGCTCGCCTTTAAGGACGTGGCGATGCAGCTCATCGGCCGGCTGATGGACCATGTCCTCTCCGAGCGCGACGCCCGCGCCACCATCGTCGGCGCCACCTCCGGCGACACCGGGGGTGCTGCGATCGACGCCTTTGCCGGGCGGGAGCGCACCGACATCTTCATCCTCTTCCCGGAAGGCAAGGTTTCCCCGGTGCAGCAGCGCCAGATGACGACCTCGAGGGAAGCGAACGTGCACGCGATGGCGATCCGCGGCAATTTCGACGACTGCCAGGCCCTCGTCAAGGCGATGTTCAACGACGCCGCCTTCCGCGACGGGGTGGCGCTGTCGGGCGTCAACTCGATCAACTGGGCGCGGATCATGGCGCAGATCGTCTATTATTTCACCACCGCCGTCAGCCTCGGCGCGCCGGACCGGGCGATCGCCTACACGGTGCCGACCGGCAATTTCGGCGACGTCTTCGCCGGCTATGCCGCCGGCCGCATGGGCCTGCCGATCGCCCGCCTCGTCATCGCCACCAACGAGAACGACATCCTTGCCCGCACGATCGCCACCGGCCGCTACGAGATGCGCGCGGTGAAGGCGACCACTTCGCCGTCGATGGATATCCAGATCTCCTCGAATTTCGAGCGCCTGCTGTTCGAGGCCTACGGCCGTGACGCGGGCAAGCTCCGCGCGGCGATGGCCGGGCTGAAGCAGTCGGGCGCCTTCGAGATCGAGCCGCAGGCGCTGGAGGCGATCCGCGCCCTCTTCTCGGCCGGCCGCGCCGACGAGGCAGAGGTCGCCGCCACCATCTCCCGCACGCTGGAGCAGAGCGGCTACCTCCTCGACCCGCACAGTGCCATCGGCGTCTTCGTCGCCGAACGGCACACGGACCCGCAGGTGCCGATGGTGGTGCTCGCCACCGCCCATCCGGCGAAATTCCCCGATGCGGTAAAATCGGCCTGCGGTATTGACCCGGCGCTTCCGACGTGGCTTGCTGGCCTGATGCAACGGGAGGAGCGTTTCACCATTCTGGAGCCCGAGCTTGAGGCCGTCGAAGGCTTTATCGGCGAACATGCGCGCATCCGGAGCTGAAGCGCAGAAAGACGCATGATGAAAGTTGAGTGCACCCGGCTCGCCTCCGGGCTGACCGTCGTCACCGAAACCATGCCGCATCTGGAGAGCGTCGCTCTCGGAACCTGGATCAAGTCGGGGTCCCGCAACGAGACGTCGGACGAGCACGGGATCGCCCATCTCCTCGAGCACATGGCTTTCAAGGGCACGGCGCGGCGCACCGCCCGCCAGATCGCCGAGGAAATCGAGAATGTCGGCGGCGAGGTCAACGCCGCCACCTCGACCGAGACGACCTCCTATTACGCCCGCATCCTCAAGGACGACGTGCCGCTCGCCGTCGACATCCTCGCCGACATCCTGACCGAATCCTCCTTCGACGAGGACGAGCTGGAGCGGGAGAAGAACGTCATCCTGCAGGAGATCGGCGCGGCCGACGACGTTCCCGACGACGTCGTCTTCGACCGCTTCGCCGAAACCGCCTTCCGCGACCAGACGGTCGGCCGGCCGATCCTCGGCACGCCGGAGACGGTGATGTCGTTTTCGGCCGACGAGATCAGGGCCTATCTCGGGCGCAACTACACGACCGACCGCATGTTCGTGGTCGCCGCCGGCGCCGTCGACCATGACGCCTTCGTCCGCCAGGTCGAGCGCCGCTTCGACGGCCTGCCGGTCCTGCCCGCCGCGCCGCCCGTCAACGAGACCGCCCGCTACACCGGCGGCGACCGGCGCGAGGAACGCGACCTGATGGACGCGCAGGTGCTTCTCGGCTTCGAGGGCAAGGCCTATCACGCGCGCGATTTCTACTGTTCGCAGATCCTCGCCAACATCCTCGGCGGCGGCATGTCCTCGCGCCTCTTCCAGGAGGTGCGCGAGCATCGCGGCCTCTGCTACTCGGTCTATGCCTTCCACTGGGGCTTCTCCGACACCGGCATCTTCGGCGTCCATGCCGCGACCGGCGGCGAGAACCTGCCGGAACTGATGCCGGTCATCGTCGAGGAGCTGCGCAAGGCCGCCGACCACATCGACGGCCAGGAAATCGACCGCGCCCGCGCCCAGATCTGCGCCCAGCTGCTGATGGGACAGGAAAGCCCGGCGGCGCGCGCCGGCCAGATCGCCCGGCAGATGATGCTCTACGGCCGGCCGATCCCGAACGGCGAGCTGATGGAGCGCCTGTCCGGCATCACCGTCGAGCGGCTGACCGACCTTGCCGGCCGCCTCTTCTTCGACACGACCCCAACGCTCTCGGCGATCGGCCCGCTCGGCCAGCTCGCGCCCATGGACGAGATCGTGACAGGCCTGTCGCGCAGGACCGCCCGCGCCGCCGCGGAATGAGGGCGCGCGCCGGCTGAAAACGGCGACGGCCGGGCGCCGCACACGCGTTTGGCGCCGCCGCGATCTGCGGCAGGCGCCGTCGCCCCTCCCCGTTCCGGTCGGCCTGTTTTTACGCTAAGACGAGAGGATGGCCTGACGGGGGGTGTTCATGGCGAGATCGATGTTTCGGTTCCTGTCGCGGCATCCCGACCCCGTCGAGATTTCCGGGCCGGACCACTACCTGCGCCTGCCGCGCCAGGGCGACTACCGGCAATGGTTCCGCCTGCGCAGCGAGAGCCGCGCCTTTCTCGAACCTTGGGAACCGAGCTGGCGCGGCGACGAGATGACCGAAGGCGCCTTCCGCGCGCGGGTGGTGCGCGGCGAGCAGGAGTTCTCCTCCGGCCAGGCCGTGCCGCTCTTCCTGTTCTCCCGAAGCGACGACACGCTGCTCGGCGGCATGACCATCGGCCATATCCGCCGCGGCGCGGCGCAATGCTGCATGATCGGCTACTGGATGGGCGAGCGCCATGCCGGCCACGGCCATATGTCCGCCGCCGTCCGGTTGACCATCCCCTACATCTTTGCCGGCCTTCAGTTGCACCGGATCGAGGCAGCCTGTATTCCGGAAAACGGCAGAAGCATCCGGCTTCTTGAAAAGGCCGGGTTTGAGCGGGAAGGCTACCTGCGCGAATATCTGAAGATAAACGGACAATGGCGCGATCACCTGATCTACTCGCTGATCAGCGGGAACGGTGGCGCAAACGGGAATGTAAACATCCGATGATTTCGATCCGCAAGCCGTGCCGGACGGCGGCCGCCCGGCCGTGCCGGCAGGCCCTTGCCCTGATCTGCGGCCTGATCGCCTTCCTTGCCGCCGCTTCGGCGCAGGCGATCGAGCCCGTGAAGATCTCGCGCGAGGACACCGCGCTCGACCTGACCGCGACGACCGAGATCTATACGGGCCGCGGCGAGGCCTTCCAGGTCTCCACCGCCCCCGGAACCGACGGCATCGTGCGCCGCATCGAGGTGCGCTCCACCGCCGAGACCCACCAGGGCGACTGGGCCGTCTTCGCCCTCGCCAACGTCTCCGAGGAGCAGCTGGAGCGCGTCATCGTCGCGCCGCATTTCCGGCTGGTCAATTCGAAACTGTTCTGGCCCGACCTCGGCTCCAAGCGCATCCTGTCGATCACGCCGTCCGAGGGTTTCGCCCTCGACCGGCAGCCGAGCGAGGAGGCGGACGTCTTCCGCATCACGCTGAACCCCGGCTCGGTCATCACCTTCGTCGCCGAACTCGCCGGGCCGGACCTGCCGCAGATGTATCTCTGGGAGCCGGACGCCTACAAGGACACGGTCAACGCCTTCACGCTCTATCGCGGCATCGTGCTCGGCATCGCCGGCCTGCTCGCCGTGTTCCTGACGATCCTCTTCGTCGTCAAGGGAACCTCGATGCTGCCGGCGACGGCGGCGCTCGCCTGGGCGGTGCTCTCCTATGTCTGCGTCGACTTCGGCTTCCTGTCGAAGCTGATCTCGATCACCGCCGGCGACGAGCGCATCTGGCGCGCCGGCACGGAGGTTTTCCTCGCCGCCGGCCTCGTCATCTTCCTCTTCACCTATCTGAACCTCAACCGCTGGCACCAGCACCTCTCCTATGCGACGCTCGCCTGGGTTCTCGGGCTTGGCCTGCTCTTCGGCGTCGCGGTCTACGATCCGGCGATCGCGGCCGGCATCGCCCGCCTCTCCTTCGCGCTGACCGGCACGGTCGGCATCATCCTGATCGGCTATCTCGGCTTCAACCGCTACGACCGGGCGATCCTGCTCGTGCCGGCATGGGCGCTGATCCTCGTCTGGCTGTTCGGCGCCTGGCTGACGGTGACGGGGCAGCTCGCCAACGACATCGTCCAGCCGGCGCTCGGCGGCGGGCTGGTGCTGATCGTGCTTTTGATCGGCTTCACGGTGATGCAGCACGCCTTTGCCGGCGGTGCCTACAGCCAGGGCCTGTTTTCCGATCTCGAACGCCAGTCGCTGGCGCTGACCGGCTCGGGCGACACGGTCTGGGACTGGGACGTGGCACGCGACCGGGTCGTCACCATGCCGGACGTCTCGATCCAGCTCGGCCTGTCACCGGGCACGATGCACGGGCCGGCGCGCAACTGGCTGCCCTATCTCCATCCCGACGACCGCGACCGCTTCCGCGCCACCCTCGACGTTCTGCTCGAACACCGACGCGGCCGGCTGAACCACGAATTCCGCATCCGCGCCGAGGACGGCCATTATCATTGGCTGGCGATCCGCGCCCGGCCGGTGCTCGGCGCCAATGGCGAGATCATCCGCTGTGTCGGCACCATCGTCGACGTGACCGAGCAGAAGAACTCGATCGACCGGCTGCTGCACGACGCCGTGCTCGACAATCTGACCGGCCTGCCGAACCGCCAGGTCTTCCTCGACCGGCTGCAGGCCTTCCTCGCGCTGGCCCCCTCGACGCCGACCGTGCGGCCAACGGTGCTCGCCATCGACATCGACCGCTACAAGACGGTCAACGACCGTTTTGGCATCGCCGCCGGCGACAATATCCTGATCGCGCTGACCCGGCGGCTGCGCCGGCTGCTGAAGCCCCAGGACACGCTGGCTCGGCTCGGCGGCGACCAGTTCGGCCTGATCCTGATGTCGGAGCGCGATCCGGCCAAGGTCGCCGATTTCGCCGATGCGGTCAGCAAGGCGATCATGGTGCCGCTCTCCTTCGGCAACAAGGAGATCAACCTGACCGCCTCGATCGGCCTCGTCTCCTCTGTCGGCCAGCAGGAACAGGCGACAGGCCTCCTCGATGACGCGGAACTGGCGATGTTCCGCGCCAAGAAGGCCGGCGGCAACCGGGTCGAGCCCTTCCGCCCGGCCTTCCGAACCTCGGGCACGGAGCGGCTGCAGATCGAGACCGACCTGCGCCGCGCGATCGAGCGCAAGGAGCTGAGCCTCGTCTACCAGCCGATCGTGCGGCTGAACGATGCCGAGATCGCCGGTTTCGAGGCGCTGATGCGGTGGGACCACCCGAAGCGCGGCAACATCTCGCCGAGCGAGTTCATCCCGGTCGCCGAACAGTCGGACCTGATCAACCAGATCGGCCTCTTCGCCATCGAGCGCGCCTCGACCGACCTTGCCGAATGGCAGCTCCAGACCGGCGACCTGCCGATCTTCGTCTCGGTCAACCTGTCGAGCGCCCAACTCCTCAACAACGATCTCTACGACGATATCCGCGCCGTGCTCGACAAGACGCGCTGCAATCCCGCGAAGCTCAAGATCGAGCTGACAGAATCGGTGGTGATGGGCAATCCGGAACAGGCGCGCCTCGTGCTGACCAAGCTGAAGGATGCCGGCTTCGGCCTGGCGCTGGACGATTTCGGCACCGGTTACTCGTCGCTCTCCTACCTGACCCGCTTCCCCTTCGACACGATCAAGATCGACAAGGCGCTGGTCACCGACCCGACCGACAAGCGGGCGGTGCTGCTGCGCTCGGTCATCACCATGGCGCATGATCTCGACATGCAGGTGGTGGCGGAGGGGATCGAGTCGGACGAGGACGCGGCAGAACTCGCCAAGATGGGCTGCCATTACGGCCAGAGCTTCATCTTCGGGCCGCCGATCGGCGTCGAATCGATCCAGCGGCTGCTGAAGGAGCGGTTTCCGCTGATGAAGCGCGCCTGACGGAAAGGCGCCTTCCGCCGGCCGGCGAAAGGCGCCGCATTGTCCCGGCCTTAAGCGTCAGGCCGCAGCCTCGACCGGAGCGGCATTCTCCTGCGGCTGGGCATAGCTGAGGATCAGGCGGTTGATGAAGTCGAGCTTCTCGACCACCGGCAGGGAGAGAATGAAAGGATAGATGTCCATCTGCCCCATGCTGCGCTGCAGGCTGTTCAGCGCCACGCTCAACGGGATCCACGCATCGACCAGCACCTGCGCGGACGGGGCGCGGTAGGGATCGAAGCTCACCTCCGCCGCGATGTCGCCATGGCGCCAGGGATCGGTCGACAGGCCGAAGGCGCGGGCGGTCTCCAGCGTGTCGACGATGTGGAAGTAATGGGCCCAGCATTCGGCGAAGTCTTCGGCCGGGTGGCAGCTCGCATAGGTGCTGATGAAGCGCAGCTGCCAGTCCGGCGGCGGGCCCTGCTCGTAGTTGCGCTGCAGCGCCGCTGCGTAATCCTCGCGCTCGTCGCCGAAGAGCGCGCGCGCCTCGGAGAGGATCGCTTCGTCGCGGCAGAGCTGGTCGAAATAGAAATGGCCGATCTCGTGGCGGAAATGGCCGAGCAGCGTGCGGTAGGGTTCGCCCATCTGGACACGGATGCTCTCGCGGGTCGCATCGTCTGCCTCCGCCGCCCGCAGGCTGATCAGGCCGTCCTCGTGGCCCGTCATCGCCGGGACGATGCTGCCGTCCGGCGCCGTCTGGTCGGCGAGGAAATCGAAGACCAGCCCGCCCTGCGGATCGACGTCGCGGCCGGGACGCGGCAGGTTCCAGCGGATCAGGGAATAGAAGAGATGGCGCTGTGCCTGCCCGATGCGCTGCCAGCGGTCGAGCCCCTCCGGATTGTCCGTCACGGGCACGATGCGGTTGTAGCGGCAGGCCTCGCAATAGATTTCTGCCGAGCCGTCGTCGACCAGCCAATTGCAGATGTCCTGCGCGGCGTTAGCGCAGAAGCGGAACCGCCGGCCAGTGTCGGCGGCATCCTGCCAGAGGTCTCCGCCCTTGTCGTCCTCCGGAAGGACGGCATGCATCTTCGCGTCGGAGGCGGCGAAGCCGAGCCTCGAGCCGCAGCGCACGCAGACGCGATTGTCGAAATGGACGGCCTGACCGCAATGGCCGCAGGTGAAAAGCTTCATGGATGGATCCCCGTCCCGGCCGCAACGACGCCGGGCTTTCCGTTGCTGATGAGCCCGTTCCCCATAATCCCCCAAGGCCCTGCCCCAGAGGAAGAAATGCCCGCCGATGCGTGAGCACCAGGCGGGCATCGGCGCGGCTTTCCGTCAGTTGAACCCGTCTGCCGGAAAGGTTTCGCGCTCCTCGTCGGCAGCCTTGGGATCGGGAGATCCGTGGCTGCCGTATCGCGGTCACATCCGGTCGACGGCGGACTTCACGGCGTCCTTGGCGTCGCCGGACGCCTTCTGGAGCTTGCCCTTGACTTCCTGGCCCTTGCCTTCGGCATTCAGGCGATCGTTTCCGGTCGCCTCGCCGATGGCCTGCTTGGCCTTGCCGGCGATCTGGTTGCCGACGCCGCTGATCTTTTCGGACATGCTGCCCATGGTTTGCTCCTTTTTCGGTTCCCGGCACGCCCGTTTCGGGATCATCGTGCCGTTGCGGGGAAAACGGGGCAGCGAAAAAAAGGTTCCGGGCCGGCGATGAAAAGCAGGCGGCAACACGCCGTCAGGCGTGCCCCGCCTCCATCGACAGCATGGCCGGCGTGACGCCCAGCGTGGCGAGCGCCCGGTCGTATTTGGCGGCGCAGTCGCGGTCGAAGATCATGTCCTCCGCCGCCGGGCAGGTGAGCCAGCCGTTTCCGGCGATCTCGGCCTCGAGCTGGCCCGAGGCCCAGCCGGCGTAGCCGAGCATCATCATCGCCCGCTGTGGCCCGTCGCCGCTCGAAATCGCCCGGACGATGTCGAGCGTGGCCGTCAGGCAGATGTCGTCGCTGACCGGGATGCTCGACTCGCTCATATAGTCGTCCGAATGCAGCACGAAACCGCGTCCGGTCTCCACCGGCCCGCCGGTCTGGATCTGGAATTCGCGTACCATCGGCGGCAGGCGGATGATCTCGCCGTCCTCGACGATGTTCAGATGGCGCAGCAGGTCGGGGAAGGTCAGCGTCTGCGGCCGGTTCAGCACGAAACCCATCGCCCCGTCGGAGGAGTGGGCGCAGATATAGACGACCGTGCGCGCGAAATTCGTGTCCGCCATGCCGGGCATGGCGATGAGGAACTGCCCGTCGAGAAAGCCGCGCTCGCGTGTCTTGCTGAAGGTCGCTTTGGTCAACATGGGGAAAGCCTACCAATTCACGGAGAAATGAAAAGTCTCTAATCTGCGCGCGGGTCGTTTTTCATGGTAGAGCCGCAGGCATTCAGGACGATGAGCAGGGCATGTGATGCGGAAATGGGCGAATGCCATCCGGTGCGGCGTCAACCTTTTTAACCGGACCGCGAGAGGGGAACTATTCCACCGGGCGGCAAGATCAAGGGCGGGTGTGCGGCTGATGGCCGCCTTGGCCGCCTCGCTGCTGGCCGCCGCCCCGCTTCGGGCCGCGACGAGCAACACGCTCGACAGCGAAGGCGGTACGATCCGTCTCGTCGCCGCCGCCCCGGAGGCGGACGGAACCGTCCCGGCGGTTCTCGACATCCGGCTGGCGCCCGGCTGGAAGACCTACTGGCGCGATCCGGGCGCGAGCGGGCTGGCGCCGAGCGTGACCCTTCCGCCAGAGAGCGGCTTCGCCCTCGACGGGATCGGCTTCCCGCCGCCGCGCCTCTTCGACGACGGCACGGTGCGCTATGTCGGCTACGACCGACCCGTCGCCCTTCCGCTGCGGCTGAAGCGCCTGGCGCCGCAGGCCCGCCGTCTCGACCTCTCGGTGCTGCTCGGCATCTGCAAGGAGATCTGCATTCCCGTCCAGGGCGATCTGGCGCTGACGCTGGACGAGGGCCCGCATGACCGGCCGCTCGACCGCGCCCGGATCAAAGATGCGGCAAAATGGCTGCCCGAGCCGCCCTCTGAAGATTTCCGGCTGCAGGCCGCGCAGGCCTCCGACGACGGCAGGCGGATCGACATCCGCGTCGCGCTGCCGGAGGGCGGCGGAGAGGCGCCGGAGGTGTTCGTCGCCGCGCCTGACGGCTACGCCGTGCACATGCCGGTCGCGCGCGCCGTGACGGGCCGGACGATGACGGCACGGATCGACGTGCTGCGCCGGCCGAAGGGCAAGCCGCTCGACCTTGCCGCAATCCATATCGTCGTCAGGGCCGGCGCCCGCAGCATGGAAACGCCGCTTGCCTTTGAGTGAGGCAATTCTATAGTCCGACCGGCCCCGCCCCCGGACGCCGCGGCGGGCCGCCCCATTCAAGGAGATCAGACGCCGTGACCATTTCCGTCGGAGACACGCTGCCCGCCGCCACCTTCAAGGAGAAGACCGCCGAGGGGCCTGTCGAGATCACCACCGAACAGCTTTTCAAGGGCAAGCGCGTCGTGCTCTTCGCCGTGCCGGGCGCCTTCACGCCGACCTGCTCGCTCAACCACCTGCCGGGCTTCCTGGAAAACCGCGAGGCGATCCTCGCGCGCGGCATCGACGACATCGCCGTGCTCGCCGTCAACGACCTGCACGTCATGGGCGCCTGGGCGACCGCCTCGGGCGGCATCGGCAAGATCCACTTCCTCGCCGACTGGGACGCCGGTTTCACCAAGGCGATCGGCATGGACATCGATCTCTCCGCCGGCACCCTCGGCGTGCGGTCGAAGCGCTATTCGATGATCGTGGACGACGGTGTCGTCACCGCGCTGAACGTCGAGGAGTCGCCCGGCAAGGCCACGGTGTCGAGCGCCGCCGCCATTCTCGAACAGCTCTGAGGCAAACACCGTTCCCGGCCGCGGCGGATCGCCCGGCCGGGAACGGGCATGTCACCAGTTGGCGGCGACCGGCTTTCCGGCCTTCAGCCGCACCTTGAACGGCGGCATCCTGCCGGAGCCCTCTCCCGTCGCATAGGTGCCACCGGAGCAGGCGATGACCGCGTCGCTCGCCTTGCAGCCGGTGTGCTGGCCACGGGTGGGAATCGTATTGCGGAACTTGTCGGTGCTCGCGATCGTCTTGCCGTTCCAGGCGACGCAAACGGTCTTCGACGCACCCTTGGTGACCTTGACGCAGGTGGAGCCGAACGGCTTGACCTCGGCAGAGGCGGCCGGCGCGCCGAGAGCGACGGCGGCGAGGATGAGCGTGGCTGCAAATGTCTTCATGAAAACCTCCCCTTCGAAATAAGGAGAGGCTAATGCAATCGAAAACGCCGTCAAGCCATTGAACCGCGCGAAAGTTGTGTCGCGGGCCGGTCAGCGCGCCTTCTTGAAGGGCTCCATGCCCGATCGCGCGAGTTCGTCGGCCCGTTCGTTCTCCGGGTGGCCGGCATGGCCCTTGACCCAGTGCCAGGTGACCTCGTGCCGGTCGCGGGCGGCATCGAGCGCCTGCCAGAGCTCGCCGTTCTTCACCGGCTTGCGGTCGGCGGTGCGCCAGCCGTTCTTCTTCCAGCCATGGATCCACTTGCCGATCCCGTCCATGACATATTTGCTGTCGGTGTGCAGGTCGACCCGGCACGGGCTCTTCAGCGCGTTCAGCGCCGTGATCGCGGCGAGAAGCTCCATGCGGTTGTTGGTCGTTTCCGCCTCGCCGCCGCAGAGCTCCTTCTCGACCTCGCCGTAGCGCAGCACCGCGCCCCAGCCGCCCGGCCCCGGATTGCCGGAACAGGCGCCGTCGGTAAAGATGTCCACATGCTTCATGCGCTTTCTCCCGCAAGGCCGTAGTCGGCGGCGGAAGCGACCCTGCGGTGGAACTGCAGGTAGCGCAGATATTCCAGCGGATCCTTCTTGACGACCAGCGCGCCCGGCGGCGTCGTCAGCCAGTCGTAGAGCCGCGTCAGGAAGAAGCGCAGCGCCGAGCCGCGCGCGAGCAGCGGAAGGGCCGCGACTTCGGCGGCGCTCAGCGGCCGCACCGACTGGTAGCCCGCCAGCAGGGCGGCGCCCTTCCCGATGTCGAAAACGCCGTCCTCCTTGCCGAAGCACCAAGCATTGAGGCAGATCGACAGGTCATAGGCGAGCATGTCGTTGCAGGCGAAATAGAAGTCGATCACGCCCGACAGCCGGTCCTCGAGGAAGAAGACATTGTCGGGGAAGAGATCGGCATGGATCACGCCCTCCGGCAGGTCACGCGGCCAATGCGCTTCGAGATGGTCGAGTTCGGCGGAAATCTCGCCCGCGAGCCCGGCCCGCACCTCGTCGGCCCGGTCGCGCGCCCTGTTCCAGAGCGGACGCCAGCCGGCGACGGAGAGCGCATTGGCGCGCCGGATGGAAAAGCCTTCACCGGCGATGTGCATCTCGGCCAGCACCCTGCCGACCGCGTGGCAATGGCGCGCCTCGGGCCTGCGCAGCCAGACGCCGTCGAGAAAGGAGATGATCGCCGCAGGCCGGCCGGCGAGGTCGCCGAGGAGACGCCCGTCGCGCCGCGCGATCGGCAGCGGGCAATTGAGGCCGCGATCGGCGAGATGCTGCATCAGCCCGAGGAAGAACGGCAGGTCGTAGCGCTCGACGCGCTTCTCATAGAGCGTCAGGATGAAGACGCCCGCGCCGGTTCGCAGCAGGAAATTGGAGTTTTCCACCCCTTCCGCGATCCCCTTGTAGGAGACGAGCGCGCCGATGTCATAGGCCGCAAGGAAGCGGCCGAGTTCGTCTTCGGTGATGTCGGTATAGACGGCCAAGGGTCCGGGTTCCTGCTATTCGCCGTTGACGAAGGCCATGTCGGCCGCCGTCAGCGGCACATGGCGAAGCTCGCGGTTGACGAGGAAGTTCTCCGTCTCCTCGACCGTGTCGGCGAGCTCGACCAGAGCCTCGAAACGGGCGCGGAAGGCCTCGATGATCTCGTCGACGATGACCTCGGGGGCGGAGGCGCCGGCGGAGAGCCCGACGGTGCGGATCGCGCCGACCGTCTCCCAGTCGATCTCGGCGGCGCGCTGCACCAGCACGGAGCGGGTCGCACCGGCGCGCTGGGCCACTTCCACCAGCCGCTTGGAATTCGACGAGTTCGGCGCACCGACGATCAGGAAGAGGTCGCAGCCGGGCGCGGCCTGCTTGACCGCCTCCTGACGGTTGGTCGTGGCATAGCAGATCGAATCGGCAGCCGGCGCCGTCAGGTTCGGGAAGCGCTCGTGCAGCCGCCTGATCACGCCGGCGGTGTCGTCGACGGAAAGCGTCGTCTGGGTGACGAAGCCGAGATTGTCGGGGTCTGCCGGCTGATAGCAGTCGGCGTCCTCGATCGTCTCGATCAGCGACACGGCGCCGTCCGGCAGCTGCCCCATGGTGCCGATCACCTCCGGATGGCCGGCATGGCCGATCAGGATCACATGGCGGCCCATGCGCTGGTGGCGCATCGCCTGCTTGTGAACCTTGGAGACCAGCGGACAGGTGGCGTCGAGATAGAAGAGATTGCGGCGGTCGGCATCGGCCGGCACGGATTTCGGCACGCCATGGGCGGAAAAGACCACGGGCTGCCGCCGATGCGCCTCGGGGATCTCGTCCAGTTCCTCGACGAAGACGGCGCCCTTGGCCTCGAGCCCTTCGACGACGAACCGGTTATGAACGATCTCGTGGCGGACATAGACCGGCGCGCCATATTCCTTCAGCGCCAGCACGACGATCTGGATCGCCCGGTCGACACCGGCGCAAAAGCCGCGCGGGCCGCAGAGCCTTATGGTGAGCGGGGGTTTCTCAGCGGGAGGTGAGGCCATGAACCGGATCGCCTGCAACGAAGGGGCGCCCGTCAAGAGCGGGCATCGGATGGGCCCTGTATATATGGGCGGGCAACCGCGGCACAAGGACGAACACGCCCCATCCCCCTCCTTTCGCCCGCTGGGGCAGGCAACAGGACGCGCGGCCTTCGGCAACCCTCGGGGTCAGTTCCGCTCCCTGCGGCCGCGAAGCACGACCGCGAGGGTGACGGCGACCAGCGCCAGCGCCAGGCCGTACCAGGTGACCGCATATTGGAGGTGGTTGTTCGGCAGGTCGAACTGGGTGACGCCGCCGACCGGCAGGCCGCCGGGGTTCGGCGTCGCATCGGCATCGACGAAGAAGGGAAGCACCCGATCCGGGGCGAGGCCTGCCGTGCGCGCCATCGCGTCGAGATCCTTCCAGTAGAAGATGTTCTTCGCCTCGTCGTTCTCGGGCACGAAGGAGGAGGGCTTTTCCGAAAGCCGCGCCCGGGCAAGCCCGGTGACGGTCACGGCGCCCTCGGCCTGCCCCTCGCCGCGCGTCGCGGCGTCCTTGCGCTCGAACGGGACGAAGCCGCGATTGACGAAGAGGACACGGCCCTCGTCGACGGTCAGCGGCGTATAGACGTAGTAGCCGGTGGCGCCCTCGTAGGTGGCGAAGAAGTGGCGCTCGCGGGCGTGGTCGAAGCGGCCGGCGACGCGGATCGGCCGGTAGTCGACATCGCCGCCCCCGGTCGCGATCGCCTCGATTTCGGTGAGCGTCTGCGGCGGCGCGGCACGACGCTCCGCCATCATCGCGATCAGGCTCTCCTTCCAGGCGAGGCGCTGCACCTGCCAGGTTCCGAGCCCCGCCAGGATGCAGAACGCCACCGCGACGACGGCGAGCATGGCGGCTGTACGGCCGCGCGAGGCCCCCTCAGCCACGGTCGATCTCGCCCTGCCTGGCATTGTTGCGGTATTGCAGCGCGATCAGCACGCCCTTCAGCCCGCGCATCAGCCCGAGGCAGACGACGACGGCGAGCGGGATCCACAGCACGAGATGCAGCCAGAGCGGCGGGCTGTAGTTGACGTCGAGCCACAAAGCGAGGCCGAGGATGAGGAAGCCGGCGATGAGGATGACGAAGACGACCGGTCCGTCTCCGGCATCGGCAAAGGCGTAGTCGAGGCCGCAGGCGGCACAGGCCGGTTTCACCGTGAGGAAACCGTCGAAGAGCTTTCCCTGGCCGCAGCGCGGGCAAAGCCCCTTCAGTCCGACGCCGACCGGATCGACGGGGGGATAATGGGCCTGGTCGTCACTCATGGTCTGATCTCGATCACCGTGCCATCCGGCACGCGCGACCAGATGATGTCCATGTCGGCATTGGTAACGGCGATGCAGCCGTCCGTCCAATCGAAAAGCTGGGTGACCGGCGCCAGCCATCCGAAATTGTTGCGCTGGCCGTGGATCATGATCATGCCGCCGGGGTCGCGACCCCCGGCACGCGCCCGCGCCACATCGTCGTCATCGGGGTAGGACACGTGCATCGAACGATGGTAGGCGCTCGCCGGGTTCCTCCAGTCGAGACGGTAGACGCCCTCGGGCGTCCGGCCGTCGCCTTCCGCCTGCTTGTGGCCAAGCGGATCACCGCCGAGCGCGACCGGCATGGCGGCGACCACCTGTCCGTCGCGCAGGAGCTCCAGCCGTCGCTCCGCCTTGTGGACCAGCACGCGGTCGACGGGATCGGCCGCGACGGCGGATCCCCAAGCGATCGTGAGCGCCATCAGGCCAGACGTGAACCGACGTCCCGTCCCGCATCCCTTCCCTGCCGCGATGCCGCGATGCCGCGATGCCGCGATGCCGCGATGCCGCGATGCCGCCGGAATACCGGACGATCGTGAACGGAAAAGGGCGGCCACCCGCAACAGCCGCCCTTTCCATGTCTTCAAAAAAATCCGTGCTGCCGATCAGCCGTGCACGGGCGCGCCCCAGCCGCCCCAGATGTAGATCGAGAAGAACAGGAACAGCCAGACCACGTCGACGAAGTGCCAGTACCAGGCGGCGGCCTCGAAGCCGAAATGCTGCTTCGGGGTGAAGTCGCCGCGCAGCGCCCGGATCAGGCAGACCAGCAGGAAGATCGTGCCGACCAGGACGTGGAAGCCGTGGAAGCCGGTCGACATGAAGAAGGTCGCGCCGTAGATCGAGTCCTTGAAAGCGAAGGGCGCGTGGGCATATTCGTAATACTGGACGTAGCTGAACAGCACGCCGAGCAGCACGGTCAGCGTCAGGCCGTAGACGAGGCCCTTGCGGTCGTTGTGGAGCAGCGCATGGTGCGCCCAGGTGACCGTCGTGCCGGAAAGCAGCAGGATGACGGTGTTGTAGAGCGGCAGGTGCCAGGGATCGAGAACCTCGGTGCCCTTCGGCGGCCAGACGCCGCCGGTGAAGGCGGTGCGCGTCGCCTGGATCGCCTCGCCCGGGAACAGGCTGGCGTCGAAATAGGCCCAGAACCACGCGACGAAGAACATCACTTCCGACGCGATGAACATGATCATGCCGTAGCGCAGGTGCAGCGACACGACGCGGGTGTGGTGACCCTCATGCGCCTCCTTGATCGTGTCCGCCCACCAGGCATACATGCTGTAGAGAACGATGACGAGGCCGATGAAGAACACCCACGGATGCGCCCAGTCGAGGCCGAAGAGGTGCAGCGAGCCGCCGGAGAGATAGCGCATGTAGCCGATGCCGCCGAAGGCCAGCACGAAGGCGCCGATCGACGACAGCAGCGGCCAGGGGCTCGGATCTATGATGTGATAGTCGTGATTCTTGCTGTGCGCGTCGGCCATGTCACTCGTCCCCGATCATTCTCTTGCCTCTCCGTAGCACCGGAGCCGGCATGCCGTCAAAGTTTGCCGTCCACCGTCCGCTCCGCGCCGGTATCAAGTTCGGCCACCGGCTTCGACGGCTCGCGCGGATAGAAGGTGTAGGACAAGGTTATCGTATTGATGCCCGCGGTCTCCACCGCGTTGACCATTTCCGGATCGACGAAGAAGACCACCGGCATCTCCATCTCCTCGCCCGGCTGGAGCGTCGTCTCGGTGAAGCAGAAGCACTGCACCTTGTTGAAATAGGCGCCGACCTGCATCGGCGTGACGTTGTAGACCGCCTGGCCGGTCGTCGGCACGGAGGCGATGTTGCGCGCCGTGTAGGCGACCTGCACCGTCTCGCCGATCCGGAGCGAGATCTCGCGGCTGACCGGCTTGAACTCCCAAGGCAACCCGCCGCCGGTATTGGCGTCGAAGGTCACCGTGACCTTGCGGTCGAGGATCGTGTCGGACATCTGCTCGACGCGCTGCGTCGTGCCGTTATAGCCGGTGACGCGGCAGAACATGTCGTAGAGCGGCACGGCGGCATAGGCCATGCCGACCATCGCCGCGACGAAGGCGACGCAGGAGGCCGCGACCACCGTGTGGGAGCGCGACTGCGACGCCTTTCCCGTGTCGTTCACAGGGCCGCTCATGACGCCATCCCGCCGCTGAACTTGACGATGGTGATGGCGTAGAACATCACCACCAGCGCGACGAGCACCACGGCGAGCGCGATGTTGCGACCGCGGCGGGAGCGCTTCTGCGCCTCGGTGAGCTTGACGGTCTCGATCATGCCAGCATGCTCCCGGCGATGAGAGAGGCGACCAGCCGGTCCAGCATCAGGCCGGCGAAGATCGCGAACAGGTAGAAGATCGAAAAGGCGAAGAGGCGCTTGGCCGGCACCATGGCGCGGTCCTCCTCCGGCATCCGCCAGACCCGCACCGAATACCAGACGAAACCGAGGCCGATAAGGCCGGCGAAGATGCCGTAGCCGGTGCTCGCGAAGCCGAGCACGGCGGGACAGATGCCGATCAAGGCGGTCAGCACGGCATAGACCAGCATCTGGCGCTTGGTCGAGGCCTCGCCGCGCACATTCGGCATCATCGGGATGCCGGCGGCGCCGTAGTCGCGCATCTTGAAGAGGGCGAGCGCCCAGAAATGCGGCGGCGTCCACAGGAAGGTGATGAGGAAGAGTACCACGCTCTCGATCGACACCGAGCCGGTGACGCAGGCCCAGCCGATCATCGGCGGGAAGGCGCCGGCAGCACCGCCGATGACGATGTTCTGCGGCGTCGAGCGCTTCAGCCACATCGTATAGACAACGGCGTAGAAGAAGATGGTGAAGGCGAGGAGCGCGGCGGCGGCCCAGTTGACCGCAAGGCCGAGGATGCAGACGGAAAAGGCCGACAGCGTCACGCCGAAGGCGAGCGCCTCGACCGGCTGGATCCGGCCGGCGGGAACGGGCCGCGAGGCAGTGCGGCTCATCACCGCGTCGATGTCGGCGTCGTACCACATGTTGAGCGCGCCGGACGCCCCGGCGCCGACGGCGATGCAGAGCACGGCGATGAGGCCGATCAGCGGATGGATATGGCCAGGCGCCAGCACGATGCCGGCAACGGCGGTGAAGACGACGAGCGACATCACCCGCGGTTTCAGCAGCGCCCAGTAATCGCCAGCCGTCGCTTCGGAGAAGCGCACCCCGCCGTCCAGATCCTGGCTGTTGATGATCGTCATGTCCGGTCTCCTCGGGCGCCGGCCCGGCGGGCGGCACCTTGCGGGGCCCAAAGCCCGCCTTTCAGGCCGGGGCCGCCTTGCGGGCGGCCCCGGATGATCCTCGATGGGTCTTACTTGATGCGCGGCAGCTGTTCCCACTGGTGGAACGGCGGCGGCGAGGACAGCTGCCATTCGAGCGTCGAGGCACCCGCGCCCCACGGATTGTCGCCGGCGAGACGCTTCTTGGAGAAGGCCTCCCAGACGCCGTAGAGGAAGATCAGCACGCCGATCGCGGCGATGTAGGAGCCATAGGACGAGACCATGTTCCAGCCCGCGAACGCATCCGGATAATCGACGTAACGGCGCGGCATGCCGGCCAGGCCGAGGAAGTGCTGCGGGAAGAACACCAGGTTGACGCCGACGAACATGACCCAGAAGTGCGCGTTGGCGATCTTCTCGTTGTACATGTAGCCGAACATCTTCGGGAACCAGTAGTACCAGGCGGCGAAGATGGCGAAGACGGCGCCGAGCGAGAGCACGTAGTGGAAGTGGGCGACGACGTAGTAGGTGTCGTGCAGCGCCCGGTCGAGGCCGGCATTGGCGAGCTGCACGCCGGTGACGCCGCCGACGGTGAACAGGAAGATGAAGCCGATCGCCCAGATCATCGGCGTACGGAACGAGATCGAGCCGCCCCACATCGTCGCGATCCAGGAGAAGATCTTCACGCCGGTCGGAACGGCGATGACCATCGTGGCGAAGACGAAGTAGCGCTGCGTGTTGAGCGACATGCCGACCGTGTACATGTGGTGCGCCCAGACGATGAAGCCGACGGCGCCGATCGCCACCATCGCATAGGCCATGCCGAGATAGCCGAAGACCGGCTTGCGCGAGAAGGTCGAGACGATGTGGCTGATGATGCCGAAGCCGGGCAGGATCAGGATGTAGACTTCCGGGTGGCCGAAGAACCAGAACAGGTGCTGGAACAGGATCGGGTCGCCGCCGCCGTCCGGCGTGAAGAAGGTCGTGCCGAAGTTGCGGTCGGTGAGCAGCATGGTGATGCCGCCTGCGAGAACCGGCAGCGACAGCAGCAGCAGGAAGGCGGTGATCAGCACCGACCAGGCGAAGAGCGGCATCTTGTGCAGCGTCATGCCCGGGGCGCGCATGTTGAGGATGGTGGTGATGAAGTTGATCGCGCCGAGGATCGACGAGGCACCGGCGATGTGCAGGCCGAGGATGACGAAGTCCATCGCAGGTCCGGGCTGTCCGGATGTCGAGAAGGGCGGATAGATCGTCCAGCCCCCACCCGCGCCATAGGCACCGGCCGGACCCTCGACGAACATCGAGAGCAGTACCAGCAGGAAGGCCGGGATGATCAGCCAGAACGAGATGTTGTTCATCCGCGGGAAGGCCATGTCCGGCGCGCCGATCATGATCGGCACCATCCAGTTGGCGAAACCGCCGATCAGCGCCGGCATGACCATGAAGAAGATCATGATCAGCGCATGGGCCGTCGTGAAGACGTTGTACATGTGCTTGCCGCCGTCGATCGCGGCATCGCCTTCGAAGCCGTAGACCATCGAGGCGAGGCCGTGGAAGATCTGGATACCCGGCTCCTGCAGCTCCATGCGCATGACGACGGAGAGCGTGCCGCCGATCAGGCCGGCGATGATCGCGAAGATCAAGTAGAGCGTACCGATGTCCTTGTGGTTGGTGGACAGGAACCAGCGCTGGAAGAAGGTCAGCGGCTTGTGGGCATGGTCGTCGTGGTGATCATGCCCGGCATGATCGTGGTGATCGCGATGAGCGGCTGTTCCGGCCATGGATCCTACTCCCCTTCGGATTATTCTGCGACGTTCTCGGCAACGGTGACGGTCTTGGCCGCCCCGTCCGCCGAGGCGATCAGCGCCTTGTTGGCTTCGCCGAGATTGCTGCCGGCGGCGGCGAACCAGGCGTCGTACTTGTCCTGCGCCACCACGCGGATGGCGATCGGCATATAGGCGTGATCCTTGCCGCAGAGCTCGGAACACTGGCCGTAATAGAGGCCTTCGCGGTCCGCCTTGAACCAGGTCTCGTTGAGGCGGCCCGGAATGGCATCGATCTTCACGCCGAAGGCCGGCATGGCGAAGGCATGGATGACGTCGGCGGCGGTGACGAGCAGGCGCACGGTCTTGCCGACCGGCACGACGATGTCGTTGTCGACGGCGAGCAGATGCGGATAGGCGGCCTTGTCCTCCTTGCCGAAGGAAGCGCGGTCGACATCCTTCAGGAGCAGGCTGTCGAAGGACAGCGGGTTCTCGCCGGCCTCATACTCGTAGGACCAGTACCACTGGTTGCCGGTCGCCTTGATGGTCAGGTCCGGGTTCGGCGGCGGCGTGAGCTGGGCGGTGAGGAGCTGGAAGGAAGGAACGGCGAGGAAGAGCAGGATGACGACCGGACCGAGCGTCCAGACCACCTCGATCGCGGTGTTGTGGCTGGTCTTCGATGGCACCGGATTGGCGCTGGCGCGGAACTTGACGACGACGACGATCAGCAGGGCCAGCACGAAGAGCGTGATCGGAACGATGAACCACAGCGTGTAGTGCTCGAACCAGCGGACCTCTTCCATGATGCCGGTCGCCGCCGGCTGCAGGCCGAGCTGCCAGTCGACCGGCTTGTCGGCATGGGCCGCCGAGGCAAAAAGCCCGCCGCCCAGCGCCGCCAGAAACGCGATAGCCTTGTTTTTCACGAATGTGTCTCCCATCAGCGCTTGATCCAGATCAAACCAACACGCAGAATCCCTACTATAATGACGCGTGTCAAACCACAGATTCAGCCGGGCCGCAACACTTCAGCCGACAGTGTCGTGCGGCATTTCCGCGCGAGCCGCCGCGCGGCCATTGACGGACGGATTTCCGCCACATCCTGCCGCGAAACTGCCCTCCCCTAGCATGCGGGGCTTTTCATTTGAACGGGCTCCCTTCATGAATACAACGGTTTGATTCGGCATTAACGGTACTCGAGGTGTCCATGGGCCTGTCCCTTCGTCCGCTGTCCCGCCTGACGCACGCGGCCGTTCTCGCCGCGTTCGCCGCCGGCGCGTTCTCGACGGGCGCGGCCGCGCAGCAGCCGGGCACGGTCAAGTCCAATCACGGCGCCTGGTCGATCATCTGCGACAAGCCGCCGGGCGCCTCCTCCGAGCAATGCGCGCTGATGCAGAACGTGATTGCCGACGACCGGCCGGAGGTCGGGCTTTCCGTCGTCGTGCTGAAGACCGCCGACCGCAAGGCCCGCATCCTGCGCGTCCTCGCGCCGCTCGGCGTGCTGCTTCCGAACGGCCTCGGCCTCAATGTCGACGGCAAGGACATCGGCCGCGCCTATTTCGTCCGCTGCTTCTCCGACGGCTGCTATGCCGAGGTGGTGCTGGAGGAGGAACTGCTGAAGACCTTCCGCGCCGGCGCGACCGCGACCTTCATCGTCTTCCAGTCGCCGGAAGAAGGCATCGGCATCCCCGTCGATCTTTCCGGCTTCGGCGAAGGCTACGACAAGCTGCCCTGAGCGCGCCTGCCGGATCGGCCCCTCGGGTTGCCAGGCGCCGGACCACTCCTTACATACGGCCGCATCCGCCCGTTCCAATGGAGTTCCCCATGGCTGCCGATCTGATCTCCCTCTTCGATGTCGACGAGGCGGCCGTGCGCGCCAGCCTCGCCGACACGCTTGCCGGCGCGGACGACGGCGAACTCTTCGTCGAGCAGATCCAGTCCGAATCGCTGACCTTCGACAATGGCCGCCTGAAGGGCGGCAGCTTCAACACCGACCAGGGTTTTGGGCTGCGCGCGGTGTCCGGCGAGGCGGTCGGCTATGCCCATTCCGGCGAGATGAGCCTCTCGGCGCTGAAGCGCGCGTCGGACGCGGTGAAGGAAGTGGCGCGCGGGCGGGCAGGCACCTATGCCGAGCCGCCGCGCGGGACCAACACTCGGCTCTACGGCGACGAGAACCCGATCGGCGAACCTTCCTTCGAGGCGAAGGCGAAGCTGCTCGCCGACATCGACGCCTATCTGCGCGACACCGACCCGCGCGTGCGCCAGGTGTCGGTCTCGATCGCCGCCAGCCACCAGAAAATAGAGATCCTGCGCGCCGACGGCCATCGCGTCGAGGATGTCCGGCCGATGACGCGGCTGAACATCTCCGTCGTCACCGGCGAGGGAGACCGGCAGGAATCGGGCTCCTTCGGCACCGGCGGGCGCATGGGTTTCAACGCTTTCATCGGCGAGCACGACTGGAAGGCCGGCGCCGACGAGGCGCTGCGCCAGGCGCTCGTCAATCTCTCCGCCGTCGACGCGCCGGCCGGCAGCATGGACGTGGTGCTGGCGAACGGCTGGCCGGGGGTGATGCTGCACGAGGCGGTCGGCCACGGGCTGGAGGGCGACTTCAACCGCAAGAAGACCTCCGCCTTCGCCGGGCTGATCGGCACGCAGGTGGCGGCCAAGGGCGTCACCGTCGTCGACGACGGCACGATCGCCGAGCGGCGCGGCTCGATCACCATCGACGACGAGGGCACGCCGTCCGCCTACAATGTCCTGATCGAGGACGGCCGGCTCGTCGGCTACATGCAGGACCGGCAGAACGCGCGCCTGATGGGCATGCAGCCGACCGGCAACGGCCGCCGTCAGGGCTATGCCTACCAGCCGATGCCGCGCATGACCAACACCTACATGCTCTCCGGCAGCCATGAGCCGGAGGAGATGATCGCCTCGGTGAAGAAGGGTATCTATGCCGTCTCCTTCGGCGGCGGCCAGGTCGACATCACCTCAGGCAAGTTCGTCTTCAGCTGCACCGAGGCCTATCTCATCGAGAACGGCCGAGTGACGACCCCGGTCAAGGGTGCGATGCTGATTGGCAACGGGCCGGACGCGATGAAGCGCATCACCATGATCGGCAATGATTCGAAGCTCGACACCGGCATCGGCAATTGCGGCAAGGGCGGGCAGTGGGTGCCGGTCGGCGTCGGCCAGCCGCACCTGAAGATGACCGAGACCACCGTCGGCGGCACGCGCACCTGATTTAAGCAAGGCTTAACGCGCCTCTGTCTCAATAGCGCCCGTCGGGTCTCGGAGGTCCTTGCGCGTGAAGCGGCAGTTGAAACGATGCGTGATCGCCGCGGGGCTCGCCGCCTCGGGTGTCGTGGCGGGTTTCGGCCTGATGGCTGCCGCGCGCGGGCGCGGCGCGATCTTCACGCTCCATCATGTGCGACCGAAGGTCGCGGCCGCCTTTGCGCCGAACGCGCATCTGGACATCACGCCGGACTTCCTCGACACAGCGATCCTGACGCTGAAGCGGACAGGCTACCGCTTCGTCGCGCTCGATGCCCTGCCCGCCCTTCTGTCGGAGCCGCAGGGCCCGCCCCTCGCCGCCTTCACCCTCGACGACGGCTATCGCGACAATCTCGAGCATGCGGCGCCGGTGTTCCGACGGCACGGGGTGCCCTACACCGTCTTCGTCACCAAGGGCTTCGTCGAGCGCAGCCACGGCGCCTGGTGGCAGACGCTCGACCGGCTTCTGTCCGGCATCGACCACCTCGCCTTCGATTTCGGCTCGGGCCCGGAGAGGCTTGAGCTTGCGACCTCGCGCGGCAAACAGGCGGCGTTCGATCGGCTGGCCGCCTTCGTCCACGGCATCGACGAGGCGGAGGCCGTCGCCCGGATCGACGCCGCGGCCCGGCAGCACGGCATCGACCCGCTGGCACTGATCGGCGCGCTGACGCTTGATGTGGAAGGGCTCGCCCGGCTTGCCGCCGATCCGCTGGCAAGCCTCGGCGCGCACACGGTCAGCCATCGGGCGCTGGCCCGACTGCCGCGCGACGAGGCGCTCGCGGAGATCGAGGGGTCCATCATGACGGTCGAGGCGATCACCGGTCGGAGGCCGACGACGATCGCCTATCCCTATGGCGACCGGGCGGCGGCCGGCGACCGCGAAGCCGCGCTCGCCGAAGAGGCCGGGCTTTCGGTCGGCGTGCTGACCCGGCCGGGCACGCTCCGCCTGCAGGAAAGGCTGACCGGCCTGCCGCGCATCTCGCTCAACGGCTATTTCCAGAGCGCCGGCGCGGTTGCCGCGCTCGCCTCCGGCATTCCCTTCCGCCTGATGGGCGCGAGGGACTGAGCGCGGGGCATGTCGAGCCGAAGCGGGATCGCTTCGGCGTCGGACAAGGCGGCGGGAACAAAAGAAGAGAACACGTCCGGAGAACCAGGATTCGCCGGACGTGCGCGAGGGGGCGCGCGTTACGGATAGAGCCGCGTCTTCGACCAGCCCTCGCCGTCGCGCGCAAAGACGATGCGGTCGTGCAGGCGGAAGGCGCCGTCCTTCCAGAACTCGATCGTCTCCGGCATCACGCGAAAACCCGACCAGTGCTCCGGACGCGGCACGGCGCCGAGCGCGAACTTCGCCGCATAGGCGGCGGCCGCCTTTTCCAGCGCGAAGCGGCTTTCGAGCGGGCGGGACTGCTTCGACGCCCAGGCGCCGATGCGGCTCTGCAGCGGGCGGCTGTCGTAATAGGCGTCCGCTTCGGCATCGGTGACGACCTCGACGGCACCCCGGATGCGCACCTGGCGGCGCAGCGTCTTCCAGTGGAAGCACATCGCCGCCTTGCGGCTGGACAGGATCTCGCGGCCCTTGGCGCTCTCGAAATTCGTATAGAAGACGAAGCCGCGCGCGTCGTGGTCCTTGAGCAGCACCATGCGCACGTTCGGCATCCCCTCCTCGTCGACCGTCCCGAGCGCCACTGCGCTCGGATCGTTGACCTCGGTCGCCTGCGCTTCCGTCAGCCAGTCGCCGAAGAGCGAAACGGGATCATTCGCATCGGTGAAGTCACCGCTTGTTAAGCTGTTCACGCCCATAGTCTCCGTCCCATGCCGCCCTGGACCCGTCGGCACGGAGCGCGACGTGTCCTGCATGCGTCTCGATTCATTCACAGGTATGCCGTGCGACACATAGCAAAGCGGATCGCGGAGACAAAGGGGCAGATGGCCCGGGCGGCAGGTCGCGCGGCCTGCATCGGTGTCGCATGCCTGCCGCTTGCCGCCTGCGTCGGCGGCGGGCTCGATTTCGCCAGCGGCGTCGACCGGTCGATCGCTACCGGCGCGATCGCCGCGCGTCCCGCGGAGACCTCGGACGAGGCGACCGTGCGCAACGCCGTCTCCTCCGCCGACCTCGCCAGCCTGAAGGACCGCCCCGTTCCCTGGGCCAACGCCAGTTCGGGAAGCGCAGGCGTGATCAGCGCCATCCGCGAGCAGCGGGCCGACGGCGTCGTCTGCCGCAGCTTCACCACCACCCGCCATTCCTACGAGGGGATCGCCCGCTTCGACGGCCGCGCCTGCCAGGCGGGCAAGGGCGAATGGCTGCTGTCGCGCTTCGAACGCCAGGGCTGAGCCGGGTTTTTCACCCGCCGTTAACCAAGATGGCGGATCGCGGGCCGGGCGCGCAGGCCCTTCCCGGCCGCATAACCCATCCTTAGCAAGTTTTCCCGACAGTCGAGGAAGCGAAAAAGGCCGGAACGCCCGACGGAACCCGCACCTCTCCTGCTCGTTGAAGGCGTTGCGGACCGACAGGCAAAGGCCAAGCTTCAAGGGCGGTTGAGATGATGCGCGATCCCTATTCCGTTCTCGGCGTCAGGCGCAATGCCGGTCCCGACGAGATCAAGGCCGCCTGGCGGGCTGTGGCGAAGAGCGTGCATCCCGACCAGAACCCGGACGATCCGCTGGCGACCGCGCGCTTCGCCGAAGCGGGCCGCGCCTACGAGGTGCTGAAGGATCCGCGGCTGCGCACCCGCTACGACCAGGCCCGCCGCGAGGCGGAACTGCGCCGCATGGAGGCGATGAAGCAGAAAAGCGCCCGCGAGGCCGGCGAGGAACCCGTCGACGCCGACATGGCCGAGGAGATGATCGAGCGCATCTTCGGCGCCGCCGTCCGGCCGAAGCCGCAGGAGACGAGGTCGCAGGAACCGAGGCAGCAGGAGAAGAAGCCGCCGCCGCGATCCGCGCCGCGCCCGGAGGCCGTCCGTCCCGAGGCTTTCACGGAGGCCGCCGATGCGGAGCCGGCGCCGCAGGCAGCGCCGCGGCGCGCCTCGCTGAACCCTTTCGCGCGTGGCGCAGCACCCGCCGCCGAACTCGTGTCCGCCATCGTCCGCCGCATCCGCGGCGCGCAGCGCAAAAGCGTCAACAAGGTGCCGGACCTTGCGATCGACCTGCCGGTCACCGTCGAGGATCTCCACAGCCGCGCGCGCCTCGCCGTGACGCTCGACGACGGCGAAACCGTCAAGGTCGCCCTTCCCGCCGGCGCCACCGACGGCCATGTCGTGCGGCTGACGGAGCAGGGCCATCATGTCGAGGGCCTGCGCCGCGGCGACGTCGTCGTGACGCTGCGCGTCGAGAAGGACGGCGCCTTCCGCACCGACGGCCACGACCTGCGCACCACGCTGCCGATCGACATCCAGAACGCCGTCCTCGGCTGCGAGACGGCCGTCGAGACGCTCGACGGGCCGGTCGTCGTCACCGTTCCGCCCTGGTCCAATTCGGGCCATGTCATCCCGCTTCCCGGCCGCGGCCTCGCCGACGAAGCCGGCCGGCGCGGCACGCTGTTCGTCGAACTCCGCCTGATGCTGTGGGAAAAGCCCGACGACAAGATGACCGACCTGATGCGCAGCCTGCGCGAGGGGCTCTATCTTTGAAGCATGGCTCGCAAAAGCGTGCGGCGGTCTTGCGAAAAGACACGCTTGAAAGCGAAGGCCTGAAGCCGACAGGCGAATCTGGGGGATCGCTACAGGCTTCGGGCGCCTGACCCTTTGTTACGGGAACTTACAGTTCCTGATCCCGGCCGCGCTTGAACCGGTCCGGCGCCTATGCCATAGGCTTCGGACATTTCCGCGCCGGAATGCCGCAGGCTCTCCTCCCGCACGGTCTCGTTTGCGTATACCCGTCCCGCGGTACGGCCGGGCATGTTGAAAGTATTGGGGATATACCATGGCACAGGCATCCGGTCTGATGAGTGGCAAGCGCGGCGTCATCCTCGGCGTGGCAAACAATCGTTCGATCGCCTGGGGGATTGCCAAGGCTCTTCATCAGCAGGGTGCCGAGATCGCCTTCACCTATCAGGGCGACGCGCTGAAGAAGCGGGTGGAGCCGCTGGCCGCGGAACTCGGCGGCGTGCTTGCCGGCCATTGCGACGTCAGCGACGAGGCGACGATCGATGCCGTGTTCGACCATCTGGCGGCCCTCTGGGGCAAGATCGACTTCGTCGTGCATGCCATCGGCTTTTCCGACAAGGACGAGCTGACCGGACGTTACGTCGATACCTCGCCGGAAAATTTCGCCAAGACGATGCAGATCTCGGTCTTCTCCTTCACCTCGATCGCGCGGCGCGCGGAAAAGCTGATGACGGACGGCGGCTCGATGCTGACCATGACCTATTATGGCGCCGAGAAGGTGATGCCGAACTACAACGTCATGGGTGTCGCGAAGGCGGCGCTGGAGGCGAGCGTGAAATACCTCGCCGTCGACCTCGGGCCGAAGAACATCCGGGTCAACGCGATTTCGGCCGGGCCGATCAAGACGCTTGCCGCCTCGGGCATCGGCGACTTCCGCTACATCCTCAAGTGGAACGAGTACAACGCGCCGCTGCGCCGCACGGTCACCATCGAGGAGGTCGGCGATGTCGGTCTCTATATGCTCTCCGACCTGTCGCGCTCCGTGACCGGCGAGGTGCACCATGCCGACAGCGGCTATCATGTCGTCGGCATGAAGGCGGTGGACGCGCCGGACATCTCCGTCGTCAAGGACTGACGGTCCCGAAGGAACGGCGCCCTCCCCTTCTCCTGCCTCTCGCGGAGCGACCCGCTTGCTCATCTACCTGATACGACACGGTCAGACGGACTGGAACGCGGAAGGGCGTCTCCAGGGACAGAAGGACATCCCGCTGAACGACACCGGCCGGGCGCAGGCGACGGCCAACGGCCGGGCGCTCGCCAAGGTGCTCGGCGGCCGCGTCGACGCGTTCGACTTCGTCTCCAGCCCGCTCGGCCGCACGCGCGAGACGATGGAGCGGCTGCGTGCCGCCATCGGCCTCGATCCCGCCGCCTACCGGCTGGATGCGCGGCTGAAGGAGGTCTCCTTCGGCGACTGGGAAGGCAACACGCTCGCCGAGATCGAGGCGCGCGCGCCGGACCTGGTAGCGGCGCGCGAGGCGTCCAAATGGGACTTCGTGCCGCCGGGCGAAACGGCGGAAAGCTACGAGATCTTGTCGCACCGCATCCGCGACTGGCTCGACGGCGTCGACCGGCCGACGGTCTGCGTCTGCCATGGCGGCGTCATCCGCTCGATGTTCAAGCTGTCCGGCCACATGGCCTCCGACGAGGCCTCCGTCGCGCCAATCCCGCAGGATCGCATCCTCGTTTCCGACAACGGCGCGCTGACCTGGATCTGAAGCGCGTTCCCCGCAACCGTGCGTCGGCCTTGCGGAAGAACGATGATCGAAAGCGGATCTGAAGGGTCGCGGCGCGCTCTTGCGAAGGTCCGGCGGGATCGGGATCGTTTCGGCGTCCGACGGTGCCGCGAACGATGAGACGGTGCATCTCCGGCCGATGCCGAGGGCCGCGATGCCTTCGTCCAGCAGTAACCGTGCGGCGATCGCGCTCGCCTACTGCACGACCTCGAGATCGTTGATGACGCGCTTGCCGTCGACCTCGGTGTAGAAGACGATCACCTTCACGCCCGCCTTCAACCCTTCGAAATTGAATTCCTCGGGCGCCTGGTAGCTCTTGCCGTCGTCGAGCGACAGGCTCAGCCGTTCGGTGTCGACATCGGTGATCACCGCCTCGACATCGGCGCTCTCCGCCACCGCGGAGAAGGGGGAGAGGAGGCCGGCGGCGCCCAGCAAAGCGGCGATGATGAAGCGCATCGTGATTCCCCGAGCATGTTTGTCTGCCATTGGTGCGATCCCTTCTGGTCCCGGATTGTGGCGAAAATCGCCCGGCGCGATGACATTCCGGCGAAGCTCCGGCCACGACGGCGGCAAGAGTGAAACCCTGCGGGCCTGAAAAAGGCAAGCGGTGTTTAACGAAAGATCAACCATTGCCGGTGCGCTCGGGCGGCCAGGCCGTCATCCCGCAATGCAAAATTAAGACCTGCCTCCTACCGTGCCGGAGGGGGCGCGAACGTCGGTGCAAGGGGTCTCGAAAGCGTTGAAACGCGTTGAAAATCTGCGGCTCACGGCCCTTTCTCTCATCCGCTTCGTCAAACCCTCCTTCGTGCCGGCGGCCATCGCCGCCTGCGTCATCGTCACCGGCGGTGTGCTCTTCAGCGCGCAGAACGAGCAGAATTTCCAGATCCGCCTGAAGAACAGCGTCGAGACCGAACTCGACCTCGTGGCGACCCGGCTCGGCGCAGAGGTGCGCGGCTCGATGTCGGCCCTGCGCGGTCTCGTCAACAGCCTCTCGGTCGAGCCGTTCATGGAGAGGGCCGTCTTCGAGCGCATCGCGACAAAGATCCTCGTCCAGAACAGCCAGATCAGCCGCATCAGCGCCGCGCCGGGAGGGGTCGTCTCGATGAGTTTCCCGGCGACGAGCGGAAAGGCACCCGGCACCGATCTCACGCGCTTCTCCTCGTTGCGCGCGGTCACCGACCGGGCGCGGCAGAAGGCCAAGCCCGTGATCGACGGTCCTGTCCGCCTGCCGAGCGGCGAAAGGGGCTTCACCGTCTACTATCCGGTCTTCACCATGCGCAGCGGCGAGCCGGTGTTCTGGGGCTTCGTCGAGGCCGCGATCGCCGAGCGGCCGTTCTACCGCAATGCAGGGCTCGGCGGCGAACGGAAAGCCTCCGAGGCCGCGCTGCACGGCATCGAGGGCGGCGACGGCATCCGTCTCGCCATCCGCGACGCCTCGCTCGCCGACCATGTGCAGGATGCGTTCTTCGGCGACGGCGCCCTCTTCGACCAGTCGCCGGTCCTGCGCTCCCTGGCCCTACCGGGCGGCACCTGGCAGCTCGGCGCGCTGCCGAAGGACGGTTGGGCGCAGGCGCCCGACAATGGCGACACGATCCGGCTCATCATCCTGCTCGCCGTGCTCGTCGTCGTGCTGCCGATCGTGCTGACCGGTAACCTGATCAGCGAGCGCCAGCGCAACCTCGCCCGGCTGCGCGTGCGCGACGAGGAACTGCTCAGCCTGTCGCGCCGCCTCGACATGGCGCTCAACGCCTCGCGCATCGGCATCTGGGAAATCGATCTCGCCACCCAGAAGCGCAGCTGGGACAACCGCATGCTCGACCTGCACGGGCTGGCGCCGGACAATCCCCATCCGACCTTCGAGGCGTGGCGCGCGAGCGTGCATCCGGCCGACATGCGCTCCGCATCGCTCTCGCTGCTGCGCACCCTCGACGACGGCGAGGAATACCGCTCGCAATACCGGGTGCTGCGCGCCGACGGCAGCGTCCGCCACATCCGCACCGTCGGCTCGGTCTACCGCTGCGCCGACGGAGGCGAGCGGATGACCGGGATCGCCTGGGACGTGACCGACGACGTCTCGCTGACGGAGGAACTGCTCTCGGCCAAGGCGCTCGCCGACGCCCGCAACGCCGAGCTGGAACGCACGCGCGACCAGATCGTCCACAACGCGCTGCACGATCCGCTGACCGGCCTCGGCAACCGCCGCATGCTCGACATGAAGCTCGCGGAACTCGGCGGAGACACGGGGCTTTCCAACGTCGCCATCCTCCACATCGACCTCGACCGGTTCAAGCAGATCAACGACACGCTCGGCCACGCCGCCGGCGACGCGATGCTCGTGCATGCGGCGGGGATCCTCGGGGCCAATGTGCGCAAGGGCGACATCGTCGCCCGGATCGGCGGCGACGAATTCGTCCTCGTCGTCACCGACGCGCCGAACAAGACCTATCTCGCCGCACTCTCGGAACGCATCATCGGCCGGATGCGCCAGCCCGTCGACTATAACGGGTTTCCCTGCCGCTTCGGCGTCAGCATCGGCATCGCGGTCGCGCGCGACACGCCGGTCGAGGCATCGAGGCTGCTCGTCAACGCCGACATCGCGCTCTACCGTGCCAAGGAGAGCGGCCGCAACCGGCATGAATTCTTCACCGAATTCCTGCAGGCCGAAGTCATCCGCAACAAGCGCATCGCCGACGACATTCTCGAGGGCATCGAAAAGGACCAGTTCGTCGTCTGGTACCAGCCGCAATTCGACGCGACGACGCTGACGCTCGCCGGCGTCGAGGCGCTCATCCGCTGGCAGCATCCGCGCGACGGGCTCCTGACACCCGACAGGTTCCTGCCGATCGCCGAGGAACTGAACGTCACCGCGACGCTCGACCGGATCGTGCTGGAAAAGGCGCTCGCCGACGACCGGCGCTGGCAGGCGGACGGCATCGTCATCCCGAAAATCTCCGTCAACGTGTCGGCCCGCAGGCTGTCCGACGCGACCCTGCTTCACGCGCTCGACGGGCTGCAGATCGCGCCCGGCAAGATCGCCTTCGAGCTGGTCGAATCGATCTTCCTCGACGAGAGCGACGACCGGGTGACCGCCAACATCGCGGCGATCAAGCGGCGCGGCATCGACATCGAGATCGACGATTTCGGCACGGGCCACACCTCGATCGTCAGCCTGCTGAAGATCAAGCCGAAGCGGCTGAAGATCGACCGCCAGCTCGTGGCGCCGATCCTCGGCTCGAAGAAGCAGCAGGGGCTGATCCGCTCGATCATCGACATCGGCCGCTCGCTCGGCGTCGAGACGGTGGCGGAAGGCGTCGAATCCTTCGCGCATGCGGAAATGCTCGGCCTCTTCGGCTGCGACCTTCTGCAGGGCTATGCCTTCGCCCGGCCGCTGAGCCCGGAGGACCTCGCCCGTTTCGCCGGCCAGGAGGCGCTGAAGCTCGCCTCGTAAGCGCCGGCGCGCCGCCACAAGGCGATTGTCGTTTCGGCCGCGATGCTCTAGAGCGGGCGCGTCTGTCAACGGTTCCGGGCGCATCCATGTCGCACAACACCTTCGGTCACCTGTTCCGCGTCACCACCTGGGGCGAAAGCCACGGGCCGGCGCTCGGCTGCGTCGTCGACGGCTGCCCGCCCGGCATCCGCTTCACCCTTTCCGAACTGCAGGTCTGGCTCGACCGGCGCAAGCCCGGCCAGTCGCGCTTCGTCACCCAGCGCCGCGAGGACGACCTGGTGCGCGTGCTCTCCGGCGTCATGCCCGATGCCGACGGGGAGACGCTGGTGACGACCGGCACGCCGGTCTCGATGATGATCGAGAACACCGACCAGCGCTCGAAGGACTATTCCGAGATCGCCAAAAGCTATCGGCCCGGCCATGCCGATTTCACCTATGACGTGAAATACGGCATCCGCGACTATCGCGGCGGCGGCCGTTCCTCGGCGCGCGAGACGGCGGCGCGGGTCGCCGCCGGCGGCCTCGCCCGCAAGGTCGTGCCCGGCCTCGTCGTGCGCGGCGCGCTGGTGCAGATCGGCAGGCACGCGATCAACCGCGACAACTGGGACTGGGAGGAGGTCAACCGCAACCCCTTCTTCGCCCCCGATCCGGCAATCGTGCCGGTGTGGGAAGAGTATCTCGACGGCATCCGCAAGGCCGGCTCCTCGATCGGCGCCGTGGTCGAGGTGGTGGCGGAAGGGGTGCCGGCAGGGATCGGCGCGCCGATCTACGCCAAGCTCGACCAGGACATCGCCGCCAACCTGATGTCGATCAACGCGGTCAAGGGCGTGGAGATCGGCAACGGCTTCGCCGCCGCCGAGATCACCGGCGAGGAGAATGCCGACGAGATGCGCATCGGTGCCGACGGCCGCCCGGTCTTCCTGTCGAACCATGCCGGCGGCATCCTCGGCGGCATCGCCACGGGCCAGCCGGTCGTCGCCCGCTTCGCCATCAAGCCGACCTCGTCGATCCTGACCGAGCGCCGCTCGGTCGATTCGGACGGCAAGGAGGTCGATATCCGCACCAAGGGCCGCCACGACCCCTGCGTCGGCATCCGCGCCGTGCCGATCGGCGAGGCGATGCTCGCCTGCACCATCGCCGACCACTATCTGCGCGATCGCGGCCAGACGGGACGGGAGCGGTAAGGCAACGGGCAGAATAGGTCTTCGCGCGGCTCGATGCATTCGAACCATCGCCACGGGCTGGACTATACGCCGCTCTGCCGCTTGCTGATCTCCCGCGTCGGTCGGGAGTGGGATGCCGTCCATAGCCAAGCGGTGGCACGGCATCGACGATCCGGAAAGGATCTTCATTCTCGTTACCCATAGCGGCAGGGAGCGGCAGGCGATCGTCAGGACAGACGAGAGCAGCGATTTCAGCGGTCTCTATGTCGATGGCAACACCTTTCCTATGATGGTTGATCCGACGCTTTGGGCAGCCGAGATGGAGCCGCGCCACACCTGCTGCACGCACATATTCAACGGGAAGATTTTTGGCCGTAAGGACCGCCCGCCGTCGGACAAAGCTCCGGCGGATGATAGAAACGATGCCTAACTCCGCCAGCCGTCGAGATATTTTACGCGTTCGAGCCCCGAGAACCTCGCCACACGCGCCAGTTCCGCATCGAGCTTCGCCAGCCGCCCCGCCGAGGCCCTGACGCCGGGCTCCAGCCAGAGCCGCTTCACCGCGAGCACGCCCGCCTTGCGCTCTGCCTTCATGTCGATGCGGCCGATCATCCGGTCGCCTTCAAGCAGCGGGAAGACGTAGTAGCCGTATTGCCGCTTCGGCTCCGGCACGAAGATCTCGATACGGTAATTGAATCCGAACAGCCGTTCGGCACGGTTGCGGTCGCGCAGCAGCGGATCGAAGGGGCTCAGCGTGCGGATCCGGTCCGGCGGTTCGGGTATGGCGCCGAGGGTCTCGGGAAAACCCGCCCAGGCGAAGGAGGCGCGCGGCCTGGCGCCGTCCGCGGGCGCGACGAGGAGGTCCACCAGCCGGTCGCGGTTGGCCGCGACCCAGGCCTTCGCCTCCTCCGGGGAGATCAGGGCGAAGAAGGCGGCAAGCTCGCCATGGGTGGCGAAGCCGAGCCGGTCGAGCGCGGCCGAGCAGCACCAGTCGACAAAGGCGTCGTGGTCGACCTCGTCTTCGTGGTGATGGCGCGGGATCACCCGCTCGGTGAGGTCGTAGACCTTCTGGAAATTGTCGCGCCGCGCGATCGCCACCCTGCCGGTGCGCCAGAGATATTCGAGCGCCGTCTTCGAGGGATGCCAGTTCCACCAGCCGCCCGAGACGTGGTCCTCGTGCTTGAAGTCGCGCGAAAGCACCGCGCCGTTCTCGACGATTCCGGCAAGCGTCTGGTCGAAGGCGGCCTCGAAGCCGGGCTCGCGCCACCTGCGCCAGCGCTCAAGGATCGTCGCCTCCTCGCGGCGGAAGCGGTGCTTCCAGTAGCGATAGAAGGCGGTCGGGATGATCGAGGCGTCGTGCGTCCAGTGCTCGAAGAGCGCCCGGTCCTCCTCCAGCAGCGCCGTCAGGTGCTCGCGGCGGTAGGTCTGGTTGCGGGAAAAGAGGATGTGGTGATGGGCGCGCTCGACGGTGGCGATGCTGTCGACCTGGACGAAGCCGATCGCCTCTATGAGATCGAGCAGGCCCGCCTTGCCGAGCGCGCGGTTCGGCGGCGCGGAAAGCCCCTGGCGGGCGAGGAAGAGGCGCCGCGCGTCGGCGTTCGAAAGGAGAATCGGCATGGCGCCATGATAGGCTGGCCGGCCCGGCCGCATCCAGAGGCATTTCCCTTCCCGGCAAAGCCGATTATAGAGCGACCGGGACCAAAAGGGGCGCGCGGGACATTTGGACATTCGTTTCGAAGAGGCATCGGTCGTCTATGGCGGGCGCGTCGCGCTGCAGCCGCTGACGCTCGTCCTTTCCGAACGCCGCATCGGCGTGATCGGCCTGAACGGCTCCGGCAAGACCACCTTCGCCCGCCTCGTCAACGGCCTCGTCAAGCCGACCTCCGGCGCCGTCACCGTCGGTGGGCTCGACACGCGGGCGGATACGGCGGCGGTTCTTTCCCGCGTCGGCTTCATCTTCCAGAACCCGCAGCACCAGATCATCATGCCGATCGTCGCCGAGGACATCGCCTTCGGCCTCTCGAACCACGGCCTCGCCAAGGACGAGATCGCCCGGCGGAGCGAGGCGGTGCTCGACCGGTTCGGCATCGCCGCCCTCGCCCGCCGGCGCGTGCATGAACTCTCGGGCGGCGAGACGCAGCTCGTCGCCATCGCCAGCGTCGTCGTCACCGGGCCCGACGTGCTGATCCTCGACGAGCCGACCAATCAGCTCGACCTTAAGAACCGGCACCGCGTCGAGGCGGCGATCGCCGGCCTCGACCAGCAGGCGATCGTGGTGAGCCACGACCTCGCGCTCCTCGACGGCTTCGACCGCGTGCTGCTCTTCGACGACGGTCGGCTCGTCGCCGACGGCGCGCCGGCGCCGGTGATTGCGCGCTACCGGGCGCTCGCCGCATGCTGAACGGGCTCAACGTCGAGGGCGACACGGCCCTGCACCGGCTGGGCGTCACACCGAAGCTGCTCGGCCTCCTGCTTTGCGGCCTGGTCCTTTTCGCCAGCCGCTCGTTCCTGATCCTCGGCCCGGCCTTCCTGGTCGCGCTTGCCGCCTATGCGACGACGGGGCTGTCCTTCCGCGACGGGCTTCGCCGGCTGGTGCCGGTGCTCCTCACCATCCTCGTGCTGGCGGTGGCGACGGCCTGGCTCAATTCTCCCCGCGAGGCCGCCGAGACCGTGCTCCGCTTGACGGCGCTCGTCCTTCTCGCCGGCGCGATCACGGCGACGACCGAGACCGGCGCCTTCATCGCCGCGATCACCCGCTCCCTCGCGCCCTTCGAGCGGCTCGGCCTCGTGCGCGCGGCCGATGTCGGGCTCGCCTTCGGTCTGGTCATGCGCTTCGTGCCGGAGATCTTCGACCGCTACGAAAGCCTGAAGGAAGCCCATCGCGCCCGCGGCCTGGCGCTGAAGCCGCTGTCGCTGATCGGACCGCTGATCATCCTGACGCTGAAGGATGCCGACACGATCGCCATGGCGATCGACGCGCGCGGCCTGCGCCGGCGGGTGGGAGAATAGCGACGCGGGGCTTCCCATCTGCGACATCGCGGGATACATCGGACTTTCCTCATGGACAAAGGACTGGATATGACGACCCGAGACATCGTGCTGACCGCCCTCTTCGCCGCCATCGTGGTGGTGCTCGGCCTCTTGCCGCCGATCACGCTGGCCTTCATTCCCGTGCCGATCACGGCCCAGTCGATGGGCGTGATGCTGGCCGGCTGCATTCTCGGCGCGCGCCGCGCGATGCTCGCCTATGCGCTCTTCGTGCTTCTCGTGGTGATCGGCCTTCCGGTGCTCTCGGGCGGGCGCGGCGGTCTCGCCATCCTGCAGGGCCCGACCGGCGGCTACATCGTCGGCTGGATCCTCGGCGCCTTCGTCACCGGCCTGATCGCCGAGCGGCTGGTGCGCGAAGGCCAGAGCGAGCTGCGCCAGATCGCCGGCTTCGCCACCGCCGCGATCGTCGGCGGCATCGGCGTCGTCTACCTGCTCGGCATCCCGTGGCTCTCGGCCGTCACCGGCACGCCGCTCGGCGCGGCACTCATCGGCAACCTCGCCTTCATTCCCGGCGACCTCGTCAAGGCGGCCGTTGCAACGCTCGCGGCACGCGCGGTGCTTGCCGGCTATCCGCTGCTGCACCAGCGCGCCTGAGCGCGGTCCTTGCATGTCCGGCGTCCTTGCGCGGGCGCCGGATGTTGAAAAGCGGCGATTTGCGGCCGCCGGATGCTAGACCTTCGCGGGCCGAGGCCCTAGGTTCCCGCCCATGACCACCATCCTCTACGAAAACAGCGTCTTCCTCGACCATCAGGTGCCCGAGGGCCATCCGGAACGCCCGGACCGGCTGAAGGCGCTGAACCTCGCGCTGGAACACGAGAATTTCCGCCGGCTGGTGCGCGAGCAGGCGGAAAAAGGCAACGAGGACCTGGTGCTTCTCGCCCATCCCGAGGACCATCTGCGCATGGTGATGTCGGTGATCCCCGAGGAGGGCATCAACAGTTTCGAGGCGGACACCCATGCGAGCCCGGCGAGCCTGCAGGCGGCGCTGACGGCGATCGGCGGCGCCACCGCCGCCGTCGACGCGGTGTTCTCCGGCAAGGCCGACAACGCCTTCGTCGCCGCCCGCCCGCCCGGCCACCACGCCGAGAAGACGAAGGCGATGGGCTTCTGCTTCTTCAACACCGCCGCGATCGCCGCGCGCCACGCGCAGGCCGCCCACGGCGCCGAGCGCATCGCCATCGTCGACTGGGACGTGCATCACGGCAACGGCACGCAGGACATTTTCTTTGACGATCCCTCGGTGCTCTTCTGCTCGACGCACCAGATGCCGCTCTATCCCGGCACCGGCGCCAAGGACGAGACCGGCGCCGGCAACATCGTCAACGCGCCGCTTTCGCCGTTTACCGGCAGCGACCATTTCCGCGAGGCGTTCAGGGACCGGGTCCTCCCGGCGCTCGACCGCTTCCGGCCCGACCTGATCGTCATCTCCGCCGGCTTCGACGCCCATCACCGCGATCCGCTGGCGCAGATCAATCTCGTCGCAGACGACTTCGACTGGGCGACGGGCCGGCTTCTCGACATGGCGGGCAACGCCGGGCACAACCGCATCGTCAGCCTGCTGGAAGGCGGCTACGACCTGCAGGGGCTCGCCGAATCGGCCGCGATCCACATCCTGCGCCTGATGAAAGGCTGACCATGGCAAAAGATCCCCATTCCGACATCGCCGCCCTCACCTTCGAAAAGGCCGTGGAGGAACTCGAGACCATCGTCTCGGCGCTCGAACGCGGCGATGTCGCGCTCGACCAGTCGATCGAGAAATACGAGCGCGGCGAGGCGCTGAAGAAGCATTGCGAGGCGCTGCTGAAGGCGGCCGAGGACCGGGTGGAAAAGATCCGCCTCGACCGCGCCGGGCGGCCGCAGGGCGTGGAGCCGCTCGACGGGGCGTGACACGCGAGGCCGACGCGGGATTGCCTTCGCAGGACCGGATACCGGATGACAAGGGAGGATCCGGTAGCAGCACCGTCAACCGCTCGCGCCTATCCATCCCCCGCGCTACGGTCTAGCATGGCGCAAACTCCAGAACCGAGGTTTGCCCATGTCCTTTTTCCCCGGAAACGACCCGATTGCCGGCGATGCGCCGGCCTGCGACGCGATCGAGCATCTGATCATTCCCCGTACCAGCGATATCGGCGGCTTCGAGGTGCGCCGCGCGCTTCCGACGGTCAGGCGCCGCCTCGTCGGCCCCTTCATCTTCTTCGACCGGATGGGACCGGCGCTGCTGAAGGCGGGCGCGGCCATCGACGTGCGACCCCATCCCCATATCGGGCTTTCGACCGTCACCTACCTCTTCGACGGCGAGATCAAGCATCGCGACAGCCTTGGCACCGAAATGGTCATCCGGCCGGGCGACCTCAACCTGATGACGGCCGGGCGCGGCATCGTCCATTCCGAGCGCTCGCCGGAAAACCAGCGCGACCGCGACCGCTGGCTTTCCGGCCTGCAGACCTGGCTGGCGCTGCCGGATGCGCAGGAGGAGATCGCCCCGGTCTTCGCCCACACCGAGAAGGAGGCGCTGCCGGCCTTTTTCGATAGTGACATGCGTGGCCGCGTCGTGATCGGCCGCTATGCTGGGCTCGGCTCGCCGGTCTCGACCTTCTCCGACACGCTCTATGTCGACCTGACGCTTCAGCCCGGCGGCAAGGCGCCGTTTCCGGCGGCCTGCGAGGAGCGCGCGCTCTATATCCTCGATGGCGAGGTCGTGATTGCCGGCGACCGTTTCGCGCCGAACCAGCTCCTCGTCTTCCGCCCCGGCGACGAGATCACGCTTGAGGGCGGCGCGGCCGGCTGTCACGTCATGCTGTTCGGCGGCGCGGCGCTGACCTCGCCGCGCCATGTCTGGTGGAACTTCGTCTCCTCCTCGAAGGAGCGCATCGAGCAGGCGAAGGAGGAATGGCGCACCGGCCGTTTCGACATCGTGCCCGGCGACGAGGAGGAGTTTATCCCCTTGCCGGCGCGCTGACTTGCGTTAAAACAGTCTGAACGAAGCGCGCCGCCGCCCCATCCGGCGGACCGGCAGACATGCGCCCCGGCCCCTCGAACGGTGCGCCGGGCAAGAGGCAAGACGATCGTGAGCCCATCCCAGCCGAAACCAGCCCCGCCGAGACCGGCAACCCCCCTGCTCGACAGGGTCGCGTTTCCCGCCGACCTGAAGGCGGTCGAGGACCGCGACCTGCCGCAGCTTGCGAGCGAGTTGCGCGCCGAGATGGTCGACGCCGTCTCGCGCACCGGCGGCCATCTCGGCGCCGGGCTCGGCGTCGTCGAGCTGACGATCGCCATCCACAAGGTGTTCGACACGCCGCACGACCGGCTGATCTTCGACGTCGGCCACCAGTGCTATCCGCATAAGATCCTCACCGGCCGGCGCGACCGCATCCGCACCCTGCGCCAGGAAAACGGCCTTTCCGGCTTCACGCGGCGGGCCGAGAGCGAATACGACCCGTTCGGCGCCGCCCATTCCTCGACATCGATCTCCGCCGGCCTCGGCATGGCGGTCGCGGCCGATCTTTCCGGCACGCCGCGCAACGTCATCGCCGTCATCGGCGACGGAGCGCTGTCGGCCGGCATGGCCTATGAGGCGCTGAACAATGCCGGCGCGCTCGACGCGCGCCTCATCGTCATCCTCAACGACAACGACATGTCGATCGCGCCGCCGACCGGGGCGATGAGCGCCTATCTCGCCCGGCTGGCCTCGGGCCGCGCCTATATGGGCTTCCGCGAATTCGGCAAGAAGCTGACCGCCTATCTCGGCAAGACGGTCGACCGGGCGATCACCCGCGCCGTCGAGCACGCGCGGGGTTACGTGACCGGCGGCACGCTGTTCGAGGAGATGGGCTTCTCCCATATCGGCCCGATCGACGGCCATTCCTTCGACCATCTGCTGCCGGTGCTGCGCAATGTCCGCGACAATGCCCGCGGGCCGGTGCTGATCCATGTCGTGACGCAGAAGGGCAAGGGCTATGCGCCGGCGGAGGCCGCAGCCGACAAGTATCACGGCGTCAACACCTTCGACGTGATCACCGGCGCGCAGGCGAAGGCGAAGCCGAACGCGCCGGCCTATACGAGCGTCTTCGCCGAGTCGCTGGTGCAGGAGGCAGCGGCGGACGAGAAGATCGTGGCGATCACCGCCGCCATGCCGTCCGGCACCGGGCTCGACCAGTTCCTCAAAGCCTATCCCGCCCGCACCTTCGACGTCGGCATCGCCGAGCAGCATGCCGTCACCTTCGCCGCCGGGCTCGCCGCCGAGGGCTACAAGCCGTTCGCCGCGCTCTATTCGACCTTCCTGCAGCGCGCCTACGACCAGGTGGTGCACGACGTCGCGATCCAGGGCTTGGCCGTACGTTTCCCGATCGACCGCGCCGGCCTGGTCGGCGCCGACGGGCCGACCCATGCCGGGTCCTTCGACACAACCTACCTCGCGAGCCTTCCGGGCTTCGTCGTCATGGCGGCGGCGGACGAGGCGGAGCTGAAGCACATGGTGCGCACCGCGGCCGCCTATGACGACGGGCCGATCTCGTTCCGCTATCCGCGCGGCGAGGGCATCGGCGTCGAGATGCCGGAACGCGGCGAAATCCTTTCCATCGGCAAGGGCCGCGTTCTGCGCCAGGGCACGACGGTGGCGCTGCTGTCCTTCGGCACCCGGCTCGCCGACTGCCTGCTCGCGGCGGAAGAACTCGATGCCGCCGGCCTTTCCACCACCGTGGCGGACGCCCGCTTCGCCAAGCCGCTCGACGCCGATCTCATCCGCCGCCTTGCCCGCGAACACGATGTGCTGGTGACGATCGAGGAGGGCGCGATCGGCGGCTTCGCCAGCCATGTCCTGCACTTCCTCGCCCATCAGGGCCTTCTCGACCAGGGACTGAAGGTCCGGCCGCTGGTGCTGCCGGACGTCTGGATGGAACAGGGCAAGCCGGAGGCGATGTATGCCCGCGCCGGGCTGACGCGGGCCGGCATCGTCGGGACGGTGTTCGCCGCACTCGGCCGACAGGATCGAGTGACGATCGGCGCCGCCGGCTGACGGCGCTTTTCGGCACTCACGATCAGGCTCGGCAGAGGCCGTTGCTCAAGGCCGGTGTTCCAGCGGGCTCGGTCGGGGCGCCCGCAGGCGGGTCTCATGAAGCCGGGCGATGCGCGCCTTGAGGACGTCGCGGTCGGTCTGCGGCGGAAGCGCGGCCGGTTGCCGCCGCTTCTCCGCCAGGCGCTGCGCCAGCATCAGCTGGACGGCGCAGCCGAGGATCGCCATGGCGAGCTGGCTGACGATCGGCAGGTCGGGCACCGACAGCATCGCGATGGTGGCGAGTTCCGAAAGCGCGACGCCGAGCACGAAGACCGGCAGGCTGTGGCGCCCGGCGGCGCAGACGAGCGCCAGCGCCGGATGGGCCGCCGCCTGCTTCACCAGGGGCAGATTCCAGGCGAGATAGAGGATCGCCATCATGTTCATCAGCCGCAGGATGCCGCTGTTGGTCTTCGAGATCATCGCATCGTAGAGGACGGGCAGCGGCGGCTCGACAAGGCCGAAATGGAAGAGAAGGTTTACCGGAATCGCGGCCAGCGCGAAGGCGGCGGCGGCGCGGAAGACCAGCCTGTTGTAGGGCAGCACCGACAGGCCTGTCTTCATGCGGATGCCGATGACGATGCCGGCGACGAAGATGATCTGCCAGGAGAGCGGATCGAAATACCAGCGGCCATTCTCGGAGGCGGCGTTCGGCAGGTTGATGTGGCCGAGGCCGGACACGAGCCAGACCGTCACCGAGACCGCCGCCAGCGCCACTTTCGAGCGGTCATGCAGGCGGAAGATCAGCGGCGCGGCGGCGATCAGCACGACATACATCGGCAGGATGTCGAGATTGCCGGGCATGTAGGCGAGCGCGAGCGCCCGGCCGCCGAAACCGAGCGGGTCCTTCCAGAAATCCGCGATATAGAGCGACTGGACGACCGTATCGCCGAGGCGTCCGCCCTTGACGAGGGCCAGCCCCGCGACGAGCGCCATCGTCGCGAACATGGCGAGATGCACGACGTAGAGCCGCCCGGCGCGGCGCAGCGGCCGCGACGCCTGCCATCCGGCCTCGCGCGGCCGGTAATAGGCGAGCGCCGCCGAAACGCCGGCGAGGAGGACGAAGATTTCCGACGCATCGGAAAAGCCGCGCGCCTGCTGGAACGCCTCGGAAAAGGTGAAATTGGCGTGGCCGACGAAGATCAGCAGGAGCGAGAGCCCCCGCAGCAGGTCGATCCGGTTTTCCCGCTCTTTCGCCATCGGCCGTGTCTCCAAGATCGCGGCGCCGCGCGGTCCGTCATTGAGGACGAAGCCTACCGCGCCGCGGCAAAGAAAGTCTCAGCGCGATCGCGACAACTTGAACGAATTTCAGGATTTGCTGAAGGAGATGCCACGAAATGCGACATCCCGCCGTGGACGCGGCGGGATGTCGGGGATGGACGGCTGTGGAGCGGCCCCGGGCCGATCAGAATTCGGTCCAGTCGTCTTCCTTCAAGGCGGTGTTGCCGCGGCTGGCGGGCGCCGGGCGGCCTGCGGGGGGACTTGCTGCGGCGCGCGACTTTGCCGGCGCCGCGGGGCGGACGGCACTCGCCATGCGCGCCGCCGTCTGGCGCAGGGCACCGGCCTGTTCCTGCGCCGTGCCGAGATTGAACTGCGAAATCAGCGCGCGCAGGCGGCCGCTTTCGGTGGCGAGCGTGGCGCTCGCCGCATTGGTCTCTTCCACCATCGCCGCGTTCTGCTGGGTCACTTGGTCCATCTGGTTGACGGCGGTGTTGACCTCGGCGAGGCCGACCGACTGCTCGCGGGCCGAGGTGGCGATCGCGTCCATATGCTGGTTGATGGTGACGACGAAGCCCTCGATCGTCTTCAGCGCCTCGCCGGTGTCGCGCACGAGCCGGACGCCGTTCTGCACCTCGCTCGAGGAGTTGCGGATGAGGTCCTTGATCTCCTTGGCCGCCTGGGCCGAGCGCTGCGCCAGTTCCCGCACCTCCTGGGCGACGACGGCGAAACCCTTGCCGGCATCGCCCGCCCGCGCCGCCTCGACGCCGGCATTGAGCGCGAGGAGGTTGGTCTGGAAGGCGATCTCGTCGATGACGCCGATGATGTTGGAGATCTGGCTCGACGACTGTTCGATCCGCTGCATCGCGTCGACGGCATTGGCGACGACGGCGCCGGACTGGGAGGCGCTGGCATTGGCCTGGACCGCCACGTGACGGGCCTCGTCGGCGCGCTTGGAGGAGTTCGAGACGTTGGCGGTGATCTCGTCGAGGGCGGCGGCGGTCTCTTCGAGCGAGGCTGCCTGCTGCTCGGTGCGGCGCGACAGGTCGTCGGCGCTGCGGCTGATCTCACGCGATCCGCTGTCGATCTCGGAGGTGGCGCCGGCGACGGAGCGCAGCGTCTCGCCGAGCTGGGTGACGGCGGCGTTCAGGTCGTGGCGGAGCTGCTCGAAATCCGGGGCGAAGGGCTCGTCGAGGGTGAAGGCGAGGTCGCCGGCGGCAAGGCGGCGTAAGCCTCCGGCGAGGCCGGCGGTCGCCTGCTGCAGGCGGACCTGCGCCGCCTGCTCGGCATCCGCCTGCAGCCGGCCACGCTCTTCCTCGGCGCGACGGCGCGCTTCCGCCGCCTCTTCCTCGAGCTGATGGTTGGCGATCGCCGCCTGGCGGAAGACCTCGACGGCGCTGGCCATCTCGCCGATCTCGTCCCGGCGCCCGGCGAAAGGCACCGCCGACGTCGTGTCGCCCTGCGCCAGTTGGGTCATCGCCGCCGTGATCGACTGGATCGGCCGGGCGATGCCGCGCAGCACGAAGAGGATCGAGCCGAGAAGGACGACGACGGCGAGGCCGATCATCGCCGAAATCTTGACGAAGGCGCCGTTATAGGTCTCGATGCTGGCCTGATGGGCGGCTTCCGCCGCCGTCGTGTTGATGACCACGAGCTGGCCTACGAGATCGCTCATCTTGGTCGACAGGGTGGTCATGTCGCGGTCGAACAGCGCCTTGGCGAATTCCTTGCCGTTGTCCTTCGACAGATCGACCATCTCCTTGCCGAGCTTGCCGTATTCGGCGACGCTGGTCTTGATCTCCTCGTAGAGGGCCCGCTCCTCCTCCGACGAGATCAGCGCCTCGTAGTCGGCGATCGCCTTCCTGGCCGCGGCGATCTGCTGGTCGACCAGTACATCGGCATTGGTCATCTGGAGCTTGTCGACGGCGAGGATGTGGCGCGCATAGGCGTAGCGCTCGCCCATCAGCGCGGTGTCGATCTGGCGCGCGGCGGCCAGGCTCGGCATGCTGTTGGTGGCGATCGTCTCGGTATTGGCGTTCAGCGCCTGCAATCCGGACAGGGCGAACCACGACAAGGTCGCCACGGCGAAGGCCGTGATCGCGAAAATGCCCGTCAGGGCGGTTTTAATCTTGGGTCTCGACATCAGTCAGCTCCGGCAAAGATCGGCAGGCCATCTTCTGAAAGCCTTGCGGCTCGTCCATCCGGAGACGTCGTCATGGCATCGCGGAGGCGGGACACCGGCAGCATCGCCGACGGGCGCGGAGGCGCCGCAGCGACTGTCCCGCACCCGTCTTAATTTAGTGCTAAATTGATCAAAAACTGAACAAAACTTATGCGAAGCGGTGCCCCGCCCAGAATGCCGTTGAGAAAATCTCAACCCAAAGTCTTCTCGCCCCGCTAACCACGCTCCTTGGTCGTTCCGCAACCCGGACCCGCTAGTTTCCACCTGACGTCGAACCTTGCGGACAGCCTGCCATGAAGCCCATCGTCATCGCCATCCTCATTGCCGGCTCCCTCGCCGCCCGCGCCGGCGCCGAAGAGCGTCCGCGCCACGATCCGGCGGTCGAGAAGGCGGCGATCGCGATCCTGCAGAAGAAGCTGCCGGAGCTGCGCGGCGGCCTGTCGGCAGCGGGTCCCCAGCGCCTCGCCGGCAGCGCGCCGAGCGATCTCGACCGGCTGGTCGACGGCCGGCAGCCGGCCCGCTTCAACGGCCGCATCGTCTGGTAGCCCACCGCCTGGCGGCGCAAAGGCGCGCCGCCCCTTGCCTTCCGGCGGCCGACGCGCCATGACGGGCGATGACCAAGGACCAGACCCTTCGCCTCGACCAGCTTCTCCTCGAACGCGGCCTCGTCGCCAGCCGCGCGCGGGCGCGCGACGCGATCCAGCGCGGCACCGTCCGCCTCGACGGCAGGCTCGTGACCAAGCCAAGCGTCAACGTCGCGACGGACGCCGAGATCACCATCGACGACCCCGCCCAGGCCTATGTCTCGCGCGCGGCGCTGAAGCTCGTCGCGGCGCTCGATCATTTCGGCCTCGATCCGGCCGGGCGCGACTGTCTCGACGTCGGCGCCTCGACCGGGGGCTTCACCGACGTGCTCCTCGAACGGGGGGCGGCCCATGTGCTCGCCATCGATGTCGGCCACGGGCAGTTCCATCCGCGCCTCGAAGCCGATCCGCGGGTGACGAGCATCGAGGGACTGAACGCGCGCACGCTGGACGAAAGCCATCTCGGCGGGCGCGACATCCGCTTCATCGTCTCGGACGTGTCCTTCATCTCGCTGAAGCTGGCGCTGGCGCCAGCGCTCGATCTCGCGCCCCCCGGCGCGCAAGCCGTGCTTCTGGTGAAGCCGCAATTCGAGGCCGGGCGCGAGGCGATCAGCAAGGCGGGGCTCCTGAAGGACCCGGAAAGCGCGCCCGCGGTCGCGGCCGAACTGGAGCGCTGGCTTCGCGACGACATGGGCTGGATCATCCTCGGCCTCATCCCCTCGCCGATCGCGGGCGGCGACGGCAATGTCGAATTCCTTCTGGCGGGGAGGAAGCCATGAGCGGCGAGACGCTGGCGATCGAGGCGCTCGGCCATGGCGGCGACGGCGTGGCGCGGGGGGCCGACGGGCCGGTGCATGTGCCGTTCACTCTGCCGGGCGAGACGGTCGCCGCCGCCGTCAGCAAGGGCCACGGCACGCTGATCTCGCTGCGCCAGTCCTCGCCCGAGCGGGTTGCGCCACCCTGCCCGCATTTCGGGCCGGACGGCGAGAACGGCACCTGCGGCGGCTGCGCGCTGCAGCATGCCGGCGACCGGCTCTACAGGGATTTCAAGCGTTCGCTCGTCGTGGACGCGCTTTCGGCCAGGGGGCTCGACGCGCCCGTCGCGGCGCTCCTGCCCTGCGGTCCCCGCGAACGCCGCCGCGTCACCCTGACGGCGCGGCGCACCGAGCGCGGCCTTCTCCTCGGCTACAACCAGGCCCAGAGCCACCATATCGTCGCCGTCTCGGACTGTCCGATCGCCAGCGACGGCATCGTCGGAAAGCTCGCCGCGATCCGCGCCATCGCGGCGGCGATCGCCGTCAATGCCGAGCCCTTCCGCGTCACCGTGCTGGAGACGATGACGGGGCTCGACCTCGCCTTCGAGGGCATCAAGGCGATCGACGACCGGCAGCGCCGGGCGACGGTGACGGCGACGCTTGCCGCGCGCGGCATCGCCCGCGTCACGCTCAATGCCGAAATCGTCGTCGAGCCGGTGCGGCCGGTGCTGGACTTCGGCGGCGTTCCGGTCAGCCCGCCGCCGGGCGGCTTCGTCCAGGCGACGCGCGCGGCGGAAGAGGCGATGGCGGAGATCGTGCTCGGCCATGTCGGCAAGGCGAAGCGCATCGCCGACCTCTTCGCCGGCAGCGGCACCTTCGCCCTCAGGCTGGCGCGGATCGGCCGCGTCCATGCGGTCGAGGGCGACGGGCCGGCCCTGGCCGCACTCGACCACGCGGCGCGCAACATGCAGGGGCTGAAGCCGGTCACGGTGGAAAAGCGCGACCTCTTCCGCCGGCCGCTGATGACCTCCGAGCTCAAGGTCTACGACGCGGTGGTCTTCGATCCGCCGCGCGCGGGGGCGGAAGCGCAGATGCGCGAGCTGGCGAAATCCGGCGTGCGGCGCGTCGCCGCCGTCTCCTGCAATCCGGTGACGCTCGCCCGCGACCTGAAGATCCTCACCGAGACCGGCTATGCCATCCGCTCCGTGACGCCGATCGACCAGTTCCTCTGGTCGGCCCATGTCGAGGCGGTGGCGCTGCTCGAGAGATGAGCCCCGAAGCATGTCCCGGAAAACGTGCGCCGCTGTTTTGCGTAAGGACATGCGCAGAAACGGGGATCTGAAACATACGAGCGGATCGGAGCGATCGCGACGGGCGTCAGCGCGCAAGGAAGGCGGCGAAGGCGGCCTTCGCCTCCGGCGAGCGCAGCCGCTCGGCGAAATGCGCGGCCTCGGCATCGATGCGGGCGAGCCGCTCCTGCGGTTCGCCCCTGATCAGCCGCCGCGCGAGGCGCAGCGCCTCGGCCGGCTTGGCCGAAAGCCGTGCCGCGAGCGCCAGCGTTTCCTCCTCCACCCCGTCCGGCTCGACGATCCGCCAGACGATGCCGGCGTCGAACGCCTCTCTCCCGGAAAAGGGCTCGCCGGCGGCGAGCATGGCGAAGGCACGCTGGTGGCCGGCGATCTGCGGCAGGATCAGGCTCGATCCGGCTTCCGGAACGAGGCCGAGATCGGTGAAGGGCGTGCGGAACACCGAGCGCGCCGAGGCGATCGTCATGTCGCAATGCAGATGCAGCGTCGCGCCGATGCCGATCGCGAGACCGTCGACGCCGGAGACGAGCGGCTTGTCGTGGCGGGCGAGCACCCGCAGGAACTCGATCACCTCGGCGCCGAGATCGCCGTGCGACGCGGCCGCCATGAAATCCGCCATGTCGTTGCCGGCGGAAAAGCAGCCCGCATGCCCGAGGATGGCGGTGACGCGGACCGTGGCATCGTCGCAGGCCTCCCGCAGCGCCGCCGTCATCGCGGCATACATGGCGCGGGTGATGGCGTTCTTCTTCTGCGGACGGTTGAGGCGGATGAGCTGCACGCCGGGCAGCGCCTCCGCCCGTTCGACGAGGATCGCATCGGTCATCATCGTCTCCTGGAGTGTGTGGGGGATACGTTTCATCCGGTTATCCCCGAAAGGCAAACGTCAACGAAAGAGCGGAGGGCCGTCCGGTTCGCAATGAACCCGGCGGACCCTAGGCCAGCAGGAAGCGCGCGGCATCGAGGCTGCCGGCGCCGCCGGTGACCACCGCGCGCAAGGCCGAGGTTTCCGGCAGCAGCCAGTCGACGGCAAAGCGGGCGAGTGCCTGCCGCTCCGCCTGCCGCCCGTCGCCGGCATCGACCGAACCGCCGCGGGTGAGATAGACGCCGCTCAGCACCAGTCCGAAGAGGCGCAGATAGGGTGTAGCGACGGCGAGCGCCTCCTCCGGCCGGCCGGCGGCCTGGAGCGCAAGCAGGTGTTCCGTCGCGTCCGACAGCGCCCGCACCGCCTCGCCGAGCCTGCCCTCCCCCGCCGCACCGGCGAGCCCGGCGATGAAATCGCGGACATGCCCGCCTCCTTCGAGCGTAAGCTTGCGGGTGACGAGGTCGATCGCCTGGATGCCGTTGGTGCCCTCGTAGATCGGCGCGATCCGCGCGTCGCGGTAGAGCCGGGCCGCGCCCGTCTCCTCGATGAAGCCCATCCCGCCATGCACCTGAATGCCCATCGAGGCGACGTCGACGCCGACATCGGTGGCAAAGGCCTTGGCGATCGGCGTCATGAGGCCGGCGCGGCCCTGCCAGAAGCGCGCCCTGTCGCCCGTTTCCGTGCCGGCGCGGTCGATGGCATCGGCGCAGGCATAGGTGATGGCCCGCGCGCCCTGCGTCAGCGCCTTCATCAGGAGAAGCGTGCGGGCGATGTCGGGATGGGCGACGATCGGGCTCATCGGCCCGCCCTTTTCCCCGCCGGCCCGGCCCTGGCGGCGCTCGCGGGCATAGGCGAGCGCTTTCTGCGTCGCGACCTCCGCGATCGCCACCCCTTGCGTGCCGACGGTGAGGCGGGCGTTGTTCATCATCGTGAACATGCAGGCAAGGCCGCGATGCTCCTCGCCGACGAGATAGCCGACCGCGCCCTTCTCCGCGCCGAAGCGGCCGTCGCCGAAGATCATCGTGCAGGTGGGCGAGCCGTGGATACCGAGCTTGCGCTCGATCGCGTGGCAGAAAAGATCGTTGCGCGCGCCCGGCCGGCCCTCCGCGTTGGGCAGGAACTTCGGCACGAGGAAGAGCGAGATGCCGCGCGTGCCCTCCGGCGCGTCCGGCAGGCGGGCGAGCACCAGATGGACGATGTTCTCCGTCAGGTCGTGCTCGCCCCAGGTGATGAAGATCTTCTGGCCGAAGAGGCGGTAGCTGCCGTCGGTGCGGCGCTCGGCCCGTGCCGAGAGCGCGCCGAGGTCGGAACCGGCCTGCGGCTCGGTCAGGTTCATCGTCCCGGTCCATTCGCCGGAGACCATCTTCGGCAGATAGAGCGCCTTCAAAGCGTCCGTCGCATGGCGGTCGATCGCCTCGATCGCGCCGGTGGTCAGGATCGGCGCCAGCGCGAAGGCCATCGATCCGGAGTTCCACATCTCCATCGCCGCGACATGCAGCCGATGCGGCAGCCCCTGCCCGCCATGGGCTTCCGGCGCGCCGAGCCCGTTCCAGCCCGCCGCCGCCCAGGCGCGGTAGAGGGCCGCCCAGCCGGGCGGGGCGGTGACCACGCCGTCGGCAAGCGTCGCGCCGGCCCGGTCGCCCGTCGCCGCCAGCGGCGCGATCTCGTTGCTCGCGAACCGGCCGGCCTCGGTCAGGATCGCCGCCGCAAGCGTCTCGTCGAGCGGATCGGAGCCGTCGCCCGCCATGCCGGCGACATGCTGAAGCGTGAACAGGATCTCCCCGACCGGCGCAGTATACATCCCTCACCTCCCTGATTGCGGCGCCGATGCTGAGCGAATCCGGCGAAAACGGCAAGGTCGCAGGCGCGCCTTTAGCAAAACTGTCATCAAGCCCGCCTATGGCGATGGAATTGCCGGGAACGGCCGGGACGCTACAACAGGCAAGGCGCGCCGCCCCGGCGGGCGCTCGACCTTCCCTCTCGCGATGTTGGACAGCATGAACCTGATTTCGACGGAGATTCCCGGTTTCGTCTGGGCCTGCCGGGTGATCCCGGGCGAGAACCGCTGCATCCGCGTGCCGCACGACGCCTCTATCAACGATCTGTTTACGGGCGAGGGCTGGCTGTGGCTGCATCTCGCCCTGAGCGATGCGCGCGTGCCGGCGCTGATCGCCCGCATCCCCGGCCTGCCGGCGGCGGCGGCGACGACGCTGACCAGCCACGACACCCAAGCCGCGATCACCGTGCAGGACGACATGCTGCACGGCACGCTCGTCGATTTCGAACGCACCTTCGACAGCGTCACCGATACGATCGGCTGGATGCATTTCGCCGTCACCGACCGGATCATCGTCACGACGCGGCTGCATCCCTTGCGCTCGATCGACCGGGTGCGCGCGGCGATCGAGAAGAATGCCCGCTGCCGCAACCCGATCGAGCTGTTCGAGCTGATGGTGGTCGAATTCCAGCGCACGCTGATCTCGCTGGTCGTGGAGATGACGCAGGAACTGAACGTCATCGAGGAGGACGTCTATGGCGAGGCCGTCCACAAGCTGCAGCCGGGGCTGGCGCCGCTGAGGCGCACCGCCGTGCGCCTGCATCGCCACCTGCGCACGCTGATGGCGCTGCTGCGCCGGGCCGCCGCCTCCGACGAGGACGAGGTGCCGCCCGGCGTGATCGAGGTGGCGGAACGGCTCTACGACCGGCTCGACACCGTCGACCGCGACGTCTTCGCCCTGCAGGAGCGCGCCCGCCTCCTGCATGAGGAGATCGACAGCAAGCTCTCCTCGGAGACCAACCGCCACCTCTACATCCTGTCGCTGATGACCGCCTTCCTACTGCCGCCGACGCTCGTCACCGGCTTTTTCGGCATGAACACGGGCGGCCTGCCCTTCTCCGACGGAAGCGGCACCGTCGCCGCCTTCGCCTTCATCCTCGCCTCGATGGGGCTCGCCTGGATGATCCTGAAACGGATCGGTATCCTCTAGGAAATAGTGTCAGGTGCGGCGCTCCGGACGCGAAAAGGCCGGAGGGATGCCCTCCGGCCCGATAGAGTGAAGATCCCGGCGTCTTAGCTGTAGGGCGAGACGCACTGGGCGCGGTAGCCGGCGCGCGGCACGTAGGAATTGTCCGACGCGCGATAGGTGCGATAGCGGTTCATGCACCACTCGACATGGGAGTTGCCGACGCGGCGCACCGGCGGATCGACATAGACGCGCGGCCGGTCGGCGAGCGCACCGCCGATGATCGCGCCGGCGCCGAAGGCCGCCAGCGGGAACCAGGCGTCGTTGTGGCGGCGGTAGCCTGGACGCGCGTAGCGATAGCCGCGATGGCCATTGTAATAGTAGGCGTTGCCGCGGCGATGGTAGCCGCGCTTGCGCCAGACCTCGCGGTCGACATTGCTCCAGCGGCGGCCGTCGCGGTCGCGCCAGGATTCGCGCGCCTGGACCTGCTGGATGTCGGAGCTGCGTTCCGCCGCGGCCGGGACGGGCGTGAAGGCCTGGGAAGGCGCGACCGACGTACCGATCAGCAGCGCCGCCAGAGCCGCCACCGTAAACTTGTTTCTAAAGAGAGACATGTCTTCCTCCTTCTGAGGTCAAATGCGATGTTTCGTCCCTGGCGCCTCAACGCGGGAGACGTCGCTTTGTTCCGGGGAGAAACGTCAGCGAAGGCTTAACCATCCGGCAAGAAGCGCCTCGTGTCGCACGCGCGTTAACCGCCGGAAAAGGCACACCGCCTTAGTGTCGCCGTCGATGGAATGAATACATCCCCGATGCGGCCGATCATGCGGTCCGCACCTGAACCTGCGATGAAGGCAGAGGCAATGGCGACATACGAGATCGATGCCAGCACGACCACGGCCGTGACGGCGCTGGAGGCGGGCGACGCCTTTATCGTCGATGCCGGTGTGACGGTTTCGACCGGCGGCGCCTCGATCGTCGCAACAGGCGGCGCGGCGAACCGCAGCTTCGACATCCACGGCACGCTGCAATCGACCGGAGGACCGGCGATCGACTTCGGCACGGCCGGCACGGCATCGAGCGGCAACCGCATCACCATCGGCGACGAGGGCCGGATCGGCAGCGGCGGCGACGGCATCCGCATCGCCAGCACCGGCCTCAGCCTCGTCAACGAGGGCGAGATCGGCGCGCGCCTCGTCGGCGTGACCGCCAGCGCGACGACGCGGATCACCAACAGCGGCGCGATCTCGGCCGGCGGCACGGCCGGCATCTCCGCCTCGGGCGACAGTTCGGTCGTCACCAACAACGGCACCGTCACCGCCTTCGGCAATGCGCTGGTGCTGACCGGCGCCGCGATCATCGCCACCAACAACGGCCTCGCCGAGGCCTCGAAGGGGGCGGCGATCCTGTCGCGCGGCGACCGCGCGATCGTCACCAACAACGGCACGGCGAAGGCGGCGGCCCTTGCCGTCAGCGTCACCGGCGAGGGCGCGACCGTCACCAACAACGGGCTGATCCAGTCGCTCAACGATCGCGGGCTCTCCGTCACCGGCGATACGGCGATCATCACCAACAACGGCACGATCTCGGCAAAGCGCGCCGGTATTACGGTGACCGGCGACGATACGATCGTCACCAATGACGGCGGCATCGACACGAAGGCCGTCGCCATCGTCGTCTCGGCCGACGGCGTGATTCTGCGCAACAACCAGACGATTTCCGCCGGAAGCGCGATGAGCGTGACGGGCGACGGTGCATCGCTTGCCAATTACGGCACGCTCGCCGGCACGCTTGCGAGCCGCGCCACGGTCGATCTCGCCAAGGCGACGGCGGCGGCGCTGCAGAACAACGGCCTGATCGAGGCGGTGAAGACCGCCGTCCTCGGCGGCGCCGGCAGCCAGTCGGTGGTCAACACCGGGACGATCAGGGGCCATATCGACCTCGGCGCCGGCAACGACTATCTGGAGAACACCGGCGCGATCACCGGCACGGTCCGGGGCGGCAAGGGCGACGACGTCTACGTGCTGAACGGCAATGCGGTGACGATCGTCGAATTGCGCGGCGGCGGCAACGATGTCGTCAAGTCCTCGGCGAGCCACGTGCTTGCCGACAATATCGAGCAGCTCTTCCTCTTCGGCGCCAGGAAAATCGACGGGACGGGCAACGCATCCGCCAACCGCATCGAGGGCAACAATGCCGCCAATCGCCTCGACGGCGGCGCCGGCAACGACGTCCTCGTCGGCCATCGCGGCAACGACACGCTGACCGGCGGCAAGGGCGTCGACACCTTCGTCTTCGCGACCGGCCACGGCCGCGACACGATCACCGACTTCAGGGCGAAGGGCGCCCTGCACGACGTGCTCGACCTCACCGGCCTTGCGAGCATCACCGACTTTAACGACCTCAAGGCCGACCACCTCACGGTCAAGGGGGCCGACATCCTGATCAACGGGCTCAACGGCGACAGCATCCTCCTGCAGAACGTGGCGCTCAAGGACCTCGACGCCGGCGACTTCTGGTTCTAAAAACCCGCCGCCTACGCTTCGATCTGCACGTCGCCGCGCGGGCGCGAGCAGCAGGCGAGGATATAGCCCTCCTCGATCTCGTCGTCGAGGATGCCGCCATTGTGGTTCATCTCGACCTCGCCGGAAATCTTCATCACCCGGCAGGTGCCGCAAAGCCCGCTCTCGCAGGCCGCACCGATACGGACACCGGCGGCGCGCGCCGTCTGGAGCACGGTCTGGCCCGGCAGACAGGCGGCGTCCTTGCCGGAGAGCGCGAAGGTGATCGTGGCCGTCCCGGCCTGTTCCTGCCCGGCCGCGCCGGCGCGGGCGGCAAGCTCGGCCGGATCCGGCGCGCATGCCGGCTGAAAACTCTCCTCGTGATAGCGGGCCATGTCGAAGCCGGCCGCCTCGAGCACCGCGCGCACGCCGCGCATGAACGGTTCCGGGCCGCAGCAGAAGACGGTGCGCTCGCGGAAGTCGGGGCTCAGCAGCGCGAGCTTCGTCGCGTCGATGCGGCCGCGAAGACCGTGCCAGCCGTCGCGCGGCGCATGGCCCTCGACGATGAAGCCGAGCGCCATGTTCGGCATCTGCCCGGAAAGCACCTCGAGTTCGGCGCGAAAGAGGAGATCGTCGGGCCGCCTTGCGCAGGAGACGAAGGCGACGTCGGAAAGCGGCGCCGAATCCGCCATCCAGCGCGTCATCGACATCATCGGCGTCACGCCGGAGCCGGCCGAGATGAACAGGTATTTTTCGCCCGGGTGACGCACGAAGCTGAAATCGCCGAGCGGGCCGAAGGCCTTCAGCCTCATGCCCGGCCTCAGAGTGTCGAACATCCAGCGCGTGCCGATGCTGTTGTTCTGCGCCTTGACGGTGACCGCGATGGAGAAGGGCCGCGACGGGCTGGAGGAGAGCGTGTAGGTGCGCATCACAGGCTCCGGGCCGACCGGCAGTTCGAGCGTGACGAACTGGCCCGGCAGGTAGCGGAACCAGCCGGGCCGCTCCGACCGGAAGGCGAAGGTCATGACATCCGCCGTCTCGGCGGTGACGGAGATGCATTCGAGCATCTGCTGGCGGTCGTTCCAGGGATGCAGTTCGTCGAGATGGCGGAAGGATGCGGCGGCGCTCATCGCGGTCAGGCCACGCGCACGAGCGGGGCCTTGGCGCCCTGCAGACGGTTCAGCATGAAGGTCGCGTACCAGTCGACGAACTGCATCACGCCGCCTTCGTCGACCGGGGAATAGGGGCCGGGCTGATAGGCGGGCGAGCGGATGCCGAAGGCGTTTTCCTCGACGATGCGGCGGTCCTGGTCGTTGGTCTCGGTCCAGACGTGGATGAGTTCGTCGATCTGATAGTCGACGCCCTCGACCGCATCCTTGTGCACCAGCCATTTGGTCGTCACCTGCGTCAGTTCCGGACCGATCGGCAGCACGCGGAAGGTGACGGCGTGGTCGGCGAGGACGTGATTCCAGGTGCCGGGATAATGGAAGAGCAGCAGCGTGCCGATCTCACTGGCGGTGACGTCGTCCGACAGCGGTCTGCGCACGGCGCGCCTTCCCGACATGGTGTAGCTCTCGGCGCCTTCGATCAGCGGCATGCGGGCGATACGGAACTGGCCGGATGGGTCCATCTTGAACTCGCTCGGCAGGCCCTCGGCCTCGCATTTCGCCCAGTGGGCGGCGATGACCGGATCGTCCTTCGCCCCTTGCACGCCGGTCGCCGTCGGCGCTTCCGGATAGGTGCGGCAAAGCTCGGGATGGTTGGCGGCGCAGTGGTAGCACTCGCGGTTGTTCTCCCAGACGAGCTTCCAGTTGCCCTTCTCGACGATGGTGCTTTCGAAGGCGACCTTGGCGTCGCTCAGGCGGTGGCGGGAGAGATAGGGCGTCACCAGGTCGCGGATCGGCTGGAAATCCATCGGCTCGTCGGCGAGGCTGATGAAGATGTAGCCGCCGACCACCTCGCAGGCGACGGGCTTCAGGCTGTGGGCGGCCGGGTCGAAATCGTCGGCCATGTGGCGGGCGAAGAGCAGCGTGCCGTCGAGCTCGTAGGTCCACTGGTGGTAGGGACAGACCAGCTTGGCGGAGGCGCCTTTCTGCTGGCTGCAGACGCGCGAGCCGCGATGGCGGCAGGAATTGTGCAGCGCCCGGATCGTGCCCTTGCGGTCGCGGGTGACGACGACCGGGTAGTCGCCGACCTGGACGGTGAAATAGTTGCCGGCGCGCGGGATCTCGCAGTCATGGCCGATGAACAGCCAGTCGCGATACCAGATCGTGTCCAGATCGACCTTGTAGACATCCGGATCGATGTAGAAGGCCTGGTCGAGGCTGTAGCCGGCGCGGCGGTTCTTCAACCGGCGCACCATTTCGCTGCGGGTATCCATGGTCACGTCCTTCGGGCGCCTGCCCATTGGTGTCGGGGATGGAAGGACGCATGCGGGCGGGAACCGCCGGCGGAATGACCGGCCGGTCGTCAAGGTTCCGTAACCCGGCCGCCCTCCGCAGCCCGTTGCAACAGCTCATACCTCAAGGCTGGTTTCCGGGCTCAGGAGCCGTCCTCTTGAAAAGGACGGTCGCGGCGCCTTCCCGGGCTCCTCCCAGTGGCATCCGCCGCGACATCGCTCCACCACCGTTGCGGGGGCAGCGCCGGGTTTCGACCGGCTTCCCAATTCTCCGCCCTCAGCCGAGGGCGGCACCGTGAGATGCATCCATCTAATGCGAAATCGTGCGCCTGCCTGCGCCTCGAAGCGACATCGGATTTGAGAAAGGCGACAGCGCACCGAATCCGGCAACTTCGCCGAATGAGAAGATTTTCCCGTTTCGAATCAGAAACATGGCTTAAACTTTCGGCAGGTGCCGCTTCTCGCGCCGTTCGCGGCCGGGGCGCTGCGACGCCCTGCCGGAATGCGACACCGGCCCCTTCCGTCACGCGTCAAGTTTCGCACACCCTTCGCCCGCCAGAATGGCGTAACGACTCGTTAATCCGGGCGCGGTAACATGCCGCCGCAGGCTTAAGAGTTCGATCAGGATAAAGCGTTCCGGACCGACCATGGAAAAGCTTCGTTACTTCGATGCCCCGACCAAGCCGAAGGAACCGGCGCTGAAGCCGGCGTTCCATACGGAATTCCTGCGCACGGGCCGCATCCGTCGCTGGCGCGAGGACTGGGACCAGGAAAAGCGGCGCTACCTCACCTATGAGGAAGTGGCCGAGCGCACCGGCAAGAAGCTCGCCGTCGCCGGCGAGACGACGCATGAGCGCATCAACGGCTTCCACCGCTCGATCCAGTTTCCGAAGCTTCTCTTCCACCGGACGATCGACGGCAGCCCCCATCTCGGCTATTGCCATATCACCGCGTCCCAGAGCGAATTCGCCGATTTCAAGAATGTCGGCTGGGCCTTCTACATCGCCAATTTCTTCTCCGACATCGGCGAGTCGGAGGTGTTCTTCGAGAACATCAACATCGGCTATGGGCGGATGTACTTCGCCGTCGCGATCCGTCTCGACGCGGAGACGCAGCACATGACGATAAATCGCGACGTGCGCGGCAACGGCATCCTGTTCCGCACCCACGATCCGAAGATGGCGCTGAAGAGCGTGCTGCTGCTCGGCGCCAAGGACGAACAGATCCGCCAGGTCATCCGCAATCTCTGACGCCCGGTCGCCGGGAGCACGGTCGATCGACCTGAAACGGAACGGCGCTTTCAACGCCCCGTTTCGCCGGCATCATGGGCCGGTCCCCGTCTCACTCGGGCCGGATCATGCCGAGGTGCGGCGATTTCCGTTCCGATCGCCCCGCCGATCCGCTATGAAGCGGGCGAACGGACGGGAAGGCCATGGCCGAGATCATCGACACCGCAGACGAACCGGAGCGCGCGCTCGAACGCGCGCTTGCCACGCTCCACGGCAGCGACCCGGTCGCCCTGCCGACCGAAACGGTCTACGGGCTTGCGGCGGACGCGACCGCGCCGGCCGCGATCACGCGCATCTACGCGGTCAAGGGCAGGCCGCGCTTCAATCCGCTGATCTGCCACGTGTCCGACCTCGCCATGGCGGAAGCACACGCCGTCTTCGACCCGCTGTCGCGCCGGCTGGCGGACGCCTTCTGGCCGGGACCGCTGACCCTCGTCCTGCCGCTTGCCGCGACCAGCACGATCCACGACCTCGCCACCGCGGGGCTCGACACGGTCGGCCTGCGCATGCCGAAAGGGTTCGCCCGCACGCTGATCCGGCGCTACGGCCGGCCGCTCGCAGCGCCGAGCGCCAACACCTCCGGCGCGATCAGCCCGACCAGCGCCGCCCATGTCGCCGCCGATCTCGGTGACAAGCTGCCGCTGATCCTCGACGGCGGCCCCTGCCCGGTCGGGCTCGAATCGACCATCGTCAAGGTGGAGGCGGACGGCGTCAGGCTTCTGCGCCCCGGCGGGCTCGACGCCGCCGCGATCGAAGCGCTGACCGGCACGCGGCTGATCCGGCCGGAACGGCCGGGCGCGGCGATCGAGGCGCCGGGCATGCTTGCCTCGCATTATGCGCCGGCGGCGACGGTGCGGCTCGATGCGACCGCGGTCCGGCCCGGAGAGGCGCTGATCCGCTTCGGCGGCAGGCGGATTGCGGGAGAGGAGGCGGCAACCGTCGTCCTCGACCTCAGCCCGTCCGGCGACCTTGCCGAAGCGGCGGCCAACCTCTTCGCCTTCATGAAGCAGGCCGATGCGACGGGCGCAACGGCCATCGCCTTCGCGCCGATGCCGCCGGAGGGCCTCGGCGAGGCGATCCTCGACCGGCTCGCCCGCGCCGCCGCGCCGCGCGGCTGATCTCCCGCATACGAAAACGGCGGCACCGTTCCCGGCGCCGCCGCCTCTAGAGCAGATTCGACTTATTCCGGGTCATATCCTGCGGCCTCGAAATAGTGTCGGCATTCCTTTGGCGTGAAGGCGG